>JAEEXJ010000154.1 GCA_016291475.1 Lachnospiraceae bacterium | reverse complement strand
GGTTTCTTCCCGTCATATCAATACTGTTTTATGCGCTGTATCCCGCATTCGGGGTGTTCTCGATCCAGATGACAAAAGATGTGCTCTTCGGAAGTGCGGTTATACTTCTGATATTGAATCTTCTTAAAGCGGGAAGAGGGGAGAAGACGAATCCTTTCCGTTTTTTCCTGTTCATCGTATTGTCTTCTCTGCTCAGAAATAATTTTCTTCCTGCTGGATGCGTTCTTGTGATCGTTTTGTTTTTCCTGAGTAAAGACAAAATGATGAGAAAAGCATTAATCGCATCGCTTGCGGGAGTTATCGTCTCACTATCCGTTGTGGCGTTTGTATATCCCGCATGCGGAGTTGAAGGGAGCGAATCACACGAGTCCCTCAGTGTTCCGATAAATCAGATTGCAGCGGTTTATGTTCACAGATATTCCGAGCTTACACTTCCCGAGAAATTTATTACGGAAAGATATATGTCTGCCGGAGCATATAATCCGAGGCTTGCGGACACGGTAAAGTTTTCTTTTAACGATGAGTTGTATGATTCCGACAGATCAGCCTTCTGGGATTTGTACCTTCATTTGCTCAGAAAGTATCCCGGGGAATTTATCGATGCTTTTCTTACCCAGAATGTTCAGCTCTGGTATCCTGGAGCTTCCGTCACCGACAGATATTCCGCAAGAGAATATATTGAAACGGATAATGTATTGATAAATGAATATACGGTGTCTTGTACTCCCGTGATCCCCGAAATGAAGGGATTGTATGATAGGATCTTCGAAGAGATTAAGCACAGCGGAACTGCAAAAGGACTTCCTTTTTCTCTTTCCATTCCATTTATCGTACTTATGATTTCTCTGTATTTGTCGGTAAAAGAGGAAAATAAAGGTTTTACCGCAGCTGTTATATTATCGGGCGCACTCTGGGCCACATATCTTCTCGGTCCCGTATCAGCATTCAGATATATGTATCCGTTCTTTATGCTGATCCCTGTTATGATCATTCCTGTTTTTGCACGAAAAAAGAAACCCGAAAAATCATCGAAACCTGAGGAGAAAGATGAGAAGACAGACTCCGAGACGGTTATAGATCTTGATTAGATGAAGAAAAAGTATTCTGTAATAAAACTTATACTTATCTTTTTAACTGTGGTATCCGCATTCAAAATGATCTTCTTCGGATGGGTCATTGATGAGGGGTATGCCTTTGCGATAGGTAACAGACTGCTTCAGGGTGACCGGCTTTTCAAGGATATGTGGGAGCTTCACCAGACTTCCGGCTATGCGATAGAATTTCTGCTTCGGATTTACAAAGTATTTGTAAGAACCGGAGAGGGTGAAGTTGTATTTGTAAGAGCATGCGGAATGGCACTTCATCTGTCGGTTTCCTATGTTTTATACAGATCCCTCAGAAGGTATATGTCCGAGGGAAAAGCATTTTTGGTGGCCGTACTGTTTGCAAATCTTACGCCCAAATCCATCTGTATACCCGAGTTTTCCAATCTGATAAATCTGACATCCGTGCTCACGCTTATCTGTCTTGGCAGGTTATATCTCGGAAAATGCGAGGAAGATAAAAAGAAAAGGTATTTATATGCATTTGCAGCAGGCATTTTTTTGTCGGTATGTGTGATGTCTTATCCTCCTTCTCTGATCTTTGCGGTTTTTGTTTTCGCATATGTATTTGTAAGATCAAAGGGAAGGCGTAGAGAATTTTTAACCGTTGTATCCGTATGCGCTGTATCGGGTATCCTGTATCTGATGCGTATCCTTTCATACATGACGGTTAGTGAACTTTTTGAAAGCATTCGGATGATGCTCTCCGGCGATTCGACACATGACGGCGGCTTATCCAAGATATCCGGATACCTTTCCGACACGTTGATACTCCTGGTCTTTGTTTCTATATTCGGACTCGTTTCATTACTGGTGTCGAGGATCTTTAAAAAGAAAGAGCTCTTTCTGCCTTCCGTATTCGTTTTTGTTTTTATGTGGAGAACACTCCACATACTGTTTAAAAACGATACATATCCTGTGGAGTATACCTTCGGATGTATATTGATAGTCTCTGTGCTTGCATATGTATACGCCATCAAAAACAAGTCATATTCGTCGGAAGATAAAGAATTCCTAGTACTGTATGCCGGTGGAAGCCTGGCTGTTTTCCTAACGGTACTTGTTGCATGTAATCAAAGCGTTTTTTCTTCCGCGAAATACCTGACACTCTTTTTTGCGGTTATAGCCGGTTTATCATATAAGGAAGAAGCGGAAAGATTTACCGAACGATTTCTTATTACGACGGGAACGATTCTGGTAATACTGATCAATATAATCCAGTACGGAAATCCAAGGAACCGCCTTCTCAATATCTTCGATGCAGAAGCGAGAGTTCCCTCCGGACCGCAACGATGGCTTATCCTCGAAAGAATGTATGCCAATAAAGCACGTATAGATAATGAGGAATTGCCTGCGGTCTTAAACGAAGCCGGATATGTCATGATAACCGGTGATGCGATCACGTATCTGTACACCGATGCACATGTGGGTCACGGAACGACCATCATGACTGAGGAATATGATGAAAGCTATGCCGATTACTGGAATGCACGTCCGGACAGAAGGCCTGATATGATAGCAGTGGAGTGCTATGAAGGTTCACTTGATTCTGTTGTCGCTTCATCATGGCTCATAGATTTTCTCGAAAATGAATACGGTGCTTCCGAAGTGGTGGAAACAACGTATTACAGAATATATATAAAATGACCTTGGAGGATTAAATGGGAGTAAAGATTTTTGCGGATTCAACTTGTGACCTCAGTGAAGAGCTTATAAAAAAATATTCGGTAACCATTATCCCTCTTTGCATCATCATGGGAGATAAGAGCTATTACGACGGCGAGGGTCTCGGACAGAAGGAAATATTTAAATGGGCGGATGAAAATAAAACGACACCCAAGACTGCGGCAATAACCGCCGAAAGACTTGAACAGGCCGCAAAGCCCGTTCTTGATGCAGGCGATGACATCATTCTTTTTACCATCTCATCGGGAATGAGCTCGACCTTTAATCTCGCTTCCATATATTCGGAAGATAACGGTAACGGTCATATGCATGTTATAGATTCCTCCAATCTGTCCACCGGTATAGGACTGCTTGTTATAAAGGCTGCGGAAATGGCGGCAGAGGGTATGGCGGCAGAGGATATTGTCAAGAAAATCGGGGATGTTATTCCCAGAGTAAGGGCCAGTTTTGTGCTGGATACCCTCACTTACCTGTCCAGAGGCGGAAGGTGCTCTTCCGTTACCGCACTTCTTGCAGGAACCCTTAAGCTTCATCCCGAGATAGTCGTAAAAGACGGAGCCATGGGCGTGAGCAAAAAATACCGCGGAAGCCTTGGAAATTCCGTCATGAAATATGCCACTGATCTGGAGGAAGCTCTTCTTGATGCGGATCATGACAGGGTATTTATCACCCACACGGTCCGTGAGTCGGAGAGAGCGATCGTTGACGAAGTCAGAAAATACCTGGAATCTCTGGGTGTATTCAAAGAGGTCATCGAGACCAAGGCCGGAGGGGTTATTTCCTCTCATTGCGGTCCCGGAACCCTGGGAATATTGTTTATAAAATAGGTCACAAACGTCGAAATGGTTAAAAAAAACAAATTGTATACACGAATATTTGTATAATTAATCATTGACTAAATGTGTTCTTTCCAATAAAATGCTTTTCATAGCCAAAGGTGGCAAAAAACTTACCTTCGGCTGTTTTGTTATATTTTGATGTAACAGGAGGAAATATTATGAAAAAGAAATTGCTTTCACTTATCCTGACCGGTGCCATGGTAATGGCAATGGCCGGATGCGGCAACACCGAGCCCGCTGCTTCAGGAAACACCGCAAACAACGGTGAGGAGACCGTAGCCGCAGCTACCGGAGACGGAGCTCTTACCGGAACACTTAAGCTCGGAGTTATCGGACCCCTTACCGGCGGCGCAGCTATCTACGGAAACGCTGTAGTAAACGGTACTCAGATCGCTGTTGATGAGATCAATGCTCTCGGCGGCGGCTTCCAGATCGAGCTTCAGGCTCAGGACGATGAGCATGATGCAGAGAAATCCGTAAACGCTTATCATCAGCTTCAGGACTGGGGCGTTCAGGCTATCGCAGGAACCGTTACCACCAATCCCTGTATCGCTGTTTCTGCAGAGGCTAACGCTGACAGAGTATTCATGCTTACCCCTTCAGCTTCAGCTACTACCGTAACTGAGGGCAAGGACAATGTATTCCAGCTTTGCTTCGCAGATCCTAACCAGGGTTCCGCATCCGCTCAGTACATTTTCGATAACCAGCTTGCTACCAAGGTTGCAGTTATCTACAACAATGCTGATGCTT
>JAEEXJ010000057.1 GCA_016291475.1 Lachnospiraceae bacterium | reverse complement strand
AAGAGAAAGTTTTATCCGCACGCGACAGGGATACCATAGTAACAGGTAAAACTCTGGGGCATCCGGTCAGAGCACTCAAAAACCGAATGACCAGGGAATTTAACAAGATGGAGCAGGATCCTCAGACTAAGCCTGAAGATCTGGAAAAAATGGGAGCAGGAGCTCTCAGAAGAGCAGCCATCGACGGAGATGTCAAAAACGGTTCGTGCATGTGCGGACAGATCGCGGGTCTCGTTAACAGTGAAGGAACCTGCGAAGAAATCATCACAGGAATCTGCAGTGAGGCTTCCTCACTGTTGGGGACCCCTATCCCCTGATTCACCCCCCCCCTTTATCCCGGACGGGGCAATCTGAAACACATTTAAAGGAAATATTATGGGCAAGATTTCATTTTTGCTGGCAGGCCAAGGCAGCCAGTATCCCGGAATGGGAAAAGAGTTGTATGAGGATATACCGGAGGTCAAGTCGTTTTTCGATACGGCCGAGGCGCTCCGCCCGGGTACCCTTAAGCAGATGTTTGAGGGCAGTGAAGAAGAACTTAAACAGACAGTCAATACGCAGCCGTGTCTGTTCCTGACGGATATGGCAGCGGCTATTGCGCTTGAAAAAGAAGGAATAATCCCCGATATGGTTGCAGGCTTTTCTCTCGGAGAGATAGCGGGCCTTGCGGTAAGCGGTATCCTCTCAGGGGAAGATGCTTTTAAGCTTGTCACCGTAAGGGGCAAACTGATGCAGACTGCTTCAGAGAAAGTAAAGGGTAAGATGGCTGCAGTTCTTCGTATGGATAAGGATGAACTGGAAAGTGTGTGTAAAGAAGCAGGCGTATATCCGGTTAATTACAATTGTCCGGGGCAGATAGTAGTATCCGGAAGCGAAGAGAAGATGGATGCTTTTACAGAAATGCTTGGGGCAAGAAAGGTGAGATTCGTAAATCTTCCTGTTGGAGGTGCATTCCACACACCTTACATGGAATCCGCATCCTTAGGTCTTGAAAAGGAATTATCCGAAGGCGGTTATGAGTTTGCCAAAACTGATAGAGTTCTGTACTCGGATCTTACCGCATCGGTGTACCCGTCCGGTAAAGAGGAAATTATCCGGACCATATCAAAACAGGTTTCCGGAAGTGTCAGATGGGAAAATATCATCGGAAAGATGGCAGAAGAAGGAGTCGATACTTTTATTGAATGCGGTCCCGGAAACACACTCTCGGGCTTTGTTAAAAGGACACTTAAAGATGTCAGGATCTTTAATGTAAGTGACAGAGAGTCTTTGAAGAATACCTTGGAGGGACTTGAATAAATGTTATCTGATAAGAATGCTGTTATAACCGGAGGAACTCGCGGAATCGGAAAAGCCATAGCACTTAAGTTCGCGGAAAACGGTGCCGATGTTGCGATAATCGCCACATCAGAATCGGATGCAGCCAGACAGACTCTGGCACAGCTTAAGAGTCTGGGAAGCGATGCCAAGCTTTATGTATGCGATGTAAGAAATTCCGAAGAAGTAACAAGAATGTCGGAAATGATCCTTGCGGATTACGGCCGCATAGATATTCTGGTTAATAATGCAGGTATAACAAGGGACAATATTCTGCCTGCACTCAAGGATTCTGATATAGATGATGTCATAGATGTAAATCTTAAGGGATGTATGTATGTGACAAGAGCCTTTATCAGAAGCTTTGTAAAACACAGATGCGGAAATATCATCAACATCAGCTCTGTTGTCGGCCTTATGGGTAACAAAGGTCAGGCCAATTATGCAGCTTCGAAAGCCGGCATTATCGGATTTACCAAGACTGTTGCAAGAGAATACGGAAAAAGAAATATAAGATGCAATGCCATCGCTCCGGGTTATATAGCAACCGAGATGACGGCAGCACTTAATGAAGAAATGACTAAAGCGATAGCAGAGTCTCTCCCCTTGGGAGTATTGGGAGAACCGGAGGATGTGGCACAGCTTGCTTTGTTCCTGGCCGGAAATGCATCGAAATATATAACCGGTGAGGTGATCAAAGTTGACGGAGGAATGTATGTCTAGAGTAGTAATAACCGGAATGGGAGTTGTAACACCTGTTGGAAACGATATTGATACTTTTTGGAATAGTATTACTGAGGGCGTTTGCGGGATAGATCATATAAAAAGATTTGACGCATCACGTTTGAAGGTCAATCTCGATGCGGAAGTTAAGGGCTTTGAACCCAAGGAATATTACGATACGGTTCAGGAGATTAGAAAATCCGATCTGTATATGCAGTACGCCATGGCTGCCGCCAAGCAGGCTGTTGAAAGCAGCGGTATCCTTGACAGCGAACTTGATAAAGAACGTTTTGGCGTTTATATCGGATCCGGAATCGGCGGAATTAATTCTACTTTAAGAGAAACCAGAAAACTCGACGAGAAAGGACCTGAGATGGTATCCCCTTTCTTCGTTCCCATGATGATAAGTAATATGGCTACGGGAGCCGTATCGATAAAGTTTGGAGCTAAGGGACCTTCACTTCCTGTTGTGACGGCTTGTGCCACTTCTACTCACACGATCGGTGAAGCATACAGAAGCATCAAGCACGGATACGCTGATGCTATCATTGTGGGCGGAAGCGAAGCGTCCATCAATGAACTTGCAATGGCTGGCTTCATTAATTGTCAGGCACTTAATCTCTCCGATAACCCCGAAGAAGGAAGCCTTCCCTTCGATAAGAGAAGAGGGGGCTTCGTAATGGGCGAAGGTGCCGGAATTCTTCTCCTTGAAGAATATGAACATGCAGTGAAAAGGGGAGCAAAAATCTTTGCCGAA
The DNA here is from genome assembly GCA_016291475.1 of Lachnospiraceae bacterium. The sequence continues at coordinate 19,232 of JAEEXJ010000057.1, read as the reverse complement.
GTGGTGGGATATGCCAATACCTCCGATGCATATCACATCACTGCTCCCGATCCCGAAGGTGACGGCGCTGTGAGGGCAATAAAGTCCGTTGTAAAAGAAGCCGGAATCACAGATGATGACGAGATCTATGTAAATGCGCACGGAACCGGAACCCATCTTAATGATGCCATGGAGACCAAGGCACTTAAGAAGGTATTCGGAGACAAAGCATATAAGCTGCATGTGAGCTCCACCAAGTCCATGACCGGTCACATGATGGGAGCTACCGGAGCAGTTGAGGCGATTGCCTCTGTGCTCGCTCTTGCAAACGGAGTCGTTCCTCCTACCATTAATTACAAAGAAAAGGATGAGGAATGCGATCTTGATTACACTCCCAACAAAGCGGTTAAGGCAAACATCGGTTATGCGATCAGCAATTCTCTCGGATTTGGCGGACATAATGCAGTTATAGCATTAAAGAAGATCTGATATTGATTGACGAGGAACGTTATGGGTTCATTACAGGAATATGCAAATTTATTTGAAAAACTTGATCTGTCGGAACTGAGCGTTGAGGAGGACGGGCTTAAGCTTACTCTTAAGAGAAATGCCGTGGCTCCGGTTCGAAGCATTCCGCAGCCTGCAGCATTACCCGAAACTCCTAAGAAAGAGACGGAGACTGTGAGCGGAACTGAGATAAAAGCTCCTCTTCTCGGAGTGTTTTATGAAAACGAAGTTCCGGTCAAGGAAGGTGACATTGTTAAAAAAGGGGATGTGCTTTGTTCCATCGAAGCAATGAAGATGATGAATGAAGTAAGATCGAGTGCTGACGGAAAAGTCATTAAGATACTCGCGGGAAACGGTTCCCTTGTTGAGTATCATCAGACACTTTTTATTATCGGATAGGATTTTTCATGAACAGAGAAGAGATTAAAGAGATACTTCCACACAGAGAGCCCATGCTTCTTGTGGATGAAGTTGTTTTAAACGAAGACGGAAGTGCAACCGGTTATTACAATGTCCGAGGCGATGAGTTTTTTCTTCAGGGACATTTCCCCGATAATCCGATCGTGCCCGGAGTGATCCAGTGTGAGATGATGGCTCAGTCAGCCTGTATTCTTTTTAAGGACAGGATGAATTCGGGAAATGCCCTTCCTGTTTATACGGGCCTTGATAAGGTAAGGTTCAGAAAGCAGATAGTGCCCGGAGATAAGATCAGGATAGATGTGAAGATCGTAAGGGGATGTCATCCTCTTTATCAGCTCAGCGGAGAGGTTTCTGTTGAGGGAAAGAGATGTATGAGCGGCGAGTTTTCTTTTGCAATATTGGATAAAAAGAAAGGGGAGTAGCATGTTTTCCAGGATTCTCATTGCCAATCGCGGTGAGGTTGCGGTCAGGATAATCAGGGCCTGCAAAGAAATGGGAATAGAGACGGTTGCGGTTTATTCCGAAGCGGATAAAGATGCCCTTCATGCGGAAATGGCAGATATGTCATTTTGCATTGGGGGACCTCTTGTTAAGGACAGCTATCTCAACATTGATGCTCTTATCACGGTTGCGAAAAAGACGGAAGCGGAAGCTGTTCATCCGGGATACGGAATGTTGTCGGAAAATCCTGAGTTTGCAGCCGCTTGTGAAAATGCGGGGCTTGTGTTTATTGGACCTTCCTCTCAGGTAATGGAGAAGATGGGACAGAAGGAAGTTGCCAGAAGTATTGCGGAAAAGTGCGGAGTTCCTGTTGCGAGAGGAAGTAAGATCCTAAAAGATGCAAACGATGCTAAAGAGCAGGCCGGGGAGATCGGACTTCCGGTGATACTGAAAGCAAGAGCCGGCGGAGGTGGAAAAGGAATCCGTATCATTCATTCGGAAGATGAGATTGAAAGCGGCTTTTCTCAGGTGCAGAAGGAAGCACTTAACTCTTTCGGAGATGACGGTATTTTTATGGAGAAATACCTCGAGCATGTTAAGCATGTTGAGGTCCAGATACTTGCGGATAATGCCGGTAATGTTCTGATACTCGGAGACAGGGACTGTTCCGTACAGAGAAGAAACCAGAAGCTTATAGAGGAATGCCCCGCTCCTGTTTTGAATGAAAATACCAGAGAGCGCATGTATGATGCGGCCCGTAAACTTGCTTCAGAAGTAGGTTATGTGACCGTAGGAACGGTTGAATTCCTTGTAAAGGGCGAAGAGTTTTATTTTATGGAGATGAATACGAGGCTTCAGGTTGAGCACTCGGTAACCGAGCCTGTATGCGGACTCGATATAGTTGAGTGGCAGATCAGGACAGCTGCGGGAATAACTCTTCCTTTCACTCAGTCGGATATCGGAAGAAGCAGACATGCGATCGAGTGCAGGATCTGCGCGGAGAATCCGAAAGACTTTACACCTGCGGTAGGAAGGGTTGAACTTCTTCATATACCGGGCGGTGTAGATGTCAGATTCGATTCTGCTTTGTATCAGAATTGTGAGGTTACTCCGTTTTACGATTCCATGCTGGGTAAACTCATAGTATGCGCCGATACCAGGGACGGTGCCATCCGTAAGATGAAGAGCGCATTGTCCGAGTTTGTTCTTATCGGTGTGGATAACAACAGAGAAATGCATATGAAGTTTCTTGAAAATTCCAAATTCATAGTCGGTGATTATGAATCGGATATTTGCGAAAAGGTTCTGTAGGAATGGAATTAAAGAGATTATTCTTAAAGGCTAACAACGAATTGGAAAATTCGGGTAAGGGCAGCCGCGACAGAAAAGTCGCATGTAGAAAATGCGGCAGAAAAAACACCGTTACAAGGATCCGTAACAACAACTTCATATGTCCCGACTGCGGTCATTATTTTCAGGTAAGGGCAAGACGAAGGATCCTGATGCTGACCGACAGAAGAAGCTTTATCGAAATGAACAGGGAAATGAAGTCCGTCAATACACTCGGTTTTCCCGAATATGATGACAAGCTCCGTGCCGCAATGGATAAGAGCAGGGAAAATGAAGGAGTCATCTGCGGTGAAGCGGAAATAAACGGACATAAGATCTGTATCTTTTCCATGGATTCGAATTTTATGATGGGATCCATGGGTGCTGTGGTCGGTGAGAAGATCACTTCGTTATTTGAATACGCAACTCTGCGTAATCTGCCCGTTCTGGGCATTACCGTATCGGGGGGAGCAAGGATGCAGGAGGGAATGATATCCCTTATGCAGATGTCCAAGGTATCCGCGGCGGTAAAACGTCATTCCAATGCAGGAAATCTTTATATTGTTCTTCTGACCAATCCTACGACGGGAGGAGTGGATGCGAGTTTTGCGATGCTCGGAGATATTACTCTGGCAGAGCTCGGTGCCAGAATAGGCTTTGCGGGCCCGAGGGTTATTGAGAAAAGTTTGAACAGATCGCTGCCGAAGGATTTCCAAAAAGCGGAGAGAGTACTTGAATGCGGTTTTATTGATGCAATAGTACCGAGGCAGGATCAGAAGTCTTATATAGCAAAGCTTCTCAGGATACATGGAATGTGATCTGTAATATGCGGAGATAAAAGTGTTTAAGAATTCCAACGAAACAACCAATGATTATGAAATAGTACTTGGCGCCAGATCCGATAAAAGACTTACGGCCATCGACTATATTGATGCTCTCATTTCGGACTTCACCGAATTTCACGGAGACAGGTTATACGGAGATGATAAGGCCATTGTTGCCGGAATAGGATTCCTGGATAAGATGTCTGTTACCGTTATCGGAATAGAAAAAGGAAAGACCACGGATGCCAGGATACTTCACAATTTCGGAAGTGCACATCCGGAAGGATACAGAAAAGCCTTAAGGCTAATGAAGCAGGCTGAGAAATTCAAAAGACCTGTTCTGTGCTTTGTGGATACGGCAGGTGCGTTTTGCGGAATAGATGCGGAGGAACGCGGACAGGGCAGGGCTATAGCCGAGAACCTGTTTGAAATGTCGGATCTGAAAACACCGATCATTTCTGTGGTTATCGGTGAAGGCGGAAGCGGAGGAGCACTTGCTCTTTGTCATGGGGACAGGATATGGATGATGGAGGATGCGTACTTCAGCGTTGTATCTCCGGAAAGCTGTGCAAATATACTTTGGAAAGATCCCGGAAGAGCGGCTGAAGTTGCGGGTGCACTAAATCTTACCGCGGATAAGCTGGCGGATCTGGGATTGATCGATAAGGTCTGCAGAAAGAACAGATTGAAAGAACTGGGAACGGATCTGAAAGAAGAATTTGCTAAGCTGTCCGAAATGAGCATTGAACAGTTGACGGATGAAAGATATCGGAAGTTCAGAAATATCGGATATAAATCTTATTAAGGAAAAAAGATGTCATTTATATATGAAAGATATTATAAAGAGATAACGGATGCATCGGGCAATGTCACAGGCATTGAGACATCATATGACAGGAGTTTCAATTTTGCATATGATGTGGTGGATGAGATAGCAAAAGAGACTCCGGATAAGACCGCGCTTGTGCACAGAAGCACGGAAGGCATCAGGACGCAGCTTTCATTCGCAGATCTTAAAAAGCAGAGCGATAAAGCGGCAAATGCACTTAAAAGCCTTGGTATCAAAAAAGGCGATCCGGTGATGCTCCTGTTAAAGAGGAGGTATGAATACTGGATACTTATTCTGGCTCTTCATAAGCTGGGCGCCGTTGCAATCCCGACTTCACATATGGTTTCCTCCGAAGATATAAGAGAACGAATCATGGCAGCAGGGGTAAAAGCTGTTATGTGTGTTAACTCGGACAGTATATGTGACAGGGTAAAGGAAGCTGTCAAGGATACGGATGCCATGCAGCTTGTGATCGGGGACAAATATCCTGACGCACCCGATCTTAACGAATTGATCGCAGAAGCTTCCGATAAGCTTGAGAGGATAGAAACTGAGGTTACCGATGATATGTTGTACTATTTTACATCGGGAACCAACGGATCTCCCAAAGCAGTGATCCACGATTATTCATATCCCATTGCTCATATATACACTGCCAAAAACTGGCACGGAATGTGTGACGGGGACATTCATCTTACGGTTGCGGATTCCGGATGGGCCAAGTCAGCGTGGGGAAAGCTTTACGGTCAGTGGTTTATGGGAGCGGCAATCCTTGTATATGATTATGAAAATTTCTATGCTGCGGATATGCTTCATCTCCTTGAAGAGGAAAAGGTAAATACATTTTGTGCGCCTCCTACCATATATAAGTATTTCCTGCTGGAAGATCTCGGTTCATACGATCTGAGCTCTCTTAAATATGCTTCTACTGCAGGAGAGCCGATGCCTCAGGATGTTGCTTCGAGATTTGCCGAATGCACCGGCATAGTGATAAGGGAAGGTTTCGGCCAGACGGAGACGGCACTTCAGATATGTGTACCTGTGGGAGAGGGTGCACCTGCCGGTTCGATAGGAAAAGCTTCACCGCTTTACAAAGTGGATCTGATAGATGAAAACGGAGACTCCGTTCCATTGGGAGAAGAGGGTGAGATAGTCATTGTTCCCAAAGACGGTGAGATACCGCTCGGAGTATTTAAGGGATATCTTGGACTTCCGGATCTTTATGATGAAGTCTGGGAAGGCGGAGTATATCACACAAGGGATAAAGCCGTGAGAGATAAGGACGGATATTTCTATTTCTTAGGAAGAAACGATGATGTCATCAAATCCAGCGGATACAGAATAGGCCCTTCTGAGGTTGAAGATATTCTGATGATGCATCCTTCGGTCTTTGAATGTGCTGTAACCGGATACCCTTCCGGTAACAGAGGCGAGATAGTCAAAGCAAGCATCATACTTAACGAAGGCTATGAAGCAGGTACCAAACTGAAGACTCAGCTTCAGGATTTTGTTAAGGAAAGGGCTGCAATATATAAATATCCCAGGAGAATAGAATTCGTGACAGAACTCCCTCGTACGGGAAACGGTAAGATATGCAGAGCGGCGATCAGAAAAGCCGATTTTAAAAACAGATAAGAAAAGCCCCGACAGACTATGTGTCTGCCGGGGCTTTTAACAAGGTAGGAAAGATATTCCCGATAAAGAAATTACTCTACATCCTGTAATGCGTCGAAGTCTTCCTCGCCTGTTCTGATCTTAACAACCTTCTGTACATTGTAAACGAAGATCTTACCGTCTCCGATGTGACCGGTGTAGAGAGCTTTCTTAGCTGACTCAACAACCTTGTCCACGGGTATTGCGCTTACGACGACTTCAAGTTTAACCTTAGGTAAAAGGGTGGCATCAATCTCAACACCACGATATCTTTCTCCTGCTCCCTTCTGGATTCCGCATCCCATTACCTGAGTTACGGTCATGCCGGTTACGCCGAGATCGTTCATAGCCTTACGAAGCTTGTCGTAACGAGAGAGCTTTGCGATGATGACTACCTTATAAATGCCGGTTGCCATTTCAGGGATAGGAAGTTCGGGCTCTTTGACAACGGGAACTGCTGCGTTCTTCTTGGCTTCGGAAGCTTCTTCATAAGAATCGGATCCGAGGTTGGTGTTTTCGTTGATATCCATTGTCATGGTAGTGGTGTCCATGATGGAGAAGCCTGCATATGCGGAAGGAAGACCATGCTCTTTAACATCGAGACCCTGAATCTCTTCTTCCTCGCTAACACGAAGACCGATTGTCTTCTTAATAATTGTGAATGCGATAAGAATGGTAACTACGGTCCACGCGATTGTTACGAACATACCGCCGAACTGTTTTCCGAGCTGTGCGAATCCGCCGCCGTAGAAGAGGCCTTCGGTGATTCCTGCTCCTTCGAATCCGGGAGCGGTAGAGGTAGCAAAGAGACCTACTGCGATGGTACCCCAGATACCGTTGAGCATGTGAACCGCAACGGCACCGACGGGATCGTCTACATGAGTTACGTTATCGTTGAACCATACACCGAATACTACGAGAAGTCCGGCGATGGCACCGATGATTGCAGCACCTGCGCAATCGGTTACGTCACAAGGTGCGGTGATAGCTACAAGACCTGCAAGTGAAGCGTTGAGACACATTGAAACATCGGGCTTACCGTACTTAACCCAGGTGAAGATCATACATACAACAGTTGCAACTGCGGGAGCTACGGTAGTGGTAAGGAAGATGGATCCGAGTGTAGCGATATCGGTAGCGGCTGCACCGTTGAATCCGTACCAGCCGAGCCAAAGGATAAATACACCGAGTGCTGCGATTACAAGGTTGTGTCCGGGGAATGCGTTTACTTTGGTAACTTTACCGCTCTTATCTCTTTCGAACTTACCGATTCTGGGTCCGAGCATCCATGCACCGATGAATGCGCAGATACCGCCGACCATGTGTATGCAGTTGGAACCTGCGTAGTCGTGGAATCCCCACTCTGCGAGGAATCCGCCGCCCCATGTCCAGTGAGCTTCAATGGGATAGATAATTGCGCTGATAACAGCTGAATAAATACAGTAGCTTGAGAATTTGGTTCTTTCAGCCATGGATCCTGAAACTATGGTTGCTGTAGTAGCGCAGAATACAAGGTTGAATACGAATGCGGAATAATCGAAATTTCCGTAGCTTGTGAATACGTCGAAACTGAATCCTCCTGCAAAACCTCCGAGAATGTTATCTCCGAGCATCAGTGATGCACCGCAGATGAACCACATTACGGTTCCTATACAGAAGTCCATCAGGTTCTTCATGATAATGTTGCCTGCGTTCTTGGCTCTTGTAAATCCGGCCTCACACATTGCAAATCCGGCCTGCATCCAAAATACCAGTGCGGCGCCGATCAAAAACCATACGCCGTACACTTCGTCTGTGACGAAACTAATTATTTCTTGTGCCATAATCTTTCCTCCTGTGATCACAAGCGATGCATTCCGGCCGAAAATGCTTTTTGCTTGTATATGCGATTTTTACTTAAGGCTTTTTTGAAAACAAAAAAGGCGTCACAGAAAGAAATCTGTGACGCCATTGCCATCAAATGTAAAAATCTTATGTGCGTATATTATGACAGTGTGATTTTTTTGTCAAGAAAAATTTAAAAATTTTTTTATCAGCTTTTAACAAATGCCTTCAAACTTGCTGTTTATGCGGTTTCGCGGTATCATATCAAATGTACGGATCATTGATATGCCTTATGCGTTCGTACATTTCAAATATCAAAATTGGAGAATAAAATGAAACTTACCGACATTTATAAGAGCAAAGAACAGGTTGTTTCTTTTGAGATATTTCCTCCCAAGGCTCAGGATGAACTTGATAATATAGATGAGACTTTGGGAATCCTCTGTGATCTTAAGCCCGATTATATCAGTGTTACATTCGGTGCGGGCGGAAGCTCGAATAATAACAAGACCATTGCAATATGCAGGAAGATCAGAGAAGAATATCATACCGAGGCGGTGGCTCATCTTACCGGTCTTTGCTATGACAGGAATGATATAGATGAATTTTGCAAGCAGCTTGAGGCAAACGGAATAGAAAACATTCTTGCACTTCGCGGTGATGTTAATCCCAATGCTCCTTCCAAAGGTGTCTTCAATCACGCATCGGATCTTATCACTTACATCAAGCCTCATACGAATTTCTGTATCGCAGGTGCATGCTATCCGGAAAATCACCCCGATTCAAAAGGACGGGTAGATGAGATGGCTAATCTTCGTAAAAAGGTTGAAGCGGGTGCGGAGGTACTTCTGAGTCAGCTCTTTTTTGACAACAATGATTTCTATAACTTTGTTGAAGATGCGAGAATAGCAGGCATTAATGTCCCTATAACCCCCGGCATCATGCCCTGCCTGTCCGCCAAGACCATTAAGAGAATGGTGACCACATGCGGAGCAAAACTTCCCGAAAGATTTGCCAAGATCATCGACAGATATGAAGACAATAAAGCAGCTCTTTTTGATGCGGGACTTTATTATGCCATCAGTCAGATAATCGATCTTCTCGCATCGGGCTGTGACGGAGTTCATATATATACAATGAACAATCCTGCAGCGGCCAAGAGGATATGTGAAGGGATCAGAAATGTAATCTGATATGACACAGATGTCAAAACCCACGACCTGAAGTCGTGGGTTTGTTTTTTATACATGCTTTTTTTCTTTTTGATAATCTCCGGGGGAACAGCCTTTTAATCTCTTGAACTGTCTGTTGAAGTGCTCGATGCTGTCATAGCCGCAGATAGCTGCAGTTTCCGCTATCGATCTGTTTTGATTCAGAAGAAGATACGATGCATATTCGATCCTTGATATGATAAGGTCTTTGGTTACCGGAACTCCGTAAAGAGCTTTATAGACATGCTGAAAATACGAAATACTCATGTTCATTTCGCTCGCAAGGTCTGAAACCTCTTTGATCCTTGCGGCTTCACCGCCCTGGTAGATCCTGTTTCTGAGGATATTAAATCTTCTTCTGTAGGATTCGATGGCTCCGGATGTAAAATCAATCTTATTATCTTCGTTTTTGCTGTACAGATCACTGATCTTATACAGAAGTATCCGGATCAGAGAATCCATTATCATATCATGATGCTCCGAGCTTTTTCTGGCCTCCGCTGCTATCATCTGCATTATGGATGAAGGTTCGGAACTGTCATACAGGGTCACTGCCTTTGAAAACGGGAGTCCCAGCTGATCGAACAGCACCTCACATTCTTCGGAATCATCACTGAAATGGATCCAGTCGTCGGTGTAGGGATCGTTCTTACGGTAGAAATGCTGATAATCGGCAGGCCTGTAGAATAAAAAGGAAGGTCTTTCCACATATACAGTGCTCAGAGTATCACCGTGTTTTTCGACATAATAAAATGGATTGCGTATAAAGACGATGGTGTAATGCCTTATTCCGTCCGGTCTGTGTATTTCCCATCCGTCCTGATGGTAGTAATTATATCCTGCATAGGGAACATCTATCATATTGACCTCCGAAAAATCGCTTGCGGACAATTATTGACCTGTTTATAACAAATATTGGGATTTAAAGCAGAAAAAGTCAAGTATTCGGCAGAAAAAAACATTGTATTATCCGCAGGTTGGCTTAATATCTGACCTATAGGAAAGCAGATAGTTATAACACTTCGACAGGCTAAAGGTTATCGAATTATGAGAAACAGATTAAACGATCCCGAATGGAAGAGGGCTATGAGATGGTTCTACCGTTATCTTTCCAAATATAAATGGAAAGAGGCAGTAGGTCTGGTGCTCGTAACCGTATGTGCGGTTCTAAATGTGATCAATCCCAAGATCATGGGTATCATAGTGGATGACGTTATAGGTGACGGAAAAGGTATCGAGAACAGACTCGGCATCCTTCCCGCAGCCATAGCTCTGATGATAGGATGTCAGGTTGTTCGTGCGGTACTGAGGCTCATTTCTCAATGGCTTTTTGAAACGTGCTCTCAGGATATGCTCTACGATATGAGAGACGGAGTGTACAGGAGCCTTCTTCAGAAGGATTTTGCATTCTATAACAGAAACAGGACCGGAGACCTGATGAGCAGACAGACCGGCGATATGATGGCTATAAGACATTTTGTTGCTTACGTCATCTATACGATCTATGAGAATGTGCTTCTGTTTGTGATCGCTTTGGTAATGATCTTCTCTGTTGACTGGAGAATCGGAGCGGCCATGATGACTGTTCTTCCCATAAGTGCATTTGTTACCTATCTCCAGTCCAAGACGATCAAACCCAAATTCATGAAGATCAGGGACAGATTCTCTTCTCTTAATGCTTTTGCTCAGGAAAATATAAGCGGCAATCGCGTTGTCAGAGCATTTGCCAAAGAAGAATTTGAGATAGAGAAGTTTGATAAAGAAAATGCCGCTTACAGGGATTCGGAGCTTGATGCAGCCAAGGTGTGGACAAAATATGTTCCCGTATTCGAAGTCCTGTCATCTCTTCTGACGGTAATACTGATGCTCGTCGGAGGAATAATGTGCGTTAAGGGGGCCATGACTTTGGGAGATATGGTCATAGTCAACTCCTATCTGTGGATGCTGAATATGCCGCTTCGAATGTTCGGATGGCTGATCAATGACTATCAGAGATTCACTACTTCCGTGGTTAAGATATATACCACGATCTCGGAAAAACCCGGAATAACCAATCCCGTAATTGCAGGGAGCGGTAAAAAGATCAAGGGCGAAGTTGAATTCAGGGATGTTTCCTATAATGTAGAAGGCGAGCCCATTCTTGATCACGTTTCTTTCAAAGTAAACCAGGGAGAGACTGTCGGAATTCTGGGAGCTACCGGTTCCGGTAAGACAACCATCATGAACCTGATATGCCGGTTCTATGATGTTACCGACGGCAAAGTGCTTGTTGACGGAACGGATGTAAGGGATATGGAACTCCATACCCTTCGTAACGGTATAGGCCTTGCCATGCAGGATGTCTTCCTGTTTTCGGATACCATAGAAGGAAATATTGCGTACGGAGATCCTAATTGTACTCTTGAGCAGGTGAAATGGGCTGCTAAGATGGCTGATGCCGACGGATTCATAAATGAGATGACCGACGGTTATGACACGGTTGTCGGTGAGAGAGGAATAGGTCTTTCCGGAGGACAAAAGCAGAGAATCGCTCTCGCCAGAGCCATTCTTAAAAAGCCCGCTATCGTTATCCTCGATGACACTACTTCCGCGGTTGATATGGAAACGGAATCTCAGATTCAAAAGGATCTTAAACTGCTTGAGAACGAGACTGTATTTATAATCGCCCAGCGTATATCATCCCTCAAAGATGCGGATAAGATCCTTGTTGTGGAAGAGGGAAAGATAGTACAGGAAGGCACTCATGAAGAACTGATAAAACAGGACGGATATTACAGAACCGTTTATGAACATCAGCTCGGTAATCTCAAATCACAGGAGTAATCTATGGCTAGAAATAAGATAAATCAGGATGAAGATCTTGAAGAGTCATTTGACCTCGAACAGCTTAAGAGGCTCGGGCATTATGTCGGAGCTTTTAAGGGAAAACTGTCCATAGCTGTCGGGATCATGATAATATCCAGCGGCCTTTCCATGCTTATACCCATATTTATGAAGAATGTCATGGACGTTATAACCGAATCGAATTTCGGAGACAGCCTCACTCAGGAAGAGGCCATCCGGAAGATAATATTCTATTCGGTTTTGACTTTCCTTATAACCGTTACCTGTGCGTTCATCACCAGGGTTAAAATAAAGCTTACTTCGCAGGTGGGCCAGGGCGTTGTCTATAATCTCAGGAGGGAGCTGTTTGTTCACCTGCAGGAACTTCCTTTTTCGTATTTTGACGATAAGCCTCACGGTAAGATACAGGTCAGGGTTGTTAACTATGTTAATAATCTTTCGGATCTTCTGTCCAACGGTATCGTAAATACGATCACGGATATTTTCTCTATGATATTCATAGTCGTCTATATGCTGTACCTTGATGTGAGATTTACCTTGATCGTTCTGTGCGGAATGCCGATACTCGTATTTATCATCGTGTTCATAAAGAGCAGGCAGCATAAGGCGTGGCAGATACAATCAAATAAGCAGTCCAATTTAAATGCATATATCGCGGAGTCTGTGAACGGTATCCGTGTCACACAGTCTTTTGTAAGGGAAGATTACAATGCCGATTACTTCAATGTGCTTAATAAGGAGGCACAGAAATCCTGGCTCACCGCAGTTAAATATAATTTTATTCTCTGGCCGGTGATCAATAATATAAATGTTATCTCCGCAAGCATAATATATGTGCTCGGAATAGGATGGCTTGCCAGAGGTAATGTGACGATAACTGCGGGACTTCTTATTGCATTTGCAGGCTATGCCTCCAGATTCTGGCAGCCCATTATGACACTTGCAAACTTTTATAATTCTCTTCTGACGGCAGTGTCATATCTTGAAAGGATCTTCGAAACCATTGATGCTCCCGTACTTGTCAAAGATAAAGACGGAGCCGGTATCATGCCTCCCATTAAAGGAGAGGTGGAATACAGAGATGTTAAATTTGCTTATGAAGACGGAGTTGAAATACTTCACGGGGTATCATTCAAAGTTAATCCCGGCGAAAGCTATGCGATAGTAGGTCCTACCGGTGCCGGTAAGACAACCATAGTCAATCTGATAAGCAGATTCTATAACGTTTCTTCGGGTCAGATACTGATAGACGGTGTGAACATAGAAGATGTCACGATCAAGTCCCTTCGCACTCAGATGGGTGTAATGATGCAGGATTCCTTTATTTTCTCGGGAACCATCAAAGACAATATCCGTTACGGTAACAAGGATGCAACGGATGAGGATGTCATAAGGGCAGCCAAGACCGTTTGCGCACATGATTTCATAATGTCGCTTGAAAAGGGATATGACACGGAGGTAAATGAAAGAGGATCCAGGCTTTCCGCAGGACAGCGCCAGCTGATCTCTTTTGCCAGAGCCGTACTTGCAGATCCCAAGATCCTCATTCTCGATGAAGCAACAGCGGCAATCGATACCGAAACAGAGATCCTGCTTCAAAAGGGACTTGCCGAAATGCTTAAAGGCCGTACGAGTTTTATCATCGCCCACAGACTTTCCACAATCAGAAATGCCGATTGTATCATGTATGTTGATCATGGCATGATCGAGGAAAAGGGAACACATGAAGAACTCATGAAAATAGAAAACGGTAATTACAGACGTCTGTGCGAATCACAGCTGAGTGCATTTACATAACTTAATCCTCCTTTAATGATTATTGTCTCGCTTCCATTCGAGCAGTTTACGTCTGTGATCGACATCCCCCCAGGCACTTGCTATGCTGCCTTGGGGGATGCGTGCTTCTGTGGCGGGATTACTGTTGATCTCCGCATCTTTGCCGAGTTCCAGAAAGACGTTGTGTTCCTTGATGTACCTGAAAAGATACGGTTCATATGACATATCTCCTATGTAGTTTCTGTATCTTTCCATAAAATCTCTGATCTTCTTTTTTCTTTTTCCTGATTCGAATACGAAGACTTTACCCGGCTCACAGATGAGGATAGTCGGGTTTTTCGCGAGCTTACGGGCAAGCTCGTGCATAAGACCGGGGTAGAAGATGATCGCACATCCGGTGATCTTATCGTTGCTTAAGATGAAGCGCAGACCGGAGTCTTCTCCGTCCTCGTAGAAATCTCCGTCTTCCGCTGCAATAGAGGGCATCGGGTCTGAGTCAAAGTCGTATTCTATGTAGGAGTGATAGGGGATATCTATGTATTGTTTTTTCCGGATATCGTAAACGGAAGCGGGAAAAAGCCTCGGGGTATTATCCAGTGCTTCGCCAAAGATGATCTTAACCGGGACATTCCAGGACATGGCTTCCTCACGGCTTACCGGGACTGCAAGCTTTTCATCTGCCTCGCGTACACTTCTGCACAGAGTCAGGGTCATGCCCGATCGCATATCCGTAACGTAGCCTCCGGAATATGGAATTCCGGGAGCTTTGTATGCGGCGGTTATCATAAGTGTTTTCTTTTCACGAGGATATCCGTTTTTGGCTCTGTTTATCCACAGAGCGGGATTGCTTTTGTCTTCGCTTTCGGGGATGTGTTTCATAATTCCTCCTTATGCATGTCATCATGCATGTCCGGTGCGTCAGAGGCACCTACGAGGTCGTTGAGATCCAGATTCGGTTTTATGCTTTTGAGGGTAAACAGATGAAGGATGTTTATTTTGCGCTTACCGTGTTCCAGACGAGATATTTCCGACTGGGAAAGGTTCATGATGTCTGCCATCTTATCCTGAGTGCATCCCAGTTTGTTCGTTCGAAATTCTTTGAGTTTGCCTCCCAGTTCCACCAGATAATCACGGCAGATCATGTCATATCCTGCGGGGGATTTTCTGATCGTTTGAGTTTCTTTAAAATCAATGATCTTCTTGCCTATGTCCGCATTACCTTTTACAGAATTGTCCTGTGACGCAACTCTCTGACGGATTTTATTCATATATTCCTCCTCTCCGGATATGCCTGAACGGCGTTTTGTGATTACATAAAAAATGATAAGGAGGGCCTAAAATCATTACCATAAGGCTTTGTCATAAATGATTAATTTTTTCGAAATCTTTATGGAAAATCGGAATATGTTATAATTAATCGTATAATCGTTTTTGTAGAAAAGGAGCTGTATATGGGTCTCAAATATAATGCTTTTATTTCTTACAGACATTCAGAAGCGGACAGCAAAATTGCCTCGGAGGTGCAGACGCGCCTGGAGAGATTCCGCATCCCCCAAGCTATTGTTAAAAAGACAGGTGTTAAGAGAATTGAGAGGATCTTCCGTGATAAGGAAGAACTTCCTATTACAAGTGACCTTAATGAAGATATAGATATGGCGCTTGCCAATTCCGATAAGCTGATAGTCATCTGTTCCACAAGGACGGGTGAATCGATATGGGTCAGAAAAGAGATTGAGACCTTCCTCAAATATCATGATAAAAAGGATGTCTTTACGGTTCTTGTAGACGGAGAACCTGAAGAGGTTATTCCTGATATTCTCATGCATGATACGGTTACTACCGTTCTTCCCGGCGGAGGGATCGAGACAAAAGAAGAATTTATCGAGCCTTTAAGCTGTGATTACAGAATGGATATCAAAAGGGCGCGCCGAGTCGAGCTTCCCCGCCTTGCCGCTGCCATTATCGGTTGTTCATATGATGAACTTGTTCAGAGAAGAAGACAGTACATAAGGCGCAGAAATACCATTATAGGAACCGTAGCGGCGATTTCCGCGGCAGCAATAATCGGTTATCTTACCTGGAGCCTTCTTCAGATAAGGATGAACTTCAACCGTGCAGAGGAGAACTATGCGATGGCTCAGAGCAATCTGGCCCTTGCAGAGGAAAACTATGCACAGGCCCAGGAAAACTACATGGATGCTCTTCGAAACCAGTCTGCGTATCTGGCATCCGAATCAAGAGAACTTCTGACGGAAGGTGACAGGCTCGGTGCGGTACAGCTTGCTCTGGCTGCACTTCCTTCGGAGGGAAAAGAAAGACCCGTTACTCCTGAGGCGGAATATGCGCTTTCAAATGCACTCGGAATGTATCTTACTCCCGGACTTGTTGATACCGATGTTATCTGGAATTACGGTTCAGGTTACAAGATTGAGAAGTTTCGCATCGATCAGAAGAATATGAGAGTTGCATCTCTTGATACTCTCGGCAATTTGAATATCTGGAGTCTTAAAGATCACACACTTCTGAAAACATTCATTTCCGAGAGGTCAAAACTTCATAATTTCGTTATTGATCCTGAGGGAAGAGTGATTTTGGCATACAGCGATGAGATCAAAGTGATAGATAATGATCTGGAAACCGAACTTTGGAGTATTCTTGTTGAGAATGAATTTGTTTCGGATTCCGCTTTTGACTCATTCAGATTTTCGTATGACGGCACGGAAGTGTTGTATTTTACTGATGGAGTATTTGAGATATTTGATCTTCTGACCGGGGATTTAAAGGGCCAGTATGATCTTAACGAAGTTGTAGAAGATCCGGATGATTATCTATGGGGAATAGGTATAAGTAAAGTTGTGTTTTCGCCCGATGATTCGAAGATAGCATTTATTTATTCGTATGGTCTCGGCTCTAAAGGAATTATTGTACTTGACAGAGAATCGGAGGAGTGGACGCTACTGGGGGATGGCTATAGTTATATTCCGGATTTTTCTTTTACTTCCGATTCGAAAAAACTTGTCATTCAGTACGAAGATAATCCTAACGACAACAGCTTTTCTTTCAGCAGCATGCAGGTACTCAGTGAGACTGATCGCAGGATCAGTTGCTTTGATGTCGTATCCGGTGCGAAGCTGTGGACCAATAGTGTTTCGCATACGCTGGTCGGATACGATTCGGGCATGATGTTTGTTAAATATGGATATGAAGATGATCAGGCAGATGCTGTTGCGGTTGCTTTCTCCAACAGATGCGTTATCGTTGATCTTAATACCGGCGAAACCCTGACGGAAAGAGAACTAATATCTGAGTATATAGATGCATATGTGAATGAGTCGGGAAGCAGGCTTTACCTGATACTCAGGAACGGACAGTATATGGTTATCAGACTGGACAACCCCGATGGTCCCGCTACCGCGTATCCGTATTTTGAAGATGATGTTGAGGATACGGCAACATTTACCGGATCGGATGATTCCACTCA
This sequence comes from Lachnospiraceae bacterium, assembly GCA_016291475.1. The sequence goes on along the minus strand of JAEEXJ010000057.1, from coordinate 2,114 downwards.
TTATCTGATTGAACGAGGTAACAGCAATTATCTTACGGAATACAGTTCACTTTTCTATGACAGGGGATATAATCCTATTCTTGAGACGGGAAACAGTAATATTCGCTGTTCCACTGTGTCCGGAAATCGTCTCCTTGCGCTTGATGATGACATGAATCTTTATTGCGTGGATATGAAGAGCGGAAATGTTGCGTGGACCGTAAAGGTAGAGGGGGATTACGCTACCGGAATACGTTTTATCGGATCGGATGATTTCGGAAATATATATATGGTCAATTCTAATAATATTTCCGGCGAATATGGGGATAAGCTATACAAGATAGATGCATCAAACGGAGATATATCTGCAGTATCTGATATCCCCGAAAATTTCACTATGAACACCGATTACGTGAATGGCAGCATTTATATCAGCTACTCCGGAGGGTATTCTGATCCGCCTTATATTCTCAGATATGACACTTCGGACGGATCCATAGAAAAAAAAGAACTGAATACCGGAAATGAGGGATATTTTCCTTTTTGTGAACTGCATGTTTCGGGTGACGAAAAACATGCTCTCATGGTAGATCGTTCAAATTCGAACGGTATTACGTATTTGTCCGATCTGGAAAGCGGGAGTTTTATCACGCTTGATATTACCGGCTATACATTTGCTTCATGGAGCCCTGATTCTGAATATGTAGCTGTTTCAAACGGAGAAATAGTATGCTTATATGAATCGGATGGTCCCAAGGTTGTGACGTTATCGGATTTTGAAACGGCTGTCTCGGATGTTTTTGTCTGTGAAAAAGGCCTTATAGTGCTGATGGATAACGGGTATGTGGATCTATATGATATGAACGGAAATCTCATAAGCAGTTTGGATGCATTCTGCGGAATACTCGATTCATCTATGGCAGATCATACGAATATTACTTTTGATATAAACGATGATTTTCTTATCATTAAGTTCGGTGAGTATTCGTCGATAATCTATCTGGACGAATTCAAGACCAAGAATGTTATCGTCGGTTTGCTCGCATATGATAAAGGCTCGGAAAAGTATTATGTCAGAATATATGGAAGTGTAGGCGGTGCCGGGGCATTGGGGTACTTTAAGGTCAGAACCACTGATGAGCTGATCGCGGAAGGCGTTCAATATGTCGGAGATGCTACGATGAGCACCGACATGAAGAAAAGATACGGAATAGAAGATTAATAAATTTGACAGTGGGGACGCTTCGCTTTTGTCACCCGGTGACAAAAGCGTGATATGTACCCTCCTTCCTGGTTGTCCAGAAAAGAGGGTACATATCAGCGAAGCGTCCCCACTGTCATATATTTATACAGACTCGTAACTTTCTTTGAAGAGGTCTTTGCCGATGACGTACACATCATCCGTATCGGAAGCTTTCATGGCGAGATAGTCGCCGATCTCTCCGTTTAGATAATCGTTCTTAAGCCATTTTGTAAATACCTTGACTCTTCTCTTGAGCGGTCTTGCAAGTATGTGATTTCCGCCTGTGGATACACATAAATGAGCTACCGGAATAAGATCTACGACCTCGGTGGTGGAAATGACTCTTACCGTAGGACTGTACTCAAGTGTAAGATCATACTTGCCTTTTAATTTCTTGTAGTTCTTTTTGAATACCGTCTGGGTGGAGGGGTAGACCTCACCTCTTATTCCGATCATGATCACCGTATCTTCCTGAACGGTGAGATACAGGTCACCTTCAAGGGTTCTTACCATTATCTTGGTTCCTATGGGAAGAAATTCCTTGGGAATCGCATATCCCTGTTTGATCGGCATCTTTACATATTCTTTCATGCCGCGGGTTGAAACCTTGGTCTTGCCGGCATAGATAACATCTACGCTTGAGAAGTAATCGTGCATTCTTTCCCTGAGGATCGAAGTGACGACCGCGTTTTTATCTTTTTCCGTGGATTCGGCGTATTTCTTATATTCCTGTGTGAGGAGCTCGTTCTGGATAAAACCGCCGGCTTTGTTGACGTGTCCTCCACCACTTCCGATGTGCTCGGATATATACGCCGCAAGCTCGTCCGCACGGACCTCGGCATAGTCGCTTCTTACCGAATACTTGACTCCGTAATCCAGCACTGAGAAAACA
>JAEEXJ010000056.1 GCA_016291475.1 Lachnospiraceae bacterium | reverse complement strand
TCGAGGACCTTGCAGCTGTACTCGGCGGAGAAGTTTCCTGCTCAAGAGCTGTTGTAGACAACGGCTGGAAGCCTAAGGATCTCCAGGTTGGTCAGACCGGTAAGACCGTAAGACCTCACGTATACTTCGCAATCGGTATTTCAGGTGCTATCCAGCACGTTGCAGGTATGGAAGAGTCAGACATTATCATCGCTATCAACAAGGATGAGGATGCTCCCATCTTCGACGTAGCAGACTACGGTATCGTAGGTGACCTCAACAAGATCGTTCCCGAGCTCACCGAGTCCATCAAGAAGGCTCTTGCAGAGAAATAATTCTCTCAATCCTATATAGGCGAAACTGATATCCGCACTCTCAATCGAGAGTGCGGATATTTTTTGTTCATTGGGGCAAAAGCAAGCAAAGCCGGCGGGATTCATGTTGAGTGGCTGTAAAATCCGAGGAAACCAAAGAAATTACAGCCCGGAGCAGGCAAAAGCATGGAGGTAATAGTCCTCCGGGACTGTAAAATCCGAGGAAATCAAAAAATTTACAGCCGGGAGTAGGTAAAAGTAGTCAGCTATTGGTTTCCGTGGCTGTAAAATCCGAGGAAATCAAAGTGATTACAGCCCGGAGCAGGCAAAAGCGGTTAGCTATGGGCTTCCGCGGCTGTAAAATCCGAGGAAACCAAAGAAATTACAGCCGGGAGTAGGTAAAAGTAGTCAGCTATGAGCTTCCGTGGCTGTAAAATCCGAGGAAATCAAAGAAATTACAGCCGGGAGTAGGTGAAAGCGGTTAGCTATAGGCTTCCGTGGCTGTAAAATCCGAGGAAATCAAAGAATTTACAGCCGGGAGTAGGCGAAAGCATGGAGGTAATAGTCCTCTGGGACTGTAAAATCTGAGGAAATCAAAGTAATTACAGCCCGGAGCAGGCGAAAGCAGTCAGCTATGAGCTTCCGTGGCTGTAAAATCCGAGGAAATCAAAGAATTTACAGCTGGGAGCAGGCGAAAGCATGGAGGTAATAGTCCTCTGGGAATGTAAAATCTGAGGAAATCAAAGAAATTACAGCCGGGAGTATGTGAAAACAGTCTGCTACAGGCCTATGAAGCTATAAATTCTGAGGAAGTTAAAAGAATTATTGCCCGCCCCAGTCAAAAGTCGGAGGAATCCGGCTAAAAATACCATAAAATCCGAGAAAGCCAGAAGAATTATAGCCCACCCCGGTCAAAAGCCAGAGGAATCCGGGCAAAAGGACTATAAAATCCAGGAAATTCAGAAGAATTATAGCCGGGAGCGGGCAAAGGCTATAGGAATCCGTGCATAAGTTATTTTACATATCTTTAAGTTGTAATTGACGGATGCATATATGATAATTACTATGTTGCGCTAATATTTTTGTTTTTGGAGGTACACGTAGTTGTTAAATGCAAGTTTTGACAGAGATGCAATTGTTGTAAAAATCATGGGGATCATAAGCGGACTTGCTGCAATCGCAAGTATCGCGATGCTGTTATTCGGGGCCTCGATAGGAAACCTTTTTATAGCACTTGCAAATGGGCTTCTTGCTTTTATCTGTTTTGTTGAAAATGAAAACGAAAAGTTTTTCTTCGTTGGATCACTCGGATTTATAGCACTCACAGAAGTGATGAGCCTTATCTCGGGTAAAGGAACATTTGCCTCCACCTATTCGAAGATAATTATATGTATCCTTGCGCATCTGGGAATGATCGCATATATTCTCTGGAATCGTATTTCAAGAAATCAGGCTATGTGGATAGGTGTAGTTTGTGTGGGAGATATATTGTGGAAAGCAATTATGATTCCCTCAATGCTGAGAGGGTTCGCAGACTTATACGGCCTTGCGGGCTTGAGCGCATCGGAGATGAATGCGGTTATCACGATTGTGGTCATCAGCTCACTTGTTGCAATAATACCTGCCGCTGCAGTAACAATCTTTTTGTTTACGGGAGCACTTGATTACGGCAATTAAGAAAGGGGTTAATCATGAGATACGACGTAGCGATAGTCGGCACCGGACCTGCCGGACTGGAAGCCGCAATAACACTCAAGATCAGAAAAAAGAACATTATAGTAATCGGAAAAAAAGATGCCAGTTCTAAAGTACGCAGCGCAGAGAGGATCGACAATTATCTCGGTATTCCTGCGGTCAGCGGAGATGATCTTGCCAAGAAGATGCTGGATCATGCCGAGTCCATGGGTGTAGAGATCACCGAGGGAAGAGTGAGCATGATCTATCCTTACGGAGAATATTTTGCAATCCAGTGCGGTGAGGAGATTATTGAAGCAACTTCGGTTATTCTCTGTGCCGGTGTTGCGCCTGCAAAGACCATTCCCGGCGAGAGTGATTATCTCGGAAGGGGAGTCAGCTATTGCGCAACCTGTGATGCCGCAATGTATAAGGATAAGAAAGCGGTAGTCGTATCATATTCACCTGCATTTGAAGAGGAGGCTGAATTCCTCAGAAAATATGCTTCCGAAGTTATCTATATTCCCGTATATGATGCGGGAGACCTTAAGATCGACGGCGTTGAAACGATAAAAGCAAAACCTGTTGAGATCAAAGGTGCCATGAAAGCAAATACCCTTGTCACCGATAATGGGGAGATAGCAACGGACGGAGTCTTTGTACTCCGTGATCAGATCGCACCTTCTTCAATGGTTCCCGGCCTTGAAACCGAAGGCTCCGCGGTCAAGTGTGCACGTGATATGTCCACTTCCATCCCCGGACTTTTCGCTGCGGGAGATATTACCGGTGCACCCTATCAGCTCATAAAAGCTTCAGGTGAGGGACTTACTGCAGCACTCAGCGCAGTATCATATTTGTCCAAAGTATAATAGTATTAATTATAAAACAAAAAAGAAGACGCATTTTTTTGACATCCTTTATCACGATAGAGCGCTACAGTGCCCAATTGTGAACAAATGATGACAAGAAAATGCGTCTTTTACGTTTTTAGCCCTTTGTCAAAATGCACATTAAAATATAATAAAAAATGTATGAAAGTGCTTACATTAACTTATAACGTGCATTAATTTCCCGTCAAAAAGCACAAAAAATATCGAGCGTATTGGAATATTTGTGTGCAAATGTCAAAAATTTGCTCAAAATATGTAAAGTTTTTCCATTTACAGTTAACGCTCGTTTATTTACAATTTGTTCATAAAAAGGGAATTGGCGTTAGAGGTCTGTTTATATGAGAAGCCTTAAAACTCTTAAACTTGTACTTATCTCCATGCTTGCGATCATGACCTTAGCCGGATGCTCCGGCGGCTCCAAGCAGGAGTGGGCATACATACACGAGCCCGATGTTACTATCCTTTCACTTTCCGACAACGGAAAAGCTGAATTTAATGGAGTCAAGTACAGCTACACACTCGAAAACGATTACCTGACTCTTACGGACAAGGATGGAAATGAACTCGGAATGAGATTTGTACCGGACGGAGACAGGATGTTCCTTTATGAGCCTGCCGTCTACGAGTACACCGGCGAAGGACAGCCGAACGGGCTCATCGGCTTCTGGCAAGAAGTAGACGGTAATCTCTCCTTTGAATTTACCGACAAGGGAACCTTCAGAGAAGATTATTACTCCCCCGGATATTACGTGGTGGATGAAGAAGAAGGAATGATACAGCTTATCTACAATGATATGTATCCCGACACCTTCATTTATTACCACCTCGACGGAAACATCCTCACAGTCGAGTATCCCTGGCCCATGGTTCCGACCGAGAAATAAGCGGTCACCCGCAGTTGATATTTCTGAGGCCTTTCGCCTTTGAGATATAAATTATTTTTTCATAATCATTAAAGGAGGAAATTATGAAAAGAAAACTGTTGTCACTTGTAATGGCAGGAACAATGGCTCTTTCACTCGCTGCCTGCGGTACCCCTGCAGGAAACACCGGCGTTGGAACTGCTGATCCTGCAAACACTCCTGCACCTGCACCCGTTGATCCGGCTGCTATGGAAGAGGAGATTACCCTTGATATGTGGTGTATCGCTACTGAGAGCGACTCAAACCGTCACTCTTATGAAGCAGCTATCGCTGATATGGCTACCGCATATCCCAACATCACCCTTAACTGGGAAGCATTTGAGAATGAGTCTTACAAGACCAAGATCAAGGCTGCCGTTTCTGCAAACGAGATGCCTGATATCTTCTTTACCTGGTCTTGCGCATTCCTTCAGGACTTCGTAGATGCAGGAAAGGTTTACTGCCTTGACGCTGCTTACGAAGAGTTCAAGGATGAGCTTCCTGAGTCTATGCTCGGAAACTCCACCTACGGCGGAAAGCACTATGGTGTTCCTCTTACCATGAACATCGTTGGTCTCTTCGCTAACATGGATCTCCTCAAGTCAGTTGGCTATGATGAGATTCCCGGAACTTATGAAGAGTTCATCGAGTGCTGCGACGCTCTTAAGGCAGCAGGCATCATCCCCTTCGGATGTGCAGGAAAAGAGACTTGGTGTGTTACCGAGTATCTTGAGTCCGTTATCGAGAAGTCTGTAGGTTATGAGACTCTTAACGACATCTTCCTCGGAAGAGCAACTTGGGACAACGCTGACGTTGCTGCAGCAGTTGATACCTTCCAGAGCCTTGTAAACAACGGATACTTCGATCCTAACGGAATCGCTCTTGGAAACGACGAAGTTAAGGCTAACTTCATGGATGGAAAGTATGCTTTCTACATGAACGGAACCTGGAACTGCGCTGACTTCGCTAACAACGAAGCATTCTTCCCCAAGGTAAAGGTTGCTGAGTTCCCTGTCATCAACGCTGACAAGGCTACTCTCGGACAGCTCATTGGTGGACCTTCCGATACTCTTGCAGTTGCAGCATCTTCAGAGCATGCTGACGTAGCTGCTAAGTACTGCTTCGAGCTTGGAAAGCTTATCTGCCACTACGGCTATCTTGACGGCTGCGGACTTCCCGCTTGGACTCCTTACGGCGATACCTCAGCAGTTAACGCTCTTACTCAGGATGTTGCAGAAATCTGCGGAAACGCTACCGGATACGTTCTCTTCGGAGACACCGCTATGAGCGCAGACGATGCTAACACCTACCTTTCTTACGTAGACCTCGTTTACGGATGTGAAGTCGATGGTCAGGGATTCATCGAAGGACTTGCCAACGACATAAGATAATTTAATCCCTGTTTGTTACTTGTACGGACGCGCGACCTTCTGCCTTGCAACAACCCCCTCGCGCCAGCGGAGGCCGCGCGGCTGTACTATATAAAAGAGAAACGGACTCGAAAGAGTCCGAATTTTTTGGAAGGCTTAGCCAATGAAGAAAAAAGATATCGTCAATTATTTAGCGGTATTCCTGTTCTTATTACCTGCGCTGGCGCTGTTTATAGGAATACTGATCGCGCCTATCATCAAATCGGCGTATTACAGTCTCTTTGACTGGAACGGCATGGGCGAGATGACCTTTCTCGGACTTGCTAACTACAAAGAATTATTCACCAGCAAAGCCATCGGATTTATAAAAGCACTCGGAAACGCGTGCATCCTTGCTGCTTTGTCGGTTTTCATACAGCTCCCTGTTTCACTTGCACTTGCTCTTGCACTCGGAAGAGGCATCAAGGGAGAGAAACCTTTTCTGTCAGTTTATTTCATGCCCGTTCTGATCTCCACTGTTGTTATCGGTCAGCTCTGGCTGAAGATCTATAACCCCGATTACGGTCTTCTCAATTCCGCTCTTACCAAGATGGGCCTTGAGAATCTTTGCCATATTTGGCTGGGTGATAAGAAGACTGCCCTTCTTTCCGTATTCGTACCTACCCTTTGGCAGTATGTAGGTTATCACATGCTCCTTATGTATGCGGGCGTTAAGGGCGTATCCCCTGACATCCGTGAGGCTGCTAAGATCGACGGTGCAACCGAAGGACAGGTTAACAGATACATCGTTATTCCTGTTATTAAGCCCATCCTCAAGGTCAGCGTTATCTTCGCTGTAACCGGTTCACTTAAATCCTTCGACCTTATCTATGTCCTTACCAACGGCGGACCTCTCCATGCTACGGAAGTTCCTTCAACCCGTATGATCGAGATGCTCTTCCAGCGTAACCGTTACGGTATGGGTTCGACGATCGCAGTTATGATGATCATTCTCTGCTTCGCGTTCGCCCTTCTTATAAGCAAAGCGTTCAAGGAGGCAGACTGATATGGCAAATATACAAGTAAAAGAAAAGGAACCTGTATCCACCAAGTTTAATGCTCGAAATGTTATACTTTATGTTATATTAAGTATATGGGCTTTGATCAACCTGTTCCCCGTATATTGGATGTTTACTTTCTCACTCAAGACCAACGAGGAAATCTTCGGTAAGAACCTCATCGGACTTCCCTGGGATTGGAGATGGTCCAACTATGCATCTGCATGGCATACCGGAAACATGCCCAGATACTTTATTAACTCCGTCATTGTATCTGTATCTGCGATTGCTCTTGTAATCATCGCATCGATGATGGCAACATATGCTATTACCAGACTTAAGTGGAGATTCAGTGCACAGATGAATGCATTCTTCATGCTGGGACTTACCATTCCCATCCATGCATCCATCGTTCCCGTGTTCATCACTCTGAGAAACCTGGGAATCCTTAACAGCCATTTCTCACTGATCTTCCCCTATGCGGCATTCTCACTTTCCATGGGTATTCTGATCTGTACAGGATTCATGGTAGAGATTCCCAAGGACCTTGACGAGGCAGCATATATCGACGGCTGCGGACCTTTCAGAACTTTCGGAGTAGTTATTGTACCTCTTATGAAGCCCGCGCTTGCAACCATCAGTATCTATACCTTCCTTCAGTGCTGGAATGAGCTGATGTTCGCAAACGTATTCATAAGCGACAGTAAATTCAAAACACTCCCTGTCGGTATCCAGGCACTGTCCGGACAGTATACGACAGAGTGGGGTCCCATCGGTGCTGCACTCGTTATTGCTACATTCCCTATGCTCATTGTTTATATATTCATGAGCGGAAAGATTCAGGAAAGCTTCGTTGCCGGTGCCGTCAAGGGATGATCCTTTGGTAAGGCGGTAGTAACAATGCGTAACAGCTCGCTGTCAGGCAGACTTCGTTGGGTATTCTTCGTAGTAATTGCTTTATTGACCATAGCTTTCCTTGTATCCACTCTTCTCATCATCAGAAGAGAGGAACAGGAGTCTGCGGTCAGAGAGGCAGAGAGCACGCTTATAGGATTATCCGGAAGTATCTCTTCATCCATTGAGGGATATAAGGAATTATCCAAACTTATGATTATGGAGGAGCCTCTCGCTGCCTTCCTCAAAGAGGAAGACCGCGACGAGGCTTTTAATCTTGTAATTGATGCCAAGTACAGCATGCAGAGGATCATCAACGTCACAAGCGGCGTTGATGCGGTTTATGCGTTCAGAACCGACGGGATGTATGCCTGCACCAAAAGAGGTGTATTCGTACTGGATAAAGAAAGCTATGTTGAAGATCTCTGGCCCACTCCCGTACTGGATCTCAGGGGAAGGGCTCTTGAATATGCCAATGGTAACGGCGCGCTCAGGAAGATAGACAATTATCCGTTTATCTCCATAGAGCGTGCTTTTTATGATATGAATACCCAGGAAAGAACGGGTTATCTGATCCTCCTCATGTCGGGTAAGATAATCGATCAGGCTCTGGCATCTCTTCCCGATACCGATATATGTGCGGTGGGACTGGACGGAACTTATCTGTCCGGAGACAAGAATCTGGCCAGGGTTTATGACAGGAGTTTTGCGAGCTATACCGTCTCACATAAGATGTATATCGTTCGCGGGCAAAGGGTGGTGGTATCCGGAGTCAGGGTCAAGGATGCCCCCATAATAGTGATCAGCTGTATTCCTCTCGAAGGCAAGCCGCTTCCGGGAAGAACACTGCGTATACTTGCTTTCCTGATGGCTGCGATGACAGTTGGTCTATTTGCACTGGGAAGATTTGTATCCGTTAATATCACAAGGCCCATAAACCGTCTGATCAAAGCTATGAATATCCGCGGAAGCGAGAAAGAGCTCGTTCCCATAAGCGGACGTATGCCTGACAATGAGATCGGTCTTCTGAGGGATTCCTATAACTCCATGGTCATTAAGATAAGGGATCTGATACAGGAGCTCATCACCAAGGAACAGACCATTCAGAGAGCGGAGATGAGGGTTCTTCAGGAACAGATAAAGCCTCATTTCCTATATAACTCCATCGGAATGATAAGTTCTCTGGCTCTCAGAAACGGAGCGGGAGACGTAAGCTCTGCGCTTGAAACTCTGGGAAGATTCTACAGAAATTTCCTCAGTAAAGGAGATAAGGAAATCCCCCTCGAAAGAGAAGTTTTGATAGTAAGAGATTATCTTGCTCTTCAGAAACTCAGATACGGGGAGATAATCCGGGATGAGTACGATATTAAAGATGAGTGCCTTAAGTGCATCGTTCCCAAGCTCATCCTTCAGCCTCTTGTGGAAAACAGTATTTACCACGGAATCAGACTTAAAGGTGAGGAAGGAATCATCAGGATATCCGCAAGCATCGATGATGATAATCTTCTCCACATAATTGTATATGACACGGGTGTCGGAATGAGCAAAGAGATCGCCGACAAGCTCATGTCAGGTATAAAGAATGTATCTCCGGATGAAGAGAGTTTCGGACTTTGGGGAACCATAGTAAGATTGAGATATTATTTCAATCGTGATAATGTTGTAAAGATTGAAAGTGAAGAGGGCGAATATACCAGGATCGAATTCATCGTTCCCGCGACGACCGTCCCTAAAGCGGAGGAGGAGGACAAATAATGTACAAAGTTATGCTTATCGATGACGAAGCCTCTGCGAGGGAGCTTATGAAGGAATCCCTCGATTGGGAAAGTCTTGATATGTATGTGGCGGGCGAGGCCGAGAGCGGCATCGAGGCTATCAACACCATTGATGATATCAGGCCGGATATCGTATTTGTCGATATTTCAATGCCATTCATGGACGGCATACAGTTCTCGGTAATAGCGGCCGACAGATATCCCGGTCTTATCATTATAATAATGACCGCCTTTGATAAATTCGAATATGCGAGGAAATGTGTAAGTCTTCCGATCTTCGAATATATGTTAAAACCCATGGTCAGAAGCGAGGTCATGGAGACCTTGAAAAAAGCCAAGGATAGACTGGAAGAAAGAGGACCGGTCCAGTGGGGCGGCTCCGAAACCGGTGACGAACAGCTTTCCGCAACCGAGGCCGTAATGAAGTACATTCAGGAAAACTACACGGATTCCACACTTAACCTTACATCCGTGGCTCAGGCCTTCGGCTTTTCTTCAAGCTATCTGAGCAGAAAGTTCAAATCCGAGACAGGTAAGGGATTTGCGCAATATCTGACACAGGTAAGGATGGAAAATGCGATGAAACTCGCAGGCCCCGATGTTAAGATGTTCAATATATCCGCGAAAGTAGGTATTCCCGACCCGAATTATTTCGGAAGGTGCTTTAAGAAGTTTACGGGCAAGAGCTATTCGGAATATGCTCAGGGGTGTCCGGATAAGTAAGAATATGACAAATTCAATAGTTACGAATTGAGAACGGCTCCCGGTCTGACATCAGGAACCATCCCCGACAGATAGAGCGCGGTTAATTTCGGAATAAGGGAATTTGTGATAAAATAGATCGGATGCGCAGTCTGGCGCGTCTTAAGTGTTAGGGTTGAAACGGAGAAAAAAATGAACGATATGATCGAAATCAGATGGCACGGCCGCGGTGGCCAGGGTGCCAAAACCGCAAGCCAGCTTCTTGCTGATGCGGCTTTCATGTCCGGAAAGTACGTACAGTCTTTCCCGGAGTACGGTCCCGAGAGATCAGGAGCCCCTATTACGGCTTACAACAGGATCTCCGAGGAGAGATGCCCCATTCATTCCAATATCTATGACCCCGATTACGTAGTTGTAGTAGACGAGACTCTTCTCGAAAGCGTAGACGTAACCGCGGGATTATCCGAAAGCGGAGCCATTATCATCAATTCCGCAAAAAGCCCCGAGGAATTAAAGCCTCTTCTCAAAGGATATGCGGGAAGAGTATGCACAATCGATGCAAGAGCCATCTCTCTTGCTTATCTCGGAAAATATTTCCCCAACACTCCCATGCTTGCTGCAGTAGTTGAAGTAAGCAAGTGCGTTGACAAGGAACAGTTCCTTAAAGATATGGAGGGTTCCTATAGACATAAATTCGCCAAGAAACCCCAGCTCGTAGAAGGTAATCTTCAGTGCCTCAGAGCTGCCATGAAGGAAGTGAGGGGATAAGATGGGACTTAAAGCAGAAGAAATAAATGAACATATAGCATGGCAGGATGTGACCGTCGGATGCGAGATCTATGAGCCCGGTACCAGCCGCCTTACCAAGACCGGAGAGTGGAGAAGCAAAACTCCGGAGTGGATCGAAGAAAAGTGCAAACAGTGCCTTCTGTGCGCACCTTTTTGTCCCGATGCCTCAATTCCTGTCTGTGACGGAAAAAGAGGAGAATTTGATTATGATCACTGCAAGGGATGCGGAATCTGCATAAAGGCTTGTCCTTTCCAGGCTATCCGCTGGAAGGAGGAGAACTGATGAGCATCAGAGAGAGATTATCGGGTAACGAAGCTATCGCAACCGCGATGAGACAGATCAATCCCGATGTATTTGCAATGTTTCCCATAACTCCTTCAACCGAGATCCCCCAGTATTTTGCACAGTATGTTGCAGACGGTAAGGTTGATACGGAGTTCATCTGTGTTGAGAGTGAGCATTCTTCCCTTTCGGCATGTCTTGGCGCTGAAGCTGCAGGCTGCAGAGCGGTTACCGCAACTTCATCCGCAGGTCTTTCCTTTATGAATGAAGTTCTGTATGTTGCGGCTTCTTCAAGACTTCCCGTGGTCTTAGCTGTTGCATGCCGTGCACTTACAGGCCCCATCAACATCAATCACGACTATTCGGATTCCATGGCTGAGCGTGATTCGGGATTCATCCAGATATACGCAGAGAACAACCAGGAAGTTTATGACAATTACCTTCAGGCACACCGTATCGCAGAGCATCCCGATGTAAGACTTCCTCTTATGATCTGTGAGGACGGATTTATCACTTCACACGCTATTGAGAACATCGAGCTTGAAGAGGATGACAAAGTAAAGGCATTCGTAGGAGAATATCATCCCGAGAATTATCTTCTTAAAGAGGAGAATCCTCTTGCGGTCGGCCCTTACGGTATAAGCGCATATTATATGGAAGCACGTGTTGCACAGGCACATGCAATGATGAATGCAAAACAGGTAATCCTGGATGTTGCAGCAGACTTCGAGAAGACCTTCGGAAGAAAGTACGGACTCATCGAAGAGTACAAGATGGAAGATGCAGAGCTTGCAATGGTCATCATGGGATCCTCCGCAGGAACCGCAAAGGCGGCGGTTGATGAACTCAGGGCACAGGGAGTAAAGGCAGGACTTGTTAAGATCAGAGTCTTCAGACCTTTCCCCGGCGAAGAGATTGCAAATGCACTTAAGAACTGCAAGGCAGTTGCCATAATGGATAAGTCGGAAGGCTTCTCAGGATGCGGCGGTCCTCTTTATGCGGAAACATCGGGTGCGTGCTTTAACCTTAAAACAAGACCTCTTATGGTTGATATAGTATTCGGTCTCGGCGGAAGAGATTTTACCGTGGAATCCGCCAAGAGTGTGTATGACAGACTGGCCAAGATCGCAGAGACAGGCGAAACCGGAGACATCTATACACACATGGGACAGCGTGAGAGGTAATCGAAATGGCATATAATCTTAAAGAGGAAATGAATAAAAAAGAACGCTTCAACCCCGGACACAGACTCTGTGCCGGCTGCGGAGCGGGAATCGTCTGCAGAGCCATGATGAGGGCTGTTGATGAAAATGACAAGGCTGTCATTTGTAATGCTACCGGATGTCTTGAGGTTTCATCCTTCCAGTATCCTTATACCGCATGGGATGATTCTTACATCCACACCGCATTCGAAAATGCATCTTCAACAGCATCGGGTGTATGTGCCGCTGTGGAAGTTATGAAGAGGAAAGGAAAAGTAAAACCCGATACCAATTACAAGGTTCTTGTAATCGGCGGAGACGGCGGAACATACGACATCGGATTCCAGTCACTTTCCGGAGCTCTCGAAAGAGGACATGACCTTACTTATTTTTGTTACGACAATAATGCATATATGAATACCGGAACCCAGAGGTCATCCGCAACACCCAGATTCGCAGCTGCAACCACCACACCTGCAGGTGCTGATTCCGTAGGTAAGAAGCAGGATCAGAAGGATCTTACCCAGATCGTTGTTGCTCACGGCGTTCACTATGCAGCGCAGACCACTCTTTTCGGTAACATGAAGGACTTCCATGAGAAGGCTCACAGAGCTATCTACACCGAAGGCCCTACTTTCGTAAATGTACTTACTCCCTGCCCCAGAGGCTGGAACTATCCTACCGAAGATCTCCTTGCAATCTGCAAGGCAGCCATCGATACATGCGTATGGCCCGTTTATGAAGTTGTTGACGGAGAGTACAGACTTACTTATGAGCCCAAGAAGAAACTCCCTGTTGAGGAGTTCATGAAGCTTCAGGGAAGATTCGCTCACTGTTTCAAGAAGGGCAACGAGTGGACCATCGAAGCAGCACAGAAGTACGTAGACAAGAAGTGGGAAGACCTTCTCGCAAAATGTAAATAATCGGAGGTACATATATGTCGAAACAATTATTCAGTAACGATCATATTATTTCGTGGCTTAAGTATTTCTCCGAAAATACCGACATCGATCTTGAGCATGTAAAGATCCTCGATATCACCAGAAAAAATAAAAACCTCATCCCTACCGTTGAGGCACACCGTTGCACACTTGTATTTACAGAGGCGGGAGATACGGACATTTTCTACCGCATGTGGAGCGTAGGTCTCGGAGAGTGCGAGGTTATCTATAACGAAGGATCGGAGCCTACCGGCGAGATCAAGAGAAAACAGCTTGCGGATATGATTGACCGCGGCATCAACGCAAGTGCCGGAATGATCGTTCTTAATCCCAATGCAAGAAGCACCATCAAGTTCGGTATGGACAACAAGAACTTTGCATCCGGTTCCGTAAGATATGTAGGAAGCGAGATCCGTTCCGTTATCCTATCCAAGATGCAGATCGCGGAGAACAAGAATTTCTGTGTTATTTCCGGAGAGTCCATTGCTGTCGAGACCGCAATGATCTGCGGAGAGGGATCCGTTATCGCGGTTGAGTACAAAGAAAGCGACAGAGAGACTCTTGAGGAGAACGTAGGAAAGTTCGGACTTAAGAATATCTCAATCATCGATCATGTGGACGCCAAGACCTTCAAGGATCTTCCTGTTCCCGACACCACCATGCTGGTTGCATCCGCAAGCATGGAGCAGGAGATCACCTTCCTGACCCAGCTTAATCCGAGCATGGAATTTGTCATCTATACCCTTGATTTCAGGGTAGCTGCAAACATGCGCGACATCCTCGGAAGATTCGGAATGACCGATGTAAACATCATCCAGATCAGCGTATCCAAGCTTAATTCCAAGAATCTTTTCGAAAGCCAGCCTTCACCCTGGATCATCACAGCAAGGGCCGGCGAATAAGTTTTTCTTTATTTTTTCCTAAATAGTGATAAAATACGTATGTATTTTTTCGCTAAAGCTAAGGAGAGGTAATATGAGCAAAGTAAGCATCCCCGAGGGTTATGTGTCTCATCTTAATCTTCATGACACACAGGTTGCCATAAAGACCGTAAAAGATTATTTCCAGGCAAGACTTTCCGAGAGACTTAATCTTCAGAGAGTATCGGCTCCTTTATTCGTAACACCCGAATCGGGATTGAACGATAACTTAAACGGCGTCGAGCATCCCGTTGAATTTACCATCAGCAACGAAGGCGGACGCAAGGCAGAGGTAGTACAGTCTCTTGCAAAATGGAAGAGATATGCCCTTGCAAAGTACGGCTTCGAAGTAGACGAAGGCCTCTACACCGACATGAATGCCATCAGAGCCGATGAAGAGCCCGATAATATTCATTCCGTATTCGTAGACCAGTGGGACTGGGAGAAGATCATTTTAAAGGCCGACAGAAATTTTGACACTCTTAAGGATACGGTTCTCGATGTATATGCGGCTCTCAGAAAGACCGAGAAGTACATGGCAATCCAGTACGATTACATCGAAGAGATCCTTCCCCACGATATTTTCTTTATCACTTCACAGGAGCTGGAGAACATGTTCCCCGGAAAGACTGCGAAGGAGAGAGAGTACGCTATCGCCAAAGAAAAAGGTGCCGTATGTATCATGCAGATCGGCGACAAGCTTGCATCCGGTGAGGTTCATGATTTCAGAGCTCCCGACTATGATGACTGGGCACTTAACTGCGACATCTTCGTATATTATCCTGTTCTTGATATAGCACTTGAGCTTTCAAGCATGGGTATCAGAGTAGATGAGGAGTCCATAAAGACTCAGCTTGAAAAGGCAGGATGCCCCGAAAGAGCAGAACTTCCTTTCCAGAAAGCAATCATCGAAGGCAGACTTCCTTACACCATCGGCGGAGGAATAGGCCAGTCAAGAATATGCATGTTCTTCCTCAGAAAGGCTCATATCGGTGAGGTTCAGTCTTCAATCTGGCCCGATGATATGGTCAAAGAGTGCGACGCAGCAGGCATTAAGCTTCTGTAATAATACATGGATCTATATGACAGAGGGGACGCATCATTTTTGTCACCGGGTGACAAAAATGATGCGTCCCCTCTGTCATGTATGAGAAAAAATGCATAGCTTCTAAGGGTTATGTGGTACAATGTCCTCGGATACAATAGTGTATCGGGTTGCGTCGTATCTCGCACAAAAGAGAGCGGCAGCAAAGGAGACAATATGAATACTAAGAAAAAGACAAATATTATCGTAGGACTCGGACTTTTAACTGCCATTGTCATCGTGCTTCAGGCATTGGCACTCACCGTGCGATTCGGAGTTTTCACCATCACTCTCGTTCTTGCACCGATCATCGTTGGTGCTGCACTCTACGGATGGTGGGCAGGAGCATGGCTCGGATTCGTATTCGGTGTAGTTGTTTTGTTCACGGACGCAGGTGCATTCCTTGCGGTTAATATTCCCGGAACCATCATCACCTGTATCATGAAGGGTGTATGTGCCGGAATCGTAGCGGGAATCATTTATGATCTTTTAGCCAAGAAAAATAAATTTCTGGCTGTGATCCTTGCGGGAGTCGCAGCGCCTGTTACCAACACCGGTCTTTTCCTTCTCGGATGTGTTCTCTTTTTCATGGATACCATCAATGAGTGGGCAATAGCATTAGGTTATCCCAGTGCGGGAAATTACCTTATCTTTGGAATGATAGGAATCAACTTCTTCGTTGAGCTGGTCATCAACCTTGCGCTCAGCACCGCCATTGTTCAGATCATAGGCATCGCCAAGAAGTCCAACGTAGCATAACCAAATGGGCATGGCTTTTATAGCCATGCCTTTACTATTTGCGGGAGGAAAAATATGATACTTGCATTCGACGTAGGAAATACCAACATCGTTATGGGTGTTCTTGATGAGGAGAAGACTTATTTTCTCACAAGATTTGCGACAGACCATTCCAAGACCGAAGCGGAATATGCCGTCCTCGTAAAGAATATCCTTGAGATCAAAGGCGTTGCCATAGATGACATAAAGGGCGGCATCATCTCATCCGTTGTTCCTCCCATGAACGACATACTGGGCGAAGTGATCAGACTTCTTACCGGTCACAATGCACTTATCGTCGGCCCCGGACTTAAAACGGGACTGAACATTGCAGTGGGTGATCCTTCGGAAGTCGGTGCGGACCTTGTTGTCGGCGCCGTTGCAGCTATCGACAAATACGAATCTCCCATGCTGATCATGGATCTTGGAACGGCAACCACCATCACCGCCATCGGAAAAAATAAAGAATTCCTTGGCGTTATCATTTATCCCGGCGTTAAGGTATCTTATGATGCTCTCGTCGGAAGAACCGCACTTCTTTCAAGCATCTCTTATGACGTTCCCGAGAAGGTCATCGGAACCAACACCAGAGACTGTATGCAGTCGGGACTTATCTACGGAAATGCCGCGATGCTGGACGGACTCATCGACAGATGCGAAAAGGAGATGGGAGGAGTTAAGTCCCTCATCGCAACCGGCGGGCTTTCATCCAGGATCACACCTTATTGCACACATGATATTATTTTCGACGATGACCTTTTGATCGACGGACTCAGGATCATCTACTACAAGAACGTTAAGGGTTCTAAGAAGAAATAAGAGTCAGTTGGGACGGTTCTTTCTGACTCATTTTTAAAGGACTCAACTCTACAGCAATAGTCTACGGAAAATGAGTCAGAAAGAACCGTCCCAACTGACTCGAAGGATAAAAGTATGGATAACATCATGGACGGGATTCCCGTAAAAGTTATATATTCCCGCAGGAAGAGCCTGTCCATGAAGTTTGACAAGACGGGAACTCTTATAGTGAACGCACCGGCCTTTGTAACAGAGGGTGAGGTGCGTACTTTTATGCGTGAACATACCAGATGGATCAGACTTAATTACGTCAAAGCCTTAGGCATGGCCGAGAATATCAAAGAGCATGAATTCAAAGACGGCGGTAAAGTATTGTATCTCGGTGAAGAGTACGGAATAAAGATATCCGGAAGAGGAAGGATAGTTAAGACGGGAGAGGAGTTTATATTCCCGGAGGGAGCGGATGGCGCTTCTTACGAAAGATGGATCAAGGCCAGAGCCAAAGAATACCTTCCCGTAAGACTCAGATACAGGGCTTATGAAATGGGGATCACATACAGGGACCTTAGAATATCGGGAGCAAAGTCCAAATGGGGTTCCTGTTCTGAGACGGGGATGATCACTTTGTCCTGGAGACTTATGATGTGCCCTCCGGAATCAATCGAATATGTTCTTATACACGAACTTTGTCACAGAATACATATGGATCATTCCAAAGCTTTCTGGGCCGATGTTGAAAAATACATGCCGGATTACAAAAAACATAAGAAGTGGCTCGACGATCACGGCTACTTGATGGAGTGACAGTGGAACAGGGGGACGGTTCTGTCGTTCCACATGATTCTTGTGGAACGACAGAACCGTCCCCCTGTTCCACTGTCACAACGGCAAAATTTTAGGCGCCACCCGATAAAACTTTCATCGAATGGCGCCCCTAGTAGATGGGTTCCTCAATATCCATTGGCGGATACCTCCTATTCTTTTATATTAACCCATATGCTTCCCGGTTTCTCTCTTCGAAATCGCTTCATTCTTCATACGACCTGTTCGTCCGAATACATATATAAACGGAGCGGTCTGTATTCATAGGACGATATGCATATAAGCTTTCGTCGTGTTTTCGCTTCTTCCTAGGGATCATATCCGGTTTGCTGTGGGATATTCACCGGTTAATTACGGCTAGTACATTGGACTACCCTCCATAGCTGGTTAACGGTTACTACTTACTGTCCCATGGGACTGTCCTCCTTTTCTAAAAGCTTTGAAGACTTGTCTTTGTCATCTGCTTTTGTTTTATGTGCCTATAATAATCTAAAAATAAAACTCTGTCAACCCCTTTTTCTAAAAATATTTTTAAAAAGATAAATTATTTCGATAACGTTTAAATAATTACGAGAATATTCTGACATTTCAACGCAGAAAACTCAGGGAAAACATCGAAATCACTGGCTTTTTAAATTTTGACAAAATTTCGGTTTTGTAGTTGCTTCTGGTGACTTTTTTAGGGGTGTCACCGGGGACGCTACCGTTTTGCCATTAGATTCACTGAAGCCGGCTCCGGCATTCCGCAACAGGACCCCGGGAATGTCGGAGTCGTTCTATAGCCTTTTTGATGACAAAACGGTAGCGTACCCACTGTCATAAACCCCTAAAAAAGTCGACTTTTACGGCATTTTCTGTTATTCTTATGGTTGGGTTTTAATGAAGATTTTTAAGTGAAAGGGAATTTTAAAATGTATATTACTTGTCTTGACCTTGAGGGAGTTCTTGTCCCCGAAATCTGGATCGCATTTTCCGAAAAGACCGGAATTCCGGAGCTTAGGAGGACCACAAGGGATGAGCCTGATTATGATAAGCTCATGAAATTCAGAATCGGTATCTTAAAAGAGCACGGACTGGGACTCAAGGAGATCCAGGATACTATCGCAACACTTGATCCCCTGCCCGGTGCAAAGGAGTTCCTTGACGAACTCAGAAGCAGGACTCAGGTTCTGATCCTCAGCGATACTTTCGAGCAGTTTGCAGCTCCCCTTATGAAGAAACTGGGAATGCCTACCATCATGTGCAACACTCTTGAAGTTGCGGATAACGGTGAGATCACCGGATACAAGATGAGATGCGACAAGAGTAAGCTCACAACCGTTAAGGCTCTTCAGTCCATCGGTTATGAGACTATCGCAAGCGGAGACTCCTTCAATGACCTCGGAATGATCGAGGCTTCAAAAGCCGGTTTCCTTTTTAGGACCACCGAGCAGCTTAAAGCAGATTATCCTCAGTATCCCGCATTCGAGGAATACGACGAGCTCCTTAATGCGATCACTGATGTAATGAAGGATTGATGACCAATTACAAGCTGATAATAAGATATGACGGCACCGGATACCGCGGATGGGAACATCAGCCCGGAGAAGAGAAAACCATCCAGGGCAAGATGGAGACCGCGGTTATCAGGATGCTCAACCCCTCAGGGGTAAAAGAAAACTCCGGAGAAGGCACCGCCAAAAGTGACTGCCTTGGAACCTTCGAAGGCGACATCCCGGATATCATTTCCGCAGGAAGAACAGACGGAGGTGTTCATGCACTCGCCATGTGCGCAAACGTCAGGCTTGATACAAAGCTTTCCTGCAAAGAGATACGGGACGGGATCAACAGAAACCTTCCGGATGACATATGTGTCACAGAAGTTACGGTAGCCGGTGACAGGTTCCACGCGAGGTATAACGCCAAGGGTAAAACCTACAGATATACCTGCTATGCTGGAGAACTTAAGCCCGTCTTTAACAGAAGGTTTTGTTATGAGCTTGGAAAAGTTCCCGATATCGAGGCTATGAAGAAAGCGGCTTCGATCATGGAGGGCGAACACGACTTTACTTCTTTTTGCGGGAATCCGCGTATGAAAAAGTCGTGTGTAAGGATCGTCGATAAGATAGACATCGAATACAAGGATGAATATCTGACATTTACTTATCACGGAAACGGCTTCCTCCAGTACATGGTGCGTATCATGACCGGGACCCTTCTCGAAGTGGGACAGGGTAAGAGAACTCCCGAATCCGTAGCACAGCTTTTTGAGACCTTGGACAGAAGTAAAGCAGGTTTTACGGCACCCGCAAGGGGCCTGGCACTTGTGGAGGTTGATTATTGACCGTGGGGGTTACTTAATGTCTGAAAAGGTATTGTACATAAGAGCGGACATGAATCCGCAGATATCCGTGGGGCACGTGATGAGGTGTCTGTCCGTTGCGGACTCTGCGAAGGAACGCGGTATCAGGACTGTTTTTATCGCTGCGGACGAACAGCCCGTATCTCTGATAAAAGAAAGAGGGCACGAACTTATAGTTCTCGGCAGTGACTGGCAGAACATGGAGTCCGAACTACCCGCTCTTGAGAAGATCATCAAAGATAACAAGGTCGAAAACATATTGATCGACAGTTATCAGGTGACGGATGCCTATTTAAGAAGAGTAAACGAACTGACGAGAGTTTATTATCTCGATGACGTCAATGCTTTTCCTTATCCCGTCTACGCCGTGATCAATTATTCGAATCACGCGGACGATACGACTTACCCGGTCAGATATCCGGGTACAAAATTTTATCTCGGATGCGGATATGCGCCTCTTCGTGAAGCTTTCAAAAATCCTCATCCCAAGAAAATAAACCCGACTGTTAAAAACATTCTTATCATGTCGGGCGGATCAGATCCTTACGGCATGCTTCCCAAGATCCTGGAAGCCTTGCCGCTTGATGATTTCGAAACCGTGAATGCAATATGCGGCAATTATAACGGTAACCTTGATTCTCTCAAGGCAAAGTTTTCCGCACACCCTTCAGTCCATATCCTTCCGAGGGTAGAGAAAATATGGCGATATTACGAAGAAGCGGATGTTGCGGTTTCGGCCGGCGGAAGTACGCTGTACGAACTCTCATCGATGGGAGTCCCTACCATAACGTATTCTTTTGTCGACAATCAGATACCGAATGTAAGAGCGTTCGATCTTGACGGAATGATGCCTTATGCGGGAGACGCACGAGGCGGAAACGTTCCCGTGCGTGTTAAGAAGCTTCTTGAAGAAATGGATGACGCAGCAGTCAGAAGTGAAAATTCCAGAAGACTTCAGAGGCTTGTAGACGGACACGGTGCGGATCGAATGGTGGATGTATTATGCGAAAGACCTTAAGCAAATTAAAAAAGATCCTTTCTGAAAAACAGAAAAAACACATGGCGCTTTTAACCGTCATGATGATCATAGGCGCTCTCATTCAGACCGCAGGTGTCGGAATGCTCGTGTCTGTGGTTAATATAGTCATCGATCCGGTCAAGAGTACAAACTCTGCCGCGGCCCTGATCTTCTATGACATCATAGGAAAAACACCCGAAGAGGGATACCGTATCTTCCAGTATTTTGTGATGTCATTCATGATATTTGTTTTTATAGTCAAGAATCTGTATCTCTATTTCCAGCAGAAGGCAATGTATGCTTTCGTCTACAGAAATCAGTTCTCCACATCCGAACGCATGATGAGGAATTTTGTGCGCAAGGATTATGAATATTATCTCAATGCCGATACGGCCGTAGTACAAAGATCCATCACTTCGGACGTAAACAACATGTACGCACTGATACTTTCGATCCTTCAGCTTATTTCCGACGGATTCGTATCACTTTGCGTATGTATATTCTGCCTGATCCAGAGCGGACTTATGACCATTATCCTGGCAGTGGTCCTTGTTCTTCTTCTCTGGGTGATCAAAAGAAAACTCAAGCCCGTCATGTATAAAGCCGGCAAGGATAATCAGGATTATTACAGCGGACTTTTCAAATGGATCTCACAGAGCGTCCTTGGTATCAAGGAAGTTAAGATATTCGGACGCGAGAAATATTTCGTTGACAGCTACAACGAATGCGGCGACGGATATGTAAATGCCGTACAGAAGTATTCACTTTACAACAGTATTCCCAAGCTCCTTATCGAAGCTGTGTGCGTTGCCGTTATGATGATCTACATGATAGTCATGATAGCCATCGGCAAGAATCCCGAATCACTCATGACGGACTTTGCGACACTTGCGGCTGCGGCACTTGTACTTCTTCCTGCGGTTAACCGAATCAATAACCAGATCAATGCCATGGCTTACTTCGAGCCTTTCCTGATGAACGTAAGCGATAATCTTCAGGACGACATCGATGATAAGAACACCGATATGACTTTTGCGGAGGATGCTCCCAAGCTTGAGATCAAGAAGACAATCTCATTTGAAGGCATCACTTATTCTTATCCCAACTCCGATGTAAAAATCCTAAACAAGGCAGATCTTGAGATCCCCATCGGATCCAGTATCGGAATTGTGGGAACAACGGGTGCGGGCAAGAGTACGCTGGTCGATATCCTCCTCGGACTGTTAAAGCCCCAGGAAGGTGTGATCAAAGCAGACGGAACCGATATCAAGGATAACTACAGAGGATTCCTTAAGAATGTCGGATACATACCTCAGATGATCTTCATGCTGGATGATACGATCAGAAATAACGTAGCATTCGGTATCCCTGCATCGGAGCAGAGCGAAGAGCGTATCTGGGAAGCGTTGAAAGAAGCAGCTCTCGATGAGTTCGTAAGAGGACTTACCGACGGACTCGATACGGGAAGAGGAGAGCGCGGAATCAGGATCTCAGGCGGACAGCGTCAGAGTATCGGAATCACAAGAGCGCTATA
>JAEEXJ010000055.1 GCA_016291475.1 Lachnospiraceae bacterium | reverse complement strand
AGAGCACTCGGAATTACCCTTATCGAAATCGGTGATACCAACTGTGATCCCGATGAGCTTGATTACATCATTCCCGGAAACGATGACGCTATCCGTGCCGTAAAGCTTATCGTAAGCAAGATGGCTGATGCTGTTATCGAGGCTAGCCAGGGAACCTCTAACGTAGCAGGCGAAGAGGCAGCTGAAGAGGCTTAATCACGTAACGTTTAACTTAGATTTTTAAGGAGAAATATTATGGCAGAAATCAGTGCTTCCATGGTAAAGGAGCTGCGTGAGAAGAGCGGCGCCGGAATGATGGATTGTAAGAAAGCTCTCAACGAGACAAACGGCGATATGGACGCTGCTCTTGAGTTCCTCAAGAAAAACGGACAGGCTAAGGCTGTTAAGAAGGCAAGCCGCATTGCTGCAGAAGGAATCTGCTGCATCGCTACCGAAGGCGACAACAAGGCTGCTGTAGTTGAGGTTAACTCCGAGACCGACTTTGTTGCTAAGAACGAGAAGTTCCAGAATTTCGTTAAGGAAGTTGCAAATCAGGCTCTTCAGTCTGATGCTAAGGATATCGAGTCTTTCATGGCTGAGAGCTGGAAGGCTGATTCATCCAAGACTGTTAATGACGTTCAGGTTGAGATGATCGCTACTATCGGTGAGAAGCTCAACATCAGACGTTTCGAGAAGGTTTCTACCGATAACGGATGCGTTGCTACTTATGTACACGGCGGCGGAAGAATCGGTGTTATCGTAGTAGGTGAGACCGCTACCGTTAACGACGATGTTAAAGAGGCACTTAAGAACGTAGCTCTTCAGGTTGCTTCCATGAATCCTCAGTATGTAAGCAGAGAGGATATCTCAGCTGATGAGATGAAGAAGATCGAAGAGATCACTCTTGATTCCGCACTTAACGATCCCGCAACCCTTCCCAAGCCCATCCTTCAGAAACTTCTTGATAAGGCTGTTAATGAGAAACTTTGGAGCGAGGACGATCTTAAGGCATATGAGGCAGAGAAGAACAACAAGTTCCTCTTCAACTTCCTTTCAGATGCTGCAAAGGCTACCCTTGCACAGCTTGCTATGGATGATAAGGCTAACATCTCTGCTGATAAGATCTTCAGCGGACTTGTACAGGGACGTATCTCCAAGCAGATCAAAGAATCAACTCTTCTTGAGCAGGTATATGTAAAGGCTGAAGACGGCAAGCAGAATGTAGGCGCTTATCTTAAGAGCGTAATGTCTGATCTTAAGATTGCCAAGATCGTTCGTTTCGAGACCGGCGAAGGCATGGAGAAGAAGAACGAAGATTTCGCTGCAGAAGTTGCAAAGCAGATGAACGGCTGATCTAAAAATATTTAGCAAATCAAAATCCCGCAGGAATAACCTGCGGGATTTTTTTGTCATATTGAAAAGTTTAACTTCTGGTGGTTCTTTTGGTTCCGTGAAGTATAAGGTTTTCATCCGAAGGATCAATCTGAATGATCCGTCCTTTGGAATCATACTGGGTAAGCAGAGTAGAGGATATGGCAGCATGCCTGCTTCCGTCTCTGGTTATAAGTCTTTCGAATCTTTCTTCGTCACCCGTCATAAGGGCATCCTTGATGGCTTTGTCTTCAAAAGGCTTTATGTGTTCTTCTTCATTTTCCAATTCTTCCGTATAGGCATCAAATTCATCACCGGGTATGGAGTCTTTGATCTCCATTCCTGTTTCGGCTCTGTAAAATTGCATGGAATCATCGGAGTGGAGCGGATCGTAATCTTCGGGAGAATCTTCCGATGTCTTTTCGATTCCATCATTTAATGGTTTGCTTTCCCAGATATTACCGAATATCCGTACTATATTTTCCCATATTCCCGACAGGAATTTACCTATACCCTTGAGGAGCTTTGCGGTATCTATTGCACCCAAAGGAGCTTCGGGACCCGGTTTTTCGATTATCTGGGAATCTTCTTTATTTTCGATCGTTTCCTTTTTGGATTCTTTATCGGGTTTTTGAGGGGAAGAGTGTTCGTAATAAACGCCTTCGCCTTTGGCAGATTCTTCTGCCAGAGCCTGATCCATGCTAAAGGGCGCAGACCCGGTCTGACTGCCTGTCTTCGTGCCTACGCTGCTGACTCCTTTATATGAATCTACCCTCGATACAGGTTCTATCATTTAATTCCTTTCCTGTATATCTTTGTGTTATAATTTATTGGAATACTTCAATAAGTATTTTAACTTTTATTATCCGGACGGGCAAGTTTCTATTGGCGCCCGGCAGTTGGTACAGGAATATGGAAAAAAACAGTAGAATATATGTTGCCGGTCATAAGGGCATGGTGGGAAGCGCCATCTTACGTGAGCTTAAGAAACAGGGGTATGAGAACTTTATTCTGATGCCACATGCGGATCTTGATCTGTGCGATCAGAGAGCCGTTGAGGATTTTTTTGAAAGCGAGAAACCGGAATATGTATTTCTTGCGGCTGCCAAAGTAGGAGGCATTATAGCCAATTCTGAGGCTCTAGCCGATTTTATGTACGATAATATGATGCTTGAGATGAATGTTATTCACTCGGCTTTTAAGAACGGAGTAAAGAAGCTTGAATTCTTAGGATCTTCATGTATCTATCCCAGGCTTGCTCCGCAGCCCATGAAGGAAGACTGCCTTCTTACTTCCGAACTTGAGAAGACCAATGAGGCATATGCACTTGCCAAGATTTCCGGTCTGAAATATTGTGAGTTCTTAAACAGACAGTACGGAACCGATTATATATCTGTAATGCCCACCAATCTCTATGGGCCGGGTGATAATTATCATCCTACACATTCTCATGTTGTCCCTGCTCTTATCAGAAAATTTCATGAGGCCAAAGAAAGCGGAGCACCTGAAGTTGTTTGCTGGGGAGACGGTTCTCCCTTGAGAGAATTCCTGTATGTGGATGACCTTGCAGAACTTTGCGTCTTCCTCATGAATAATTACAGCGGCAATGAAACCGTAAATGCCGGAAGCGGCAAAGAGATCACCATAAAAGAATTATCCGAACTTGTTGCAAAAACGGTCGGATATCAGGGGAATATCGTATGGGATACATCCAAACCCAACGGTACTCCCAGAAAACTTCTTGATGTATCCAAAGCTACAAATTTAGGCTGGACATATCACACCGAACTGGAAGACGGACTAAAGCTTGCTTATGATGACTTTTTGAATAATCCCGTAAGGGCTGAACGATAAAACATTCGACACATGGAGGGAGAGGCATTATGGAAGACAGAAACAGTATTCAGTATCAGGAGATGGCCGTAGCTAATTTGAGAATGCTGCAGGCATCAACAGTTCTTTGCTCCATTATTTCACTCGCATACATCGCAGAGATAATAAAGCACACAAGAACTCTCGGTTATGTAGCACTGGTTGTCGTCCTGGCTCTTACACCTTCCATAATCGGCTGGTTTATATATAAAGCCGATAATGCCACTCAGATAATCAAACATCTTATAGGCATCGGATATGCGATCATGTATTGCTTTGTACTGTTTACTGCACATAACAATCTTGTATTCGTATATGTAATCCCGATGCTTGTTATCATAACCCTCTATGATGATACGGCATTCATTGCAAAGATCGGAGTCGGTTGTGTTATAGTCAATTTTATTTCCATTTATTTTGAGTTAAAAAACGGATTGATAACCGATTCCGCCGTTGCCGAAATACAGGGATTTGTAATCCTTGTTGCGGTAATATATCTGATCCTTGTAAGCAGGACCAATCATAAACTTCAGGTTATGCGTACCGAGAATCTTGAAGGTGCCAATGCAAAGACTCAGGCTCTGCTTGATAATATCCTTACTGTATCCGACAGGGTAACCGATACCGCAGGACAGCTTTCGGATGAGATGGGAATGCTCAAATCTTCCATAGACAGGACCATCGAATCTATGGAAGAGGTAAGACAGGGAACCAATGAGTCAGCGGAGGCAGCACAGGTTCAGCTAGTTCAGACAACCAAGATCTCCGATCATATCGAAACCGTAAGATCTTCCGCAGATGTAATTACCGAGAATGTTGAAGTTGCATCCGATGCCGTTTCCGTCGGACAGGATAATATCCGCAGAATGACTGAACTTACCGGTGAAGTTGATTCGGCAGGTAAAGATGTTGCGGGAGCACTTGAGAAATTCAAGAAGACCGCCGATGAAATGAATTCAATTACCGTCATTATTACTGACGTAGCCTCCCAGACCAAGCTTCTTGCACTTAATGCCTCAATTGAAGCAGCCAGAGCGGGAGAGGCTGGAAGGGGATTTGCGGTTGTTGCTACCGAGATTTCCAATCTTGCCGGACAGACTTCTCAGGCGACCGAGAATATCAATACACTTATAGGTGATGTAGTAAATCAGGTCGGAACCATGGTAACTACCATAGAGCGTCTGCTTCAGATAGACGATGAAGAAAGCAAGTGTGCATCCGAAACGGCAGACAGCTTTAAGAAGATATCCGGAACCGTTGATATCATCAAGCAGCATACTGCAGATCTTGACGATCTTGTGGGCAGGCTTTCACAGGCTAACGAAGATATTGTTAACAGTATTCAGACCACATCTGCGGTTACCGAGGAGGTTACCGCACATGCTACGGAGACTTATGACGTCAGCCTTCAGAATCAGGAAGTTGTAAATGCACTGGGAGACCTTGTAAAAAGTCTTAATGAGGATGCGGAGCTTCTTAAAGCAGGCAGATAAACAATTCTTTCGGGATGGTTTCGTAAAGAAACCATCCCGTTTTTTTATATATTGATTGACATCGGGCAGAGGATTGTATACAATAATACACGTTGTGAACCGTGTATTTTTATGTGTATTTGTCCATAATTGGAGGAGATACAAATGGAAGAAGATGTTAAGGAAGGCGCTTCCGATAAATATTCCTTAAGAGGCAGGGTTTTTTCACGTTTAAGAGAAGATATCCTTAACGGAAAATATGAAGAAGGCGTCGAGCTCCGTGAGATTGCCATCGGTGAAGAGCTCGGAGTAAGCAGAACTCCCGTAAGAGAAGCCTTCAGACAGCTTGAACTTGAGGGGCTGATCAAGATCATTCCCAACAAAGGAGCTTATGTTGTCGGCATCAGCGACAAGGATGTGAGAGATATTTATATCCTCAGATCCAGACTAGAAGGTCTTGCGGCCAGATGGGCTGTAGATCATATTACAAAAGAACAGCTTGAAGAGATGGAAGAGAATGTATATCTTGCCAAGTTCCATACTCTTAAAGGCCATAATGAGCAGATCTTTGAGCTTGATAACAGATTTCATGAACTTCTGTATGAAGCATCGGGATCCAAAATACTGGAGCATCAGCTTAAGGATTATCATCAATATGTTCTTCGTATCCGTAAGAAAACATTATCCAGCAAAGCGAGAGGTCCTCAGTCCAATCTGGAACATGAAGCGATCCTTGAAGCCATCAAGAACAAGAACCCGGATGATGCGGAGAGACTTGCTCACGAGCATATGATCAATGCTTACAAGAATATGATCGATAACGGGCTTATCAAACCCGAAGATTAATAACCAAACAGGAGATGTATTAAAATGGCAAAGATTCAGATGAAAACACCCCTTGTCGAGATGGACGGAGATGAGATGACCAGAGTACTCTGGCAGATGATCAAGGATGAACTTATCACTCCTTATGTTGATCTTAAGACAGAGTATTACGATCTCGGACTCGAGCACAGAAATGAAACCAACGATCAGGTTACCGTCGATTCCGCAAATGCTACTCTTAAGTATGGTGTTGCGGTCAAGTGTGCTACCATCACTCCCAATGCGGCAAGAATGACCGAATATAACCTCAAGGAGATGTGGAAGAGCCCCAACGGTACCATCCGTGCCATTCTTGACGGAACCGTATTCAGAGCTCCCATTCTCGTAAAGGGAATCAGACCTTATGTTTCCAACTGGACCAAGCCCATCACTCTTGCACGTCATGCGTACGGTGATGTTTATAAAAATACCGAGATAGCCGTTCCGGGTGCGGGCAAGGCAGAGCTTGTTTTTACTGCTGCAGACGGAACCGAGACCAGAAAGACCATTCAGGAATTTGACGGCCCCGGAATCATCCAGGGTATCCACAATACCGATAAGTCCATCACCAGCTTTGCAAAGGCATGTTTTGAATATGCTCTTTCAACCAAGCAGGATCTTTGGTTCTCAACCAAGGACACTATCTCCAAGATCTACGATCATCACTTCAAAGATATCTTTGCCGATATGTATGAGAAGGAATATAAGGAGAAGTTTGAAGCTGCAGGCATCGAATATTTCTATACCCTTATCGATGACGCGGTTGCCCGTGTTATCAGAAGCGAAGGCGGATTTATCTGGGCATGTAAGAACTATGACGGAGACGTTATGTCAGACATGGTTGCAACCGCTTACGGTGATCTTTCCATGATGACCTCAGTACTTGTATCTCCTAAGGGAGTTTATGAATATGAGGCAGCACACGGAACCGTTCAGAGACATTACTACAAGCACCTTAAAGGTGAAAAGACTTCAACCAACTCCATCGCTACCATTTTTGCATGGACAGGTGCTCTTAAGAAGAGAGGGGAGCTTGACGGAATCGCAGAGCTTTCCGATTTCGCAGAAAAGCTTGAGAAGGCCTGCATTAAGACCATCGAGGATGGCAAGATGACCAAGTCACTTTCTCTTATCTCCGATTGC
The DNA here is from genome assembly GCA_016291475.1 of Lachnospiraceae bacterium. Next base: position 15,635 of record JAEEXJ010000055.1, on the reverse strand, counting down.
AAGGATCCCGTTATCCTTGATTCAGAAGGATTCATCAAGGCTATAAAAGAAACTCTTGATAGTCTTATGTAATCGAATATATCGAATGGTTCAAGTAAAAGATCTCCGAGTCACTTTTGTGAATCGGAGATCTTTTTTTTATTTTGACGAACGGTATGAAAGTGCTGATGAATTATTACATTGATCAATACATATTATTACATAGCAGAAAGCAGCAAAAGATTTAGTTATATTGTTTTATTGTTCGATGAGAAATCAAAAAAATAATGTTCAATTTGAGAGGTGAAGAATGAGAATTGTTATAAGTGGAATATTACTTGTAGTTTTTGTTATTGTACTTTTAATCCTGAGGAAAAAGTGATCGGGTATAAGGATATAAAACGCGGGAAGCATAGTGTATGCTTCCCGGTTTTTGTATGTTCTAGCTTAGTGCTTCCCACTTTTCCATTAATGCTTCAAGTTCTTCGTTAAGTGTATTTTGCTTTTTGACAAGTTCGTTCAGCTTGGAAGGACTTGTGGCTACATCCGGCTCTGCCATCTTGTTTTCCAGTTCGGACAGTTCATTTTCAATCTCGGTGATCCTGTCTTCACATTTTTTAAGATCGTTGGCTTTCTTTCTTGCTTCGGCCTGCTGGGCTTTCTGCGCTTTCCAGTCTGCGGCGCTGTCTGAAGCAGGCGAGGAGTTTGCTGCGGCATCTCCGGAAGAAAAAGCGGAAGAGGATACGGCATTATCTCTGTAAACATCGCTTGCTTTTCTTACATCCTCTCTCTTTTCGAGATAATAATCGTAATTTCCGATGTAATTATCAAAATAGCCTTCGTGAAGCTCGATTATCCTGGTAGAAATTTTGTTTACAAAATATCTGTCGTGGGATACGCATATTACAGTGCCCTCAAATTCCGAAAGAGCCTGCTCAAGGATTTCCTTGGTGGTTATATCAAGGTGGTTCGTAGGCTCGTCAAGGATTAGGAAATTGGCATCGGAAAGCATAAGCTTTGCGAGGCTTACACGTCCTTTTTCACCTCCGCTTAAATGCTTTATCTCTTTGTATACATTTTCATCAGTGAATAAAAATGCTGCAAGTACGGTCCTGATCTGGGTGATGGTCATATCGGGATGTTCGTCCGATATCTCATCATAGATGGTTTTCTCCGGATTCAGTACCAGATGCTCCTGATCATAATAAGCGGTTTCTACATTTGTTCCCCATTTAAAAGATCCTGTATCGGCGGTCTCAAGCCCGTTAAGAATCTTCAGAAACGTTGTCTTTCCGGTCCCGTTGTCACCGATGATGCAGACATGTTCACCGCGTTTTATCTCGATGTTCATATCTTTAAAAAGAGTACGACCGTCGAAAGATTTGGACAGATTCTCTACCGTAAGTACATCGTTTCCCGGAACCTTTGAAGGATTAAATCTCAGGTTTATCTCGTTTGATATAATTTCGGGTTTGTCCAAAACCTCTATTTTATCAAGAGCCTTTTCACGGCTTTCCGCACGTTTTATGGATTTTTCCCTGTTAAAGCTTTTCAGCTTTTCTATAACTTCTTCCTGATGCTTTATTTCTTGCTGCTGATTCAGGTATGCCTTCATTTGAGCTTCGAAGAGCATTTTCTTCTTGGCAGCATAATCGGAATAGTTACCCTTATAGGAATTTATATGTGTGTTTTCAAGCTCAAGAACGGTATCTGCGATCTTATCCAGGAAATATCTGTCATGGGAGACTATCAAAACGGCTCCGTCGTAAGTGCTGAGATATCCTTCCAGCCAGATCACTGAATTCATATCAAGATGGTTGGTGGGCTCGTCCAGGATTATAAGGTCGGGCTTTTTGACAAGTATCGCACCAAGAGCCGCACGGGTCTTTTGACCGCCGGAGAGGGTAGATGCTTTTCTGTCAAAATCATCCTCGTTAAAACCAAGACCTTTAAGAACGCCGACAATCTCGGATCTGAAGGTATAACCGCCTTTGAGGTCGAATTCGGTACGAAGCTTTTCGTATCTGTCACATACTGCGGATACATCTTCGGCATTTGCCATCTGAGCTTCCAGATCTCTGAGATCATTTTCCATCTTGACCAGATCGGATCTGCACAGAAGCATTTCCTCAAAAATAGTACCTCCGCCGGAAAACGTCCCCTCCTGGGACAGATATCCGAAGGATGAATCCTTTTCGTATGTCACGATACCTGTGTCGGGCTCCGATTCACCGGTTATAATACGCAGAAGAGTGGTCTTGCCGGATCCGTTGGAGCCTACAAGAGCGGTTTTCTGTCTTCTTTCAACATTAAAAGAAACCCCTGACAAAATGGGGCCGGTTTCGAATGATTTTGAAATATTGTTAACACTTAATAACATAGACTTCTTTCGCTTACTGCCAACCTGTATAATTGACAATATTTTAACATAAGTTGTAAAATCTTGGTATATATGTGCAATTCTTTTCGTAGCATTTTTTTACGGGTTATTATAGCCTTTTTTAAGGCTGCGGAGGTGTATGTTGGATAAGGATATTTCCCAGGCGGTTATAGGAAGATTACCCAGATACCTGCGTTATCTCGGGGAACTTAAGGATAAGAATGTTGAGAGGATCTCATCATCCGAACTCAGCATTCTCATGAAGGTTACTGCATCACAGATCCGTCAGGATCTTAATAATTTCGGCGGTTTCGGCCAGCAGGGATACGGCTACAATGTGGACTATCTCTACAGTGAGATAAGTAAGATCCTCGGGCTGGAGCACCAGTATAATTTCATCATAATCGGTGCCGGAAACCTCGGAAAAGCTCTCGGCGGTTATCTGAATTTTGAAAAAAGAGGATTTATTTTAAAGGGCATGTTTGACAAAGCTCCCGAACTTATCGGGACTGAGGTCAGAGGCGTTAAGGTCATGCCCATGGAAGAGCTTCCTTCTTTTATCAGAAATAACAATATAGATATTGCGGTGCTTACAATCCCCAAGGAAGGCGCCGTACCTGTTTCAAAAGTCCTTGTGGACAACGGTATCAGGGCTATCTGGAACTTTGCGCATGTTGATCTTGATGTGCCCGAATATGTACAGGTTGAGAATGTGCACTTGTCGGATTCTCTGATGAAGCTTTCATATAACATATCAAGTTACAATGAAAATAACAGCGATAAATAAATCCGGACGAAAAAATGGCTAAACAATCGGGACAGGACAAAAAAGACGAATTTGAGATTTCTTTGAAGGGCAAAGATGTTCCCGCCCTTACACTGGACAACAAATGGTATCACCTTCTCGGAAAAGTAGGCTTTGAAGACATTAAGGACCCCGAGAAACGCCTGAACGAGCTTCTCAAACGTCAGGGCAAGGTTAATACCGAGACCAGAGAGATCAAAAAAGTAAAGCGCCGCCTTATGGATGAGATTGTTTCTCTCATGGATGAACAGCAGGGCGGCTCTGATGAGGCTGCGTCCAAGATTGAGGAAAATAAGCGCCTTTTAAAGGAATGTAACGATAAGCTGGACAGCCACGAGGAAGAGATAATGGATCTTCCCCGTATGATAGATGAGGTTAACAAAGAGCTTCTCCGTATCACCATGGAGCATTGTTATGACACTATGCAGGAGAATACGGATGATATTGAAGAACTTGAGGAATGGATCAAAAGCATCCGAATCGAGCTCAAGAAAAACCTTATCCGCAAGCAGGAAAAAGAAGCCAAGAATCACGAGATATACAAATACATGCACGATATCTTCGGAGCCGATGTTGTCGATCTTTTTGACATGAGGTATAACCCTGAGGAAAAGCATCCCAGAACCGCCGAAGAGATCGCTGCGGATAAAAAGAGTGAGGATAAAAAGGACTGATTTAACGGTCCCGAAAGGAAAATATGTGGGTTCAGACCAAGGATCAGATCGATGAATGTATTCTGACATATAAACGGGGAGTGGCATATGTTGATCTTGATGCGATCATCTCAAATATGGATGCCATGCATTCACTATTGAGAAATGACACCAAGATGTATGCCGTGATCAAGACCAACGGCTACGGTCACGGAAGCCTTCCTATCGCAAAAGCGCTCGAAAGCGTCCCGTATGTTAAGGGATATGCTGTCGCTACTGCCGAGGAGGCCATGGAACTTCGGGCGGACGGTATTAAAAAGGACATACTTATCCTCAGCTATACATTCCCTTACAGCTATCCCGAACTTATCAAAAATGATGTAAGGATCACTGTTTTCCGCAAGGATACCATTCAGGAGCTTTCAAGAGCTGCCGCGATGGTAGGCAAAAATGCCATTGTTCATATAGCCGTGGATACCGGAATGGGCAGGATCGGAGTAAATCCCGACAAGTCCGGTTTGGAATTTGTAAGACAGACTCTTGATGCGCCCAATATCATTGTTGAGGGTATATTTACACATATGGCAAGGGCGGATGAGACGGATAAGAGATCTGCTCTCGAACAGGTGGCAATCTTTAAGAAATTCATTGCCGACATTTCCGAAAAAGCGGGTGCGGTGATCCCCATAGCCCATATTTCAAATTCGGCAGCAATACTGGAACTACCCGATTCCTATATGGATGCGGTAAGGGCGGGAATAACCATGTACGGCCTTAAGCCCTCCGATGAGGTCCCCACGGAGTCGGATATTAACTTAAAGCCGGTTCTTAGTCTTTTCTCCCATATCACCTATGTAAAAAAGGTGTGTCCCGGACAGAGCATCAGCTACGGCGGAACATTTACGGCGGAGAAGGAGATGATGGTCGCAACCGTACCTTTGGGCTACGGAGACGGATATCCCAGACAGCTTTCCGGTAAGGGAGAGGTCCTGGTCAGAGGAAAAAGATGCCCGATCCTGGGCAGGGTATGCATGGATCAGTTCATGATAGATGTTTCTGCACTTGATAACGTAAAAGAGGGTGAAACCGTTACACTTTTGGGATATGACGGGGACGAGCACATTTCGGCGGAAGAGCTGGGAGAAAAGTCCGGCAGGTTCAATTATGAGCTTGTGTGCCTTATCGGTTCCAGAATTCCCAGGGTATACACTCTTCACGGCAGTCCCGTTTTGGCCTTGAGTTCCACCTAGTAAGGGAATCGATTTCTTTACTAAAAGGGCCTTAAATGATAAAATATATTGATTGCATAAATTTAAGAAACAAAAACGAGAGGTTAAAGTATGTCAGGACATTCAAAGTTCGCCAATATCAAGCATAAGAAGGAGAAAAACGACGCTGCCAAGGGTAAGATCTTTACCATTATCGGACGTGAGATCGCAGTCGCTGTTAAAGAGGGCGGCCCCGACCCCAACAATAACTTCAAGCTTGCTACCGTTATCGCCAAGGCTAAGGCAAATAACATGCCAAACGATACCATCGAGCGCGGTATCAAGAAGGCAGCCGGAGAAGGCGGCAACGTTAACTATGAATATATCACTTACGAAGGATACGGACCCAGCGGTATCGCCATCATCGTTGATACCCTTACCGACAACAAGAACCGTACCGCAGCCAATGTAAGAGCGGCATTTACAAAGGGAAGCGGAAATATCGGAACTCCCGGATGTGTGTCTTTCATGTTTGATAAAAAAGGACAGATCATCATCGATAAAGAAGAAATCGATATGTCCGCAGATGATCTTATGATGACCGCACTCGATGCCGGTGCAGAGGATTTTAATGAGGAAGATGACAGCTACGAGATCCTTACCGATCCCGATGCTTTCGATGAAGTCAACAAGAAGCTCCTTGATGTGGGAATCCCCATGCTCAGTGCTGAGGTTACCATGATCCCCCAGAACTATGTTGAGCTTAAGAATGAAGATGATGTTAAGCTTCTTCAGAGGATTCTCGATATCCTTGATGAGGATGATGACGTTCAGAACGTTTATCATAACTGGGACGAATGATTTAATCCGGGGTAGAAAAAGAGGTATTTATGGAACGTCTTGCAATTGTTGTTCCCTGCTATAACGAAGAAGAAGTACTCGGTATGTCATCCGAAGCATTAAGAGGTGTTTTGGATGATCTTGTAGCCAAGAAGAAGATCTCCGAAGACAGTTACGTACTGTTTGTAAATGACGGAAGTAAGGACAAAACTTGGGAACTCATCGAAGAAGAGCACGCCAAGTATCCGAATCAGATATTCGGTGTAAAACTTGCCAGAAATGTCGGTCACCAGTATGCACTTACCGCAGGTCTTTTTACCGCGGCTTCAATGTGTGATATTTCCGTTTCGATCGATGCGGACCTTCAGGATGATGTCGCCGTAATCGAAGAGATGGTTGATAAGTATCATGAGGGATGTGAGATCGTATACGGTGTGCGCAAAGAGAGAAAGACCGATACATTCTTCAAGAGATTTACCGCTCAGTCATTCTACAAGCTTATGGCCAAGATGGGCGTGAAGACCGTATATAACCATGCGGATTTCAGACTTATGAGTGCAAGAGCATTGGGAGAGTTTGAGAACTATCACGAGTACAATCTTTTCCTCAGAGGTATCGTACCCCTCATCGGATACAAAACCGATTGTGTTTATTATGACAGAAAAGAAAGAGCTGCCGGAGTTTCAAAGTATCCCCTTAAAAAGATGCTTGCGCTTGCTTTTGACGGAATATCATCGTTCTCCACCAGGCCCATCGATCTTATACTCACGGCCGGTATAGCCTGTATATTCCTTTCGTTTCTGGCTCTTGTATATGCTCTTGTTTCATACTTTACGGGAAATGTCGAACCGGGCTGGACTTCGCTTATCATATCCATCTGGTTCCTCGGCGGATTACAGCTCCTTGCCATCGGCCTTGTGGGCAAGTATGTAGGTAAGACCTATATCGAAGTAAAACACAGACCCAGATACAACATTGAAAAGGTTTTGACAAATGACTCTGCGCAAGACTAAGTTTTCTTATGTTCTGAATGTTATATATGCATTGCTCGCCAGTGCCGTTTCCATTATTGCCATCATGGATGCGGCTCAGGGGTTAGGTTACTCCTATTTGCCCGGACTTGCGGCATTTGGCGTGATAATTATCCTGGGACTTGTCTTAAAAAAGCTTCTCTCATATACGGAGATGTCGGACAAGTTCAAGGCGATTTCGGAAAAAGGAAACATTATCGGTTTAGCCGTATTCATTGTTCTCCTTGTCTCTTCGATTGCCTTCAGGGCAGCTTCCTATATGTGGAACGGTCTCGGAGGTACTGCTTATTTTGAGCTTGCGAAGGTGACGGGAGAGCAGGTCAAGCATATAGTTCACCCCTGTGATGACTGGTATCTTACAGCTCTTCACGGGATTTTTTTCCTGTTTGGGAACAGGATATTTGTGGCTACGATCTTTAACATCGCACTTCAGATCGTTGCCGTGATCTTCGGATTTGCGGCATTCCGTAAGATGCTTGGAATGATCCCGGCGCTGATTTTTGCCGGATTCTGGACCATTTCCGGTTTTTCTGTTCATGAGGCTCTTACTTTAAGCTCGAGAAATCTTGTATTTCTGCTTATCTGTATCACTCTTTTTGCGATTTCGTTCGCTTATCCCGCATCACGCGGTAAATTCATATGTTATCTGATATCCGGAATACTGACCGCTGTTTGTATCTATGCGGATGTATGCGGACTTGCGCTTATTCCTTTCCTCATCGGTATTCTTTTTGAATCCGGGGATGAGGATGAGGAATTATCCATCAGATTCAGAAAAATGCTGTTTGCTCTTATCTCCGTGGTATTCGGACTTGTGCTATTGATCTTTTTGGATTCTTTCTTAAGTTCTAAGAATGCAGGAAATATTCTGGACAGCATTGTTAAGTTATATCAGCCGTCCGGTAATTTTTCACTCGGATTTTCATATATGACATCCTATGGAGAGGTTACGGTCCTTGCGGTTCTGGGAGCGCTCAGTATACTTGCTTGTTTCCTTTCCTATGACGATTCCAGATCGATCCTGACCTTATCGGCGGTTGTAATAATACTTATTAACAACCTTGGCCTTACATATCTGGAAAACGACGGAAGAGAAGTATTCTTCATGATCTGTGCTCTCCTTGCCGGCGTATCCTTCAGGGAGCTGTTCCCGGATAAGATCACCGGAGATGTATTTAAGGCAAGTGCCGAGCTTTATGACAATGAAGTGGTTGCTCCTGCTGCCGGATATGTGCCCAAGAAACTTGATTCCGGAAGTTTCACCCCGGAGGATCTTGATGCACTTGAAGCAGGTTCTTTCGATGCGGCTCCTCCTAAACCTGTTGAACCCGTCCATGAAAATACATCTTCGGATAACCTTTCACAGCCGGACCTTAATATGGGTTTTGATGCCGTTAATATCGGAACTCCCGAGACTGCTCCCGCAGCAAAGACTCCTGCGCCCGCACCCGTGGCTGCAGCAGGTATTAATCTTGCTCCGCCCGTTGTTAACACTGCGGATTATATGACTCCAAATGCCAGGGATATCAGGCCTATGAATTCTTCCGCGCAGGTAGGGCAGAACAAAGCAGAGGAGCCTGTTATTGAGACTCCCAAACCTCAGAACGTAGGGGGATCACTCGGCGTTCAAAAGACGGATTCCGCAAACGAACCTGTCAGGAATGTCGGAACTGCGCTTAAGGATACTCAGCAGAACGATAAGAACGAAGAGAGCAAATCAGGTTATGTGCCTTATAAAAAACCTCAGCTAAGACCCGAGTTCAGGAGAAGACCCGGAGCATGGGCTCAACAGTATGCCGAAAGAACAAAACAGGCAGATAAAGAGAAAACAAACGCAGCGGTTACCGAAGAATCTAAGCCCTCGGAAAATGTAAAAACTGCGGATAATACACATCAGAAAGAGCAGGTTAAGGCTCAGAATCATGGGCCGGAGATTGCAGCAAACGGAGCAGTTCTTCTGGAAAATCCCATTCCACATCCTGCCAGAAAAACAGAACATCATCCCATGGAATACGATATTGAACTGTCCGGAGATAAGATGGATTACGATATCAGGATCTCGGATGATGATGATTTTGATATTTAAAGGATTTATCGTTTAAATGGCTTCACGTAACAATGTTAACAATTCAAGATCTGCTCAGAGAAGACCTTCACCGGCCGGCAGGAATACATCAAACTCATCCCGCCGTGGACAGGGGAGGACCTCTGCATCACCCGGGGGGCGTTCGTCACGGGATGATTATGATGATGACGGCTCATCAAGGATTCTTGTATCGGTGATAGTTGCAGGTGTCGCAATATTTCTTACTCTTTGTGCATTCGGAACCTGCGGCTCCTTCGGAGACACCATCGCTTCCGTGCTCTTCGGTGCATTTGGTTTTACCGGATATATCGCCCCTGCGTTTATCACCGGAATGATCTTCTGGTATATGTTTTTTAATGAATCCGATCCCATTCTTCCCATAAGAATGACGGGAGCGGGGATTCTCTTTTTGATATTCGGTATATTTGCGGATATGGCCGGTAAGGTTTCACGGTCCATGACGGAATATAATACCGGGGATCTGTACAAACTCTGTGCCGACGGTAAAAAAGGCGGAGGAGTGATCGCGGGAAGTATTTCCTATGCACTGTGCAAAAACATCGGAACGGCCGGATGCGTCATCGTCTGCCTTCTGGTACTGGTCTTAAGTCTCTTCGCGATTAACAGGAAGTTTTTTTCAAACCTCTTCAGACAGATCATCCTCAGTGCCTCGAACAGGACGGGGGATTTTATCAGCAGTCAAAGGGACAGAAGGGAAGAAAGACGCCTTTTGCTTGAAGAAAAAGAAAGCCTTCCCGAACTTCCCGATAATTCATCTGAAACAGGACTTGTTCCTTATGAAGACGATGAACCGGATGCTCCAAGAGAAGCTCTTACCGTAACGGAGAAAATGCGTAAAGAACGTGATTCCAAGAAGAAGGACGCTCTTTCCGCTGTATCGGACGGGCTTGAGAACTGGAAGAACAATTTTAAGAAGCGTACCGAAGAAGAGCGCCTGAAGAAAGAAGCCGGCAGAAAAATCAAGGAAGAAACCGAGGATGCGGAAGAAATCCTCGTAGCACGTAAGGCGCCCGAGCGCAGAACCATGTTTGATGAGCATCATACCGGCGAGATGCACGAGATGAGTTATCGTGAGTATGAGCCTGATGATGAGGACATCGAGTATGAAAATAATGACGCCAGAGGAACCTGGTATGATCCCGCCAAGCGTCCCGGTGCCATGTCGCAGACTACTGCTCCGGATGATGTCATTGAAGATGAGTTTGAGAGCAGCGAGCCCTCATTTGAGAGAGTAAAGATCAATTCCGATCATAAGATAAGAGTTACGGGATTGCATGAAGAATATGTTCCCGAAGATGCAAGCACCGAGATTCCTGATATGCCCGTTCCTCCGAATTTTGAGAATGCTCAGGTTTCTCCTGACCCTGTAAGCGAGAAAGCATCGGACATATCTGTTTCTGCACAGGTACGTAAAGCACCTGCCAAGAGAAATGCAAGATTTGTTTACAGGGCTCCCAGCCTCGACTATCTCAAAAAGAGCGGATCATCAAAGCGTGATGCTCAGGCTGAGATCAGGGATGTTCAAAGCAAACTTATCCAAACTCTTGCATCCTTCGGTATTGAAGCCGAGATGGGTGAATACAGTCAGGGTCCTACCGTTACCAGATATGAATTTACCGTAAGTCAGGGAACAAAGCTTTCGAGAGTCGTCGGTCTTTCCGATGAGATCAAGATGGCACTTGCGGCAACGGATATAAGGATCGAAGCTCCCATTCCCGGCAAGAGCGCCATTGGAATCGAGGTTCCCAATTCCACCGCCACAGCCGTATTTCTGGGTGACCTTTTATCCAGCGGCGAATACAAAAAATCCAAGGATCCTCTTTCTTTTGCCGTAGGTAAAGATATCGAGGGTAAGACTGTTGTAGCAAATATCGCCAAGTTCCCTCACGTGCTTATCGCAGGTACTACGGGATCCGGTAAGTCTGTATGTATCAATACACTTATCCTGAGCATTCTGTATAAGTGTTCGCCCGAAGATGTACAGCTCATCATGGTTGACCCCAAGGTCGTTGAGCTGAAAGTATATAACAAGATACCTCATCTTCCTTTTGACGTTGTTACCAAGCCCAAGGCTGCATCGGAGATGCTTAAATGGTCCGTCAAGGAGATGGAGAGAAGATACAGGGCGTTTGCAGATCGCGGCGTAAGAGACATCGAGGGTTATAACCAGTATGTCGAAGATGTAAATGCCGGCAGGAGAGAGCCCGAGGAAGTCGACAGACACGAAGAGACGGAGTCACTTGCTCCGGCACTTCGTAAGATGCCCAGAGTCGTTATCATTATCGACGAGCTTGCCGATCTGATGATGGTTGCTGCAAAAGAGGTCGAGGAATCGATATGTCGTCTGGCACAGCTTGCAAGAGCTGCGGGAATGCATCTTATCGTTGCTACCCAGCGTCCTTCCGTTGACGTCATCACCGGACTTATCAAGGCAAACATGCCCAGCCGTATAGCTTTTGCGGTATCCAGCGGTGTAGATTCAAGAACCATTCTTGATTCGGTTGGTGCCGAAAAACTTCTCGGAAAAGGAGACATGCTCTTTTACCCTCAGGGTAAAATGAGACCCGAAAGACTCCAGGGTGCATTTGTTTCCGATGAGGAAGTTTCAAAAGTTACAGGCTACTTGAGAGGTATCAGTGCGGATCCCGCATTCCACAATCCTCTTGAAGGAGCTGACGGAATAAACGATCTGAAGAAGACCATCATTGATATCGAAGCCGGTAATGAATCGGTCGTATCAAATAATTCGTCTTCATCATCGTCGGGAGGATCTTCATCGGTATTCGGTGACGAACTTTTGCCCGAAGCGGGAAGATATATAATCAGGAGCGGTAAAGCTTCGATTGGATATCTTCAGAGAGTATTAAAAATCGGTTTTAACCGTGCCGCCAGGATCATGGATATGCTTGCTGACTACAGTGTCGTAGGCCCCGAACAGGGTACAAAACCCAGGGAAATCCTTATGACAGAAGAAATGTTTGAGGCATTTCTGGCATCACAGGAAAAATCTGAATAAATAAATTTGAGGCAGGATGAAAAAATGAGATCAGATATCGAAATCGCACAGAGCTGTGAAATGCTCCCCATTACCGAAGTTGCTACCAGAGCAGGGATTGATCCCGAGTCACTGGAACTTTACGGAAAATATAAGGCTAAGCTTACCGATGAGAGCCTTAAGGAGATCGAAGGAAACAAGAACGGAAAGCTTATTCTTGTAACCGCGATCAACCCCACTCCCGCAGGAGAGGGAAAGACCACCGTTACCGTAGGTCTCGGTGAAGCATTCGCAAAGCTTAACAAGAAAGCAATCATCGCATTAAGAGAGCCTTCACTCGGACCTTGTTTCGGAATCAAGGGCGGAGCTGCAGGCGGCGGAATGGCACAGGTTGTTCCCATGGAGGACCTTAACCTTCATTTCACCGGTGACTTTCATGCGATCACCGCTGCAAACAACCTTCTTGCTGCACTTCTCGACAATCATATCCAGCAGGGTAATGAGAAGAGGATCGATTCCAGAAGCGTAGTATGGAAGAGATGTATGGACATGAACGACAGGGCTCTCAGAAACATCGTTGTAGGCCTTGGCTCCAAGTCAGACGGATTTGTAAGAGAAGATCATTTCGTTATTACCGTTGCTTCCGAGATCATGGCTGTACTTTGTCTTTCCGAGAATCTTAAGGATCTCAAAGCAAGACTTTCAAGAATAATCGTAGCTTACGACCTTGACGGAAACCCCGTTACCGCAGGTGATATTCAGGCAGTCGGTGCAATGACCGCACTTCTCAAGGATGCGATCAGACCCAATATCATCCAGACTCTTGAACATACTCCCGCGATCGTACACGGCGGACCTTTCGCAAATATCGCACACGGATGTAACTCCGTTATCGCTACAAGAACCGCACTTAAACTTGCAGATTACTGCATCACCGAAGCAGGATTCGGTGCAGACCTCGGAGCTGAGAAGTTCTTCGACATTAAGTGCAGACAGGCAGGACTTAAGCCCGATGCCGTAGTTCTCGTAGCAACCGTAAGAGCACTTAAATATAACGGAGGAGTTCCCAAGGATCAGCTTGGGGTCGAGAATCTCGACGCACTTAAGAGCGGCATCGAAAATCTCGGAAAGCATATCGAGAATATCCAGTCCTACGGACTTCCCGTTGTTGTTGCACTCAATGCATTCGTATCCGATACCGATGCAGAGATCGCATTTATCAAAGAGTATTGTGAGAGCAAGAATTGCCGTATGTCCGTTGCCAGAGTTTGGGAAAAGGGCGGCGAAGGCGGATGCGAACTTGCTCAGATGGTTATCGAAGAAGCTGAGAGCGGAAAGGCAGCATTTAAGCCTATCTATGCAGATGAGCTTTCAATCACCGAGAAGATCGAAACCGTAGCAAAGAAGATTTACGGAGCAGCAGATGTATCCATCGCATCATCCGCCGCAAAGCAGATCAAGAAGATTGAAGAGATGGGATTCGGAAACCTTCCCGTTTGTATGGCTAAGACCCAGTACAGCTTATCCGACGATCCCAATCTTCTCGGACGTCCTTCGGGATTTACTCTTAACGTAAGAGAAGTATATGTAAGTGCAGGTGCAGGATTCGTAGTAGTTCTTACCGGTAACATCATGACAATGCCCGGACTTTCAAAGTCTCCCGCAGCTTACAAGATCGATGTGGATGATAACGGTAAGATTACCGGACTCTTCTGATAAAGCACTGTTTTAAATGAGGTAACGAAATGGCACAGATCATAGACGGAAAAGCAATATCACAGGCAGTTAAGGACGAGATCAAAGCACGCACCGCCGAGCTTTCTGCAAAAGGTATCACCGCAACACTTGCGGTAATCCTTGTGGGCGAAGATCCCGCTTCTCAGGTATATGTTAAGAACAAAAAGAAAGCCTGTGAATATTGCGGTATCAGATCCTTATCATATGAGCTTCCCGCAGATACCACCGAGGAAAAACTCCTTGAGCTTATCGCAGAGCTCAACGAAAGAGAAGATGTTAACGGAATCCTCGTTCAGCTTCCTCTTCCCGCAGGTATCGATGAGGACAGGGTACTTGATGCCATTTCTGCTGATAAGGATGTTGACGGTTTTCATCCCGTCAATGTCGGTAAACTCTCGATCGGAAAGAAAGGCTTCGTAAGCTGTACACCCGCAGGTGTCATCCAGCTTCTTAAGCGTTCGAACATCGAGATATCCGGAAAAGAATGCGTTGTAGTTGGCCGCAGCAATATCGTAGGCAAGCCCATGAGCATGCTTCTTCTTCAGGAGAACGGAACAGTAACCGTTTGTCACTCCAGAACAAAGGATCTTAAGGAAGTGACCAAGCGTGCTGATATTCTTGTTGTAGCCATAGGTAAGCCCAAGTTCATTGATGCTTCCTATGTGCGTGAGGGGGCTGTAGTTATAGACGTAGGCATTCACAGAATGGATGACGGAAAGCTCTGCGGCGATGTGGATTACGCATCGGTTGAACCCGTAGCTTCCGCGATCACTCCCGTTCCCGGCGGTGTAGGTCCCATGACCATCGCAATGCTTATGTACAATTGTCTTGCATCTGTTGATGCATAATTGATTGCGGAGTCCCAATATATGAAATGTGAAATCTGCGGAGCAGAGATTCCCGAAGGATCACTCTACTGCGAAAAATGCGGTAAAGACGTCCATCTGGTTCCCGACTTTACGGAATTTGCGGTTAATAAAGCCGAAGAGACCGTTAAGAATCTGATCAGCGAATTCGACGACGATGAAACTGATTTCGGAAGATCACCCGAAGGAGCCAATGACGAAAGACCTGTCAGGAAAAAAGAAAACTCCGACGAACCGAAAAATAAATACGGATGGATCAGGTTTGCGCTCCTTGCTGCTTCTGTTGTAGCGCTGGCCATGGTTTCCCTCGGATTCATCAACAGATATTCAACTGCCGAATATCTCCTCGAATCTGCCAGAGAACATGCCGAGTCCGGAGACAGAGCAAAGGCCAAAGCCATAATCGAAGCACTTGAAGTTCAG
The DNA here is from genome assembly GCA_016291475.1 of Lachnospiraceae bacterium. The sequence continues at coordinate 611 of JAEEXJ010000055.1, read as the reverse complement.
GACAGTGATGATGTGGACGTTCTGCTATATCTTGCGGAACTCTACAAAGAAGATGAAGAGTATATCAAGTATGAAAATCTTCTTCTTCAGATCATCGGACTTCCTTTTGCAACATCCGATCAGAATGCTGCGGCGTATGAAAAGCTTCTCGCCATCTATTATCAGAATGAAGATTATGTATCGATGGCGGACATCCTCTATACCTGCAACAATGTTGAGATCAAGGATCAGTTTGTAGAGTTTTGTCTGATGATCCCCGAGTTTTCACTGGAGAGCGGATATTACGGAACTGATCAGATACTTAAGATCACGGTTCCGGGAAACGGCAGGATCTACTACACGCTGGACGGAACCGATCCTGATGAAAACAGTGATGAATACAACCTGCCTCTTCTCCTTACAAAGGGGGAATATGACATTAAGGTATGCGCCGTTAATGCTTACGGTGTGAGGAGTCCTGTTAGCGAAGCTACATTCGTCATTGAATCTGAAGCCGAATATGAGACCATATCTCCGGTTCAGGGACAGAATATTATTGATGAAAATAAAAACGGAATTCCCGATGCGGATGAGTTTGAACTGCTCATACCCGGCGGAATTTCGGGATATAC
>JAEEXJ010000153.1 GCA_016291475.1 Lachnospiraceae bacterium | reverse complement strand
ATCATCAGAACTGTTTAAGGAATCTGAAGTCGTTTTCATAGAGAAGTCTGAGATCGTCAATCTCATATTTAAGAAGTGCGATTCTCTCAAGTCCTACTCCGAAAGCAAAACCGTTATATTCATTGGGATCGATATTACACATCTCAAGTACGTGAGGATGTACCATTCCGCAGCCGAGGATCTCGATCCATCCCTCGTTCTTGCAGAATCTGCATCCCTTACCGCCGCACTTAAAGCAGGAAACATCCATCTCTGCGGAGGGCTCGGTGAAGGGGAAATGATGAGGTCTGAACTTAACCTTTGTATTTTCTCCGAACATCTGACGTGCAAACTCCTGAAGGGTTCCCTTAAGATCTGCAAAAGTAATGTTCTTATCGATAACAAGACCCTCAACCTGATGGAAGCAGGGTGAATGTGTAGCATCAACTTCATCAGAACGGAACACTCTTCCGGGTGCGATCATTCTGATGGGAAGTCTTCCCTTCTCCATCTCGTGGATCTGACAGCCCGAAGTCTGGGTTCTGAGAAGCATTTCGCCGTTAATGTAGAAAGTATCCTGCTCATCCTTTGCAGGGTGATCTGCGGGAATATTGAGTGCTTCGAAATTGTAATAGTCCTTTTCAATCTCGGGACCTTCTACAACTTCATAGCCCATGCCGATGAACACTCTCTCAATCTCATCGAGAGCGATCTGAATGGGATGACGATGACCGGGAGCGTTTACATCTCCGGGAAGAGTTACGTCTATGGTCTCAGTCTTAAGTCTGAGTTCAAGAGCAGCATTTTCGAGCTTCGCCTTGGTTTCCTCAAGTACTTTCTCAATCTCTTCTCTGGTATCGTTAACAAGCTGTCCTATTTTGGGACGGTCCTCGGGGGATACATCCTTCATGGACTTAAGAACTTCGGTAAGTTCTCCTTTTTTACCAAGGATGGCGACACGGACATCATTAAGCTTATCCGGTGTATCGCTCTCTGCAATCTTGGCAAGAGCTTTCTGCCTAATCTCTTCAAGTTTCTCTTTCATATAATTCCTTCCCGGCCCGCGGGCCTAAGATTATTTTCTGTATATATACGCCTTCAGTTCACGGAAAACATGAGGTCTGACGTGGTTGAAATACGCCCCCAGAAGAAACAGGTACATGCATGCATATACCCACAGCATGGCGACCACAAGGAGTGACATTGTTCCGTAAACAGTGATCGCATAGCCCATATTTACTATCAACGTAAAGAGCACCGATATGCCCATCCAGCCCGCTGATGCAAACATGGCTCCCGGGAGCTGACTAAAGTATTTCAGCTTAAGTCCGCTTGTCTGAAGACTCTGACCCGTCTCATCAATGGAAGGATCCGTCTGATTCCAGATTTTCACAAGCTTCTTATCGGAAAACAGCTTGATCTGGGTCGACCTGTTCTGCGGACCTCGGTATGGCATCCATGTATAAAACGCTGCAAAAACCAGCGACAGGATTATAAATGTATATAAAAGTCTCGGTTTCATGAGCAGTCCTTTCAAGACCGAAACATCGATTTTCAGATAAACAAGTATTCTTTTGAAAAGATCGGTTCCTATGACGATTATCGAGATACTCAAAAGAAGTGCAAGCATCATGATCAACATGTAAAAGGCACTTACGAATCTGAGTTTGAACAAGTTTCTTTCCTCTTTGACTTCATTAACCGTATCAAGGCCCTGAATCAGTGCCATGATGCCTTTTCCCGCAGTCCATATCGTCGCTATGATCGATACAGTAATGACTCCGGCGGTTGAGTCGTATATCTGGTAGATCAAATCTTCGAGGAAATCATTAAATATGATCGGTGTCGAAGCTTCTATCAGTTTGATCAGTTCCTGTTCGGTAAGTCCCGTATAAGGAAACATGCTGCAAATGAGCACCAAAATAGGAACCAGCGAGATAAAAAGAAAGAAAGCCGCGCTGGCCGAGTAGGCATTGATATCGAGCTGCCGCATCGTTATGGCAAATCTTCTTGCTTTTGCAAACAGTTCAATCATAATTCGTCATTAAAACGCAATAAGACCCTTAGAAGACCCCTCGCCTTTTGACGCCTAGCCTAAGCCAGGTGGGTAACCGCATCATGGCTTTTGCCTTCCCCTGGCGCCTATGGCGGGGGCATGACAGCCGTCATGAGATGTAGGAATCCCGTTTAAAGGTAAATGTAGGTTCAAAAAATACGAAAGGGATCAACCTCGGGCTAAGCCTATTATAGCCTACAATCGGAAAAACAGCAAATCGGGGACAGCCGTAAAAGCTGTCCCCGTCATATTAAATTGCTTAAGGATTAAAGCTGAGGACCTGCTGCTACAAGAGCCTTTCCTGCGTCGTTGGTCTCATACTTCTTGAAGTTCTTGATGAAACGTCCTGCAAGATCCTTAGCCTTCTCTTCCCACTCGGAAGCGTTAGCATAGGTGTCTCTGGGATCAAGAATCTCGGTAGATACTCCGGGAAGCTCGGTAGGAACCTCGAAATCGAAGTAAGGGATCTTCTTGGTAGGAGCGTTCTTGATGTCTCCGTTAAGGATAGCATCGATGATTCCTCTGGTATCGGGAATGGAAATTCTCTTTCCGGTTCCGTTCCATCCGGTATTTACGAGATATGCCTTAGCGCCGCTCTTCTGCATCTTCTTAACGAGCTCCTCGCCGTACTTGGTAGGATGAAGCTCAAGGAATGCCTGTCCGAAGCATGCTGAGAAGGTAGGAGTAGGCTCGGTGATTCCACGCTCGGTTCCTGCAAGCTTAGCAGTGAATCCGCTGAGGAAGTAGTACTGAGTCTGCTCGGGAGTAAGGATAGAAACGGGAGGAAGAACTCCGAAAGCGTCAGCTGAAAGGAAGATTACGTTCTCAGCTGCAGGACCTGCGGATACGCCGTTTACATTCTTAGCGATATTCTTGATGTGCTCGATGGGATAAGATACACGAGTGTTCTCGGTTACGCTCTTATCGTCGAAATCGATCTTTCCGTTTGCATCAACAGTTACGTTCTCAAGGAGAGCATCCTTCTTGATAGCACCGTAGATGTCAGGCTCGTTCTCCTTGGAGAGGCCGATAACCTTAGCGTAGCATCCGCCCTCAAGGTTGAATACTCCGTTGTCATCCCAGCCGTGCTCGTCATCACCGATGAGGAGTCTCTTGGGATCGGTTGAAAGGGTGGTCTTACCTGTTCCGGAAAGTCCGAAGAAGATAGCGGTGTGCTTGCCTTCCATATCGGTGTTTGCGGAGCAGTGCATGGAAGCCATTCCCTGAAGAGGAAGGAAGTAGTTCTGCATTGAGAACATACCCTTCTTCATCTCTCCGCCGTACCAGGTATTGAGGATAACCTGCTCACGGCTGGTTACGTTGAAGAGAACAGCGGTCTCGGAGTTGAGTCCGAGTTCCTTATAATTGTCTACCTTAGCCTTGGAAGCGGTGTAAACGATGAAATCGGGCTTGAAGTTTGCCTGTTCTTCTGCTGAAGGCTTGATGAACATGTTGGTAACAAAATGTGCCTGCCAAGCTACTTCCATGATGAAGCGGACAGCCATTCTGGTATCCTTGTTAGCGCCACAGAATGCATCTACTACGAAAAGTCTCTTGCCTGAAAGCTCTTTGATAGCGAGCTCCTTGCAAGCATTCCATGCTTCCTGAGTTGCAGGATGGTTATCATTGGGATATTCGGGAGAGTTCCACCAAACGGTATCCTTGGACTTCTCATCCATAACGATGAACTTGTCTTTAGGAGAACGGCCGGTGTAAACACCTGTCATAACGTTAACTGCTCCGAGCTCGGTAACCTGGCCCTTGTCATAGCCGGTAAGCTCTGTCTTCAGCTCTTCGTTGTACAGAGTATCGTAATCGGGATTGTAAACGATCTCAGATACGCCGGTGATCCCATACTGGGAAAGATCGATGTTTGCCATACTTTTTCCTCTTTTCTTATATTTGATTTATTACGGTTTAGTATGTAACCGAATTTGAAGTAATTATCTCAAATGAGCGGTTAAAAGTCAATTAAAAACCCTTCTTAAAACGAGCCAAAAACCTTGAAATATTCGGTCTTACGGGTCTGAGTATCATCCATATGAAAACGGATAAAAAGTACAAAGGATTCCGGACCGAAAACTTAAATTTTTTCTTCTCGATAAAGGTCACAACTCCGCATATATCTTCTTCCCGTACCGGCCCTTCGATCTCTTTTTGGTTATCTCCGCAAAAATAGAACAAGCGCTCTCCCGTCCGGTCTCTTTTAATCCGGACGATCCTGTGAAGCACAAGCTTACTGCCCTTACGTCTGAATAGCGCTATATCTCCTCTTTTAAGTCTCCTGCCGGGCGAAGGTTCGATGACCACCTTATCCGTGCCGGGTATCAAAAGCGGATACATGCTGTAGCCTCGCGGAGAAATACAGACTGCCTTACCCTCTCTGAGCAGGGTTTCGGGATTTGATTTTTGAGTATCTTTATCCGTCATAAATGGAAGTTTTGCCTCATGAATGATAAAATATTCCG
>JAEEXJ010000054.1 GCA_016291475.1 Lachnospiraceae bacterium | reverse complement strand
CATGAAAGGCCTTCACTTTCCATTGCCGAATCCGTTATCACCGCTTTATTGTGATTCACATACTCTTTGACTATCTCGAAATCTTCGTCAGTCAAAATATAATCTTTAAATGCTTCATCATCCGGAGAAGTTGTCAGCATGCTGAAATTATGGGTCACTCCGAGATCCTCGGCCAGTTGTCTGTATTCATACAGATAATTTGCATTTTTATGATGGAGCGTAAATATCAGATTTACGACAGCTCCTTCTTCTTTCAACATTTTGACGGTTTCAAGAACCTTCGGCATGGTTCCTTCATCCCTTATAAAGCTTATCCTTTCATTATATCCGTCAACCGATACGCTGATACGGTCTATATAAGGAAGAGCCTTCTTATATCTGTCATGAGGCATGGTGCCGTTGGTGATGATCTTGGTATACATCCCCAAGTCTTTGGCATATTTACATATCTGATCAATATCTTCCCTCAGGAAAGGTTCACCTCCCGAGAACACTATGACCTCAAGTCCGTTTTCCGCCAGTTCATCCAGTTCCAGGCAGATCTGCTCCAATGTAAGATCCTTCTTGCAGTTTCTTCCGTCCACATACGAGTAACATCCGACGCAATGGAAATTGCATCTGTCGGTCACATGAAAATACGCAGAGACCAGTTTGTTTTCTTTTTCATCATCTGTGCTGAAAAATCTTCCTGCTTTGAATGCGTCATACAGAGGCCGGATCTTTTCGCTGACTTCAGGGGAACTACCATCCATTATTCCTTGGACAAATTCCGCTCCGTTGTCATCAAGTCCGATAAGGGAACCTGTACGATTATTGCCGATCATCCTGATCCCATCGATCTCAAACCTGATGATATCGGAATGAAATTTTTCTTTTGCTTCCATTTGCGTACCTCCCAACGATTACGTTGGTCGTATACTATCATATATAATCTGATGATTTTTACTTACTGTAATTATTTGTCGCTTTCAATGTAATTATCAATGTACAACAAAATATTTACGGTAAAGACCGAACCGTCATCCGACACATCGAATGTTCCGTTATATTTTTCAACGGTAGTTTTTACTATATCCAATCCCAGTCCGTGCCAGAATGAATCCTTGTTGTATTTTACAGGTTTTCCGATGTAAGGATTCGATACCTGTATCACCAGAGCATTGGCATTATAGAACATAAACCATTTGATCACTCTGTCTTCGATGTTGTCGTTTCTGAGCGCATTAATGGAATTATCCAGAAGGTTTCCGAATATCTTGATGCTATCCTGATATGATATGGGAATCATGGAAGGGATATTGATATCCTTCTTCACTTCGATGCCCAGTTGTTCCGCAAGTGAAAACTTTATGTTCAAAACCGTATCTATCGCATCATTTCCGGTAGACACAACTCTGTTTACCCTGGATTGTTCCTTCAAAAGTTCACCCAGATACTCCTTGGCCTTCCCGTATTCTTCATCATCTATCATGCTCGAGACAACCTGAAGATTATTTTGCATATCATGCTTGATCTTCCTGATGACATTCTGGTTATCCGAAAGAGTTTCATAATACTGACGCTGCCACATTATAAGTTTTTCATATTCCTCTTTCTGCTTTTTGGTCTCATAAGAGGAACTTATAATATCGTACAGATAGAACACCACGACATTCATATACAGGATCAGTAATGCGATCGGAAGGAGAAGTTTCATTTCTCTCTGACGCGAGATCTCATACATCTGCTCACTTATAAGGACCATGCATGGCATGGAAATAAAACTGATCAGGGGAACGGATACAAGAATAAGTAATAGTCTTATATCTATGCTTCTTCCCTTAATGGTCTGGTATCTGGCAACGATCTCAAGAGTGATATAGAAAACAAGATGAGGAATAAAGAATGAATATACCGCATTGGAAGAGCAGTAATTGATCAGATACATCAGCGTTTGTGAAAATCCGGCAAACGCAAGAAGAAGCAGTGCATATACCGCCTTGTTCCTCCTGGATCCTTTATATGCGGGGAGATATATGCAAGTCCAAATAGACAGAGAGACCAGATTGCAATAAGGCAATTCAGGCACTATGAACAGAGTAAACAGACAGGTGAATATCACGACCGATGCAATGATAAATACATTTCTTTTCTTGCCGGTCTCCAATAGTCTGCCAAAATAATGCAGTATTACAACTACATCAAATAAATTGATAAGCAAAGAGATCATAATCCCATTCTCCACTTAAGATATCTCATATGCTCAAGCTTTACACTTCTTTGATACTTCCTGCTGACCGGAAGATGAATGCCGTTATTGAGTACTATCTCATCCGTATAGATAGCCTTCACATAATCCATGTTCACTATAAAAGATACATGGATCCTTACAAACCAGCTGTTGTCCACCATTTTTTCGATATCGGACATTTTGGAATAGAAAGAATATGTCTCCTCCGGAAGATAAACATTCACCTTACGTTTATCCCCTTCGAAATACATTATGTCTTCACAACAGAGCTGTATCTTGGCCTTATCAACGGAAATAAATATATACCTCTTACTGGTATATATATAATTCACGGCAGCATGAATGACATTTTCAAGTTTTTCACGGTCTACGGGTTTATTTATAAAACGGAAGGGCTGAACTTCAAATGAACTGAACACATAATCCGAATAAGCCGTAACAAAGATGATGATAGCTCTTTTATCTATCTCTCTTATCTGTTTGGCTGTTTCGAGTCCGTTGATCCCGGGCATTTCAATGTCCAGCAAATAGATTTGGTAGAAGTTTTCTTTACTGTCGGAAATATAACGGAGCAGACTCTCACCGTTCTCAAAGCATTCAACTTCTGTTTCTCTGAGCTTTAAGCCGTCTACCACGTCTTCGAGGAGAGCCAGGTTCTCTTTACTGTCGTCACAAATGGCAATTCTCATACCACAATCACTCCATATGATCCAGCAAATCCCCTCAATTCATGATTATATCATGCCGGCTTCCGCTTCTCTATCAGAATATTTATTTTTTTCTCTTAAGCATATATCCCGGAAAAAGCCGTTTTTCCCCATAAGGCTATCATATGTCCCGGCCTCAACTATCTTTCCTCCCGCCATTACAAGGATCTTGTCAAAACCTGCCAGAAAGGCCCCTATCCTGTGTGTAACCACGATGCAGGTTTTGTCACAGCCCAGCATTATATCCCTTATCCGGTCTCCCGTCTCGATATCAAGGGCGGAATCCGGTTCATCCGCCATGATCACGGATGAGCCCTTAAGCATCTCTCTCAAAAAAGCTATTCTTTGCCTCTCGCCGCCGGACAGTTCACCGGTTTTATTTTCACCGTCATCCTTAACCAGTCTGAGAGTATCCAAAGAAGCTGCCAGTTCCAAATAAGTCTCATCCGACTCGCGTTTTCCAGACATAAAGATATTTTCTGCGATAGTATCCTTGAAAAGGAAAACCTGCTGAGGAAGATAGGATACATTTTTCCAAAACCCCGTATCTTTGATCTTCTTCCGTTCTGTTCCGTCGATGTTTATTTTTCCCTTATAAGAATGAATGTCGTTCACACCCGCAAGAACTTTCAGAAGCGTACTCTTCCCGCTTCCGTTCTCGCCGACTATTGCATATTTCTTACCTTTTTCAAACTCACAGTTGATATCATTCAATATCAAAGGAGCTTTATCCGAATATCCGAAATACAAGTGTTCGACCCTGATCTTGTCGTTCAGGTTAAAATCCTCATCTCCGTCATTTCTTCCCGCGGATACAAACTCCGCGTATTTATCCGCTATAGGCTTGGCAGCTTTGATATTACCGAGTGCAGTCATAACTCCCATCAAAGGGCCTTCCACATTAAACAGCAGTTGAATAAGAGCTATCAATTCGCCGACGGTTATCACTTCTCTTATAACGGATTGCCCGCCCCATATGAAGATCATCAGTGTAAATACAGTTGTAACCAATATAAGAGCAGACTGAAAGACTGCCATTACAAGAGAGTATTTCATCTTGGCGTTTTCATTGTCTCCCGCAGCCGTTTCACATTCGTTAATTCCTCTGTCCTCCACAGAGAAAGTTCGAAGTGTTATAAATCCGTCCAGCATCTCGTCGAACTTTTCCATAGATTTCGAATTGGTTCGGGTAAGAAGCGTATTCAGTTTCTTTACCGTCTTTCCGAACAGCAGGGGAATGATGACGGAGACTAACGCAAGCAGCACTACCAGAACAACAAAATCAATATTGATCATCATTATTGCCACAGTGGACAGAATCATCAAAACCAGCTTTTCCGCCAGTTCAAATTTTCCGGACAATATCTTCTGCTCATATATATTCAGATCATGAAACAGAAATGACTGATACTCACTCTTATCCCGGTTCATAAAATAGCTGACATCATAATTAAATATACTTTTGATAAAGCCTGATTTAATCCTCATCATCTCAGCCTTAATGTATCCGGTTTTTCCTTTTATATATATATAATGTCCGGATGCCTGTACGATCACTACGAACACAGACAAAAGAATATACCGGCTGAATGCGGTATATTCTTTATCGATAAGACTGTCGGTAATCAGTTTAAAGCACCATGAAAAAACTATTACCGATAAGTTGTATATCAGCATGGATATTAATGTTATTATCAATCGAAACCATTTCTTCATATCTTTATATCTTCAGATCAATTAAAAACAGATGTTGCTATCAGATTGTTGACTAAATGAAGAGTGACAGGCAAGCAGAGCGAATGGGTTCTCATATATATCAATCCAAGAATAATTCCCATTGGGAATCTGTATGAAAGATTTACATAGAATGAGTCACTGGAATGAAATACAAATGCAAAGACTGCCGCACATAGGATGACCACAAAAACTTTCCGGTCCGTTATCCGTTGTCCGAGATAAAAGAGTACGCCCTTGTTAAAGAATTCTTCAGCAAAAGCTATTCCCAGATTTTGAAGAAGTACACTCACAAACAGTGCTGCGCTAAACATGGGGCGATTCATCATCAGCCATATCAGTACAGCAGTCATGATAAGCATGACTACTGCCGGTTCATATCGCCTTGGTTTTTTTAATCCTAAATCCGAAACGGGTACAGAGTACGCCTTCCTCAGGATCAAATACGGTATTATGCAAAAACCCGACAGCATAGTTGCCCATGTCACAAAAACTCCTGCCATTCCGGAACGTGAGAAACTCGATATGTTAAATAATTTGCTGAAGGCCAGTCCGCACAGAAGTACCGCAACCACCCCCAGAAAAGTTATGCCTGCAAAGACAGACAGATTTTTTATCTTACTCTTCATCATCAAAATTCTTTTCTGTCAAAAGACTTCATACCCTTTATGGTAAGAAGCACAAAATATATTATCGAGACGAACACCTGCCCCATGACGGTCTTCAACACGAATCCCGGTTCCATAACTACTACATCCGTTGTTTCAAGTACCTCATATGCCAGAGTGTAGATGTAACTCATGGGATTCACGTATTTTATAAATGTATAGGTAAGCACATGATTACATATAACCGTCAGTCCGAAAGCAGCAACTATAGCCATAAGAGGTTTCAGTTTTATTCCCACAAACAACGCAAACTGCGGCATCAGAAAGTATGTAAACAAAAATACCATCAGAGCCATTCCCAGAAGTGCACCTACGTTATTTCCCGTAAGGGTACCGGATACGAACTTACTGCCGCTTGATACGATCCACGCATATACGCCAAGAAGCACGAGCACAGTAAAAAGGAAAAATATTACCGAGATAATGATCAGTGAAATACTTTTAGCCAGGTACAGCTTCTTTCTGTTTCTAACCCTGACGGTAAAGAGCGATATACTGCCGTTATCAATCTCACTGGAAAGCATCTGGGTTCCTATAAATGCGCAGACAACAGGTCCTATGAACAAAACCGTCGATGTGAGAAGCTGGACCACAAGCCAAAGCAGTGCATTTTGATTCTCCGTTCCCTTAAAACTCTCATCGCGCATTCCTATTGCATAGATAAATGTCATCGCCACAATTGCGAATACGGCAAATATGTCGCGACGTCTCAGAAATTTCATCAGTTCTATCTTAATTATTTGCCAAATTGATATTTTCATGATCAGCCATCCTTAAACAAGTCATATAGTGAAGATTTTTGGATATCCAGATTGATGATCTTTACACCGGAGGATCTCAGATTAAGAAGAATCTCCATAAACTCATCCTGATCTTCGGTTTCCAATTTCTCCGTTTTGTTTCCATCATCCGATGAAACATATTCGGCAATATAAGTCTTGGTGTATTCCATCACACCATCGAATTTCTTCTCTCCGCCGTCGATGAGAACTATGCGGTCACAGATTTCTTCGACATCCTCAAGATCATGGCTGGAAAAAAGAATTCCGACCTTTTCTTCTCTCGCTTTTTGGATGATGATATTTTTGAATATTTCTTTTCCGATCGGATCCAAACCGACAAAGGGCTCATCAAGTATCAAAAACTGCGGTTTATTCAACAGAGCCTGTGCCAATCCGAGACGCTGTTTCATCCCGAAAGAATAGGCTCTGGTTTTTTCTCTTGTCTTATTTTTTAGGCCTACTTCCGCAAGCAATTCATCTATATTCTCCTCGCCGTCATATATACCGGTTATTTTAAGGAGAATATCCAGATTATCATGTGCATTCAAATACGGTATAAATGTCGGTTCTATCAGTATTCCAAATTCATTCAGACGATTTTCACTCTTAAGAAGTGTTTCACCTTTATACAAAATATCTCCGCTCGTGGGAAATATATAACCCGCGATACTGTTTAACAGAGTGGTTTTACCCGCTCCATTCTTGCCCAAAAGAGCAACAATTTCTCCGGCATTCACAGAGAAATTTAATCCTTTAAGGGCCTCAAATTCACCGTATTTTTTTTTCAAATTCTTAATCTCAAGCAAAGACATACATGTCTTTCTCCTCTTCGTATAATCAATCAGTGGGATAGCATCCGTTTCCTCGACACTATCCCACTCAGAAGTTATTGCTTAGTCATCACCTACAACGATGCATCCGACGATGGGTAATCCAAACTGGAAACATCCGGTAGCTGCACTATTAAGATTAAACAGCATAGTTTTTTCCTCCTTATTAATTTATTGGTCGGTTAACCTGTTCAGCGCCTTTTCTCGAGCCGGCCTTGTGAGGTTATGTTATCATCACTATGCTTACTTTTATCCCATATGTAATTATCAGTACATTTCAATGTAAAATATGACAGTGGGGACGTACCACTTTGTCAGGAAGGTCCTCCTGACAAAGGGTACGTCCCCACTGTCATCACTATATAATCTCAATCAAACGTAAATCTGTCGAACACGAAGGTCTCTTCAAGGTCTTCCGAACAAAATTCAAAATATACCGCGTGCTTCCCAATCACTCCGGTTGAAAGTGCCGCACTCTTAACAGTCTCACTTCCGTCGAGATCAATTTCGGAGATCACTCTTCCCTTATAAGAATCTATTCGGACTTTGATCTTTACTTTCTTTTTATCCTCAAGAACTACCGTAACAGTTTGGGCGGGATTACTTCCAAACTGTAAATATCTGAATCCAACCGTTGTTCCGCCCGTGATGTTTTCGATGGGAGCGGAGATGTTATCATCCTGTTCGTAAACCGGACGTATGTAGGCATTTTTTCTGCTTCCGAACAGATGACATGCATAGCCTGCGGAGATCCACTTATACGCATCAAGTCCGTTTACGTGCGGGCCCTGTGAAGTCATCTCAACAGGCTTTGATGAAACAGGTTCCCCGTTCAGATATTTAATGTCTCCGATATATAATCTTCCGTCACTTCCCAGCGCAACATCGATGGGCTCCATCATAGCCTGTCGTGAATACTCATTCACACCGGTCTGACGATGGTAGAAAACATACCACTTTCCGTTTACCTCCATTATGGAGCCGTGATTATTTCCCCATCTGTAGGTCATTGTCCCAAGGCCTTCGCTATCATGAAGTATCTCTCCTCCGTTAAAGCTGAAGTCTCCTCCGTCATGGAAAGGTCCGAAAGGAGTATCACTTATACGGTATGATAAGAATCCGTTGCAGGGTTCGAATACGCCGAGTTCAGGAACAGGAACGTCATAACGCTTCGAATAGATATATACATATTTACCCAGTACTTTTCTTGGACTGGATGCTTCAAAAAATGCATCGATAAGATCGATATGTCCGTCATCTACAGGATCCCATGGACATATGGAATGTCCGAGAGGATTTTCTACAAGAGTACCTTCCTTAATGGTTGCCATGTCATCTTCCATCTCAGCAATATAACAGGGAGCGGCGCATCCACCCCAATATGCATATACCTTGCCGTCATCATCAACCAATACTCCCGGATCGAATCCGAGTTTTGTTTCTACAGGATTCTCAAAAGGTCCCCATGGATTCTTAGACGAAGCAACCACAACCAGGCTTCCGCATCTTTCGGCAGCATACAGATAGTATGTATCCCCCTTCTTGACCACATCAGGTGCATAAAGGATGGAATCATAATGTGTCTCATAGGATACTCCGTGATATTTCCAATTTGTCAGATCATCTACGGGAGCAGACCATACAACATAATTTCTTCCGCAATACTTATCTCTTTCAATATCGTGGGATCCGTATATGTATACCCTCTTCTCCCCGTTATGCTCAAATACTCTGGGTTCACCGTCAGGTATATGCTCCCATAAAGGCAGATAAGGATTTGCTCCTTTTATAAATTCCTTATTACTGTTTGTCTGCATAGATAATCCCTCGCTTTCATATCCTTATAGATTATAACACGATGTGACAGTGTGTTATAATCAAACAGGTATATAAATACTTTATCGGAGTGCATATATGGAAAACAAAAAACAAAAGATCTGGAATCTGTTCAGGGACAACATGGAATGCTTTCTGACCTACTGTTTCTTCGGCTGGGTTTATGAATCCATCTGGTGTTGCCTGATATATCACCGTAGAGGTTTCATCAACAGAGGCTTCCTCTTCGGACCCTGGCTTCCCATATACGGAATCGGCTTTTTCATAATACTGGGAGTCTTCAAACTCCTGAGAGTAAAGAAACCCTTACTCGTATTCATAGTAGGTGCCGTGGTGGCAGCAACCGCCGAACTCATAGCCAGTTACATTATCGAAGCTGCGGGAATGGATCCCATGTGGGATTACCACGCAGAATTCCTGAACTTCGACGGAAGGATCGCACTCGTCCCTTCACTGATGTTCGGACTTCTCATCTGGGTTGCACTTTGCCTGATACATCCTGCTATCAAAAAACTTCAAGATAAATTCAGAGCATCAAAAGCTCATAACATTGGCTTTATCATCATCGCAGCGTTGTTCTTTATCGATCTGACAGCCAGGATCTGGCTTGGAAGTAATATATAATGTGACAGTGGGGACGCTTCATACTTAAATCTGTTTAATCAAATTCACCATCTCGATGGCACCCTGTCCGCATTCAAAGCCCTTATTTCCGGCTTTGGTTCCGGCTCTTTCTATTGCCTGCTCTATTGTATCCGTGGTTAGCACTCCGAACATCACCGGAATTCCTTCATTCAGGCTTACCTGTGCGATCCCCTTTGATACTTCGGCACACACATAATCATAATGTGAAGTCGAACCTCGGATAACAGCGCCAAGACAAATGATCGCATCATACTTACCGCTCTTAGCCATCTTGGATGCTATAAGCGGAATCTCGAATGCACCCGGCACCCATGCCACATCCACATCATCTTCTTTTACATTCTCTCTCGTAAGAGCATCAAGCGCACCTCCAAGGAGTTTCGATGTGATGAACTCATTAAATCTCGCTGCAACGATTCCAACCTTGATTCCTTCCGATACTAACTTTCCTTCAAATGTATTCATATTATCTCCTTTCAATACATTACACTTTTAACAGATGTCCCATTCTGGCTCTCTTTGTCTGCAGATAAAATAGATCGTACACATTGGCTTCAATCTCGATAGGCACTCTTTTATTGATAGAAATCCCGTAATCTTCAAGCTGATAAACCTTATCCGGATTGTTGGTCAACAGATTAAGCGATTTAACTCCGATCTCTCTAAGGATCTGGGCCCCCACATAGTACTCCCTCATGTCTCCGGGGAATCCCAGAGCGATATTTGCTTCCAGAGTATCCATTCCTTCTTCCTGAAGCTTATATGCCTTAAGTTTGTTGACCAGTCCGATGCCTCTGCCCTCCTGCCTCATATACAAAAGAATCCCTCTGCCCTCGGCTTCGATCATCTTAAGCGCGGTCTCAAGCTGCTGTCCGCAATCGCACCTCATGGATCCGAACACATCACCGGTAAGGCATTCGGAATGAACTCTGCACAGAACATCTTTACCGTCGCCGATATCTCCCTTCACAAGCGCAACGTGATGTTCACCCGTGATCTTATTGACGTAGCAATGTACCTTGAACTCGCCATACTTGGTGGGCATCTTAGCAATGGATGCACATTCAACGATGGTATCAAATACCTTCCTGTATTCCTTTATCTGAGCGATGGATATCATCACAAGTCCGTACTCATCCGCAAATTCTTCAAGCATTTCCTTACGCATCATGGTTCCGTCCTCTGCCATGATCTCACAGCAAAGACCGCACTCTTTAAGTCCCGCAAGTCTTAACAGATCCACGGTAGCTTCCGTGTGACCGCCTCTTACCAATACTCCGCCTTCTCTTGCAACAAGAGGAAACATATGGCCCGGTCTTCTGAAATCATCTGCCGATGAATCTTCACTCACCACCATCCTCGCGGTAAGTCCTCGCTCTGCTGCAGAGATTCCGGTTGTGGTATCTTTGTGATCCACCGAAACCGTAAATGCCGTTTCATGATTGTCGGTATTTACCTGAACCATCGGATAAAAGTTCAAACGATCCGCAGTCTCCCGGCTCATGGGCATGCATATAAGGCCCTTTGCTTTCGACGCCATGAAATTTACATTCTCCGTAGTAGCAAATTCCGCGGCACAGATCAGATCACCTTCGTTTTCCCGATCCTCATCATCCGTAACGAGGATCAGTTTTCCTTTTTTAAGTTCCTCAATAGCATCCTTTACCGATCCTGTCATACACGCTCTCCTTTCCTTCTTTTACAAACTGCTTAACATACTTTCCTATAATGTCGGTTTCAATGTTCACCACATCCCCCGGCCTTTTACCGCGAAGAACCGTTGCATCAAGTGTGTGTGGGATTATCGAAACTGCAAAGCTCTGTGCCGTTACCTTTGATACCGTAAGACTTATCCCGTCTATCGCTACGGAGCCTTTCATCACTATTCCCTCAATAAGCTCAGATCCGGCATTGATCTCATACCACTTGGCATTTCCGTCATTTATTATCGATTTGATCCTTGCCGTCCCGTCGATATGTCCGCTCACTATGTGTCCGCCAAATCTTCCGTCCGCAGCCATGGCCCTCTCCAGGTTCACCTCGTCACCGATGCGGAGACTTCCCAGACTCGATCTCATAAAGGTTTCATTCATCACATCCACCGTAAATTCCCCTTCGGAAAATAAAACAACGGTCAGACATACTCCGTTAACAGCTATGGAATCTCCGACATGAATGTCAGAGAGGATCTTCTTAGCACCGATACACAATCTGCTTTCGCTGCTTGTTCTCCTAAGACTCCGCACCGTTCCCAGTTCTTCAACTATCCCCGTGAACACCGTATCTCACCTCACTTTCAATAAAAATGTCATCATCAAACCTCGTGATACATACAGGCCTTAACATCACCGCATCACCTATATTTTCTATGCCATTTCCGCCCACGGGAGTTTTCGCATCCCCCCCGAATATCTTGGGAGCTATATAAGTGTGAACTTCGTCAACCACCCGTGATTCCAGTGCACTGAAGTTTAGTTCCGCTCCCCCTTCAAGTAAGATACTGTCGATTCCTTTTTCACCTAGGATCCTCATAAGTTCTTCCAGATTCACCCTTCCGCAGACAGAAGTAGTTCTCACTACTTCACAGCCCCTGCTTTCGTATTCTTTTATCCTCGGTGCATCTTCCGATACTGTTGCGATGATAGTCCGGATCTCGGATGAAGTTTTCACGATCTTAGAATCCAAGGGAGTTCTGAGGGTGCTGTCACATATGATCCTGGCCGGATTTTTCCCGCCCTCCGGAAGTCTGCAATCAAGCATTGGATCATCTGCCAAAACGGTTCCTATTCCAACCATGATTCCCATAAGCGAATGCCTTGTTCTATGAACATTTTCGCGTGATGAAGAGCCGGTTATCCACTTCGACTCGCCTGTGACTGTGGCTATCTTCCCATCCGCGGTCATTCCATACTTCATAACAACATAGGGGAGCTTTTCCGTAATATATTTAATGAAGACCCGGTTCAGCCTTCGGCATTCTTCTTCCAGCACTCCCGTGACAACTTCAATCCCATGATCTTCAAGGATCTTTACACCTTTTCCTGCGACTATGGGATTTACATCAAGCATCCCCACAACTGCCTTTCCAATCCCGGCTTCAATTAACGCATCCGTGCACGGCGGAGTTTTACCGTGATGACAGCAGGGTTCCAGGGTCACGTAGACCGTTGCTCCTTCGGGACTTTCCGTACAGTTCTTCAGAGCATTCCTCTCGGCATGGAGTCCTCCGTATCTTTCGTGATAACCTTCACCGATGATCCGTCCTTCTTTTACGATCACCGCACCCACCATGGGATTAGGGTTTGTATAACCTCTTCCCCGAGCTGCAAGTTCCAGCGCCCTTCTCATGTAATATTCATCATTCATACTTTCCTCCGCATTAAAAAAGATGCCTTGAAATTATCTTTCAAGACATCCGTATAAACTTTACGCATGACGATTCCTATTGGGAAAATAAAACCCCGGGCATAAGCGCACCCGGGGCAGACATGCAAAAAGCAACAAATCTTCTTTCATCCAGACTATACTGTCGGCCCCGGAATCTCACCGGATCATGCCATTTCGGCTCGCGGGCTTTACCGCCGGTAGGGAATCACACCCTGCCCTGAAGATAATTTATTAAGTTATTATGCATTATATCACATTAGAGCAGAGTCTGCGCTCTGTTTGCGATATTTTGTTTGAAATTAATTACATCGTGATCGTACTCTTCGTCCATATATGATGAGTGGATCAGGAAATCCGCCGTTGCCTTGTTATTGGCAAAGGGAATGTCATAAACCTGAGCGATTCTCATCAGAGCTTTTACATCGGGATCGTGAGGCGCAGCGGTAAGAGGATCCGAGAAAAAGATTACGAAATCGATCTTTCCCTCGACTATCTTGGCACCTATCTGCTGATCTCCGCCCAAAGGACCCGAATTATAGCCTCTTACGGGAAGTCCTGTGGCATCGGTGATCATACGTGCCGTCGTGCCGGTTCCGCACAGGAAGTGATTCTTTAATGTCTCGGCATTATCCTTGCACCACTGGATCAGCTCCGGCTTTTTCCCGTCATGAGCGATAAGCGCAATGTTTTTCTGTTTTCCTATAGTAAGAGTAATGGTATCTGCCATAAAAGGGTACCTCCGGTCCCGAACATTTTTTTCATTATATCATGCACAGGCCTTTAGGGGTGCAAAAAAATCCTATTGTGTAATCCTATGCTTCTGTAATATTATTCAGATGACGTACCAAATGAATTAAATATACAGGAGCATAAGCTTATGGAAGTATCACTTAATAACGGTTTTGTATCGGACTACGATGACTTTTATCTCTGGGTTGAGAATTTTGAAGAGGATGCGGATGCAAGTGTCATCGCCAAGGATGAAGACGGCGAGGCGGTCTCCATAACAAGGGCAAGAGTCGGTGCAGTCGTAGTTCACTCCGAATATGACAGTGAAGATGATTACGATGCGGCTGTCGAGGATCTCCTCAGCGAGGATTACGACACATTCTCGGAATTCGTTACAGATGAAGACATGTATTATGTCGGTGTCGAGAATCTTGATGAAGGAACCCCCGTCGATTCATTTGAGATCGGTGATGACGTTTACTATTGCTGATCTGTTTTCTGCCGGTAAAACAATACGCTGCAAGGGCTGTCCCGAGGGATAGTCCTTTTTTGCGTCAAAATTTATATTTTTGGCATCAAAAATATGAAAAATCCTCATAAAATCAGCATTTCTTTATTGCACCCCATTTTTATAGTTGTTATTATAATATTGCAGTATTTTCTGCATTGTCTTCGTCTCTACAGATTCATTTTTTCGTTTTACGGATAATATTTGTTCTCAATGTTCCTGGTTCGTAGTATTACTATATAAGTTCGTGTCAGTCGTAATTCACTTTAAGGAGGGCACTTTGTATGAGTAACTCGCAAATGGGAAAAGAGACCAATAAGGGAAATTTTTTCCAATCTATAACTTTCCAGAATTTTGTCGTCTACGCACTTATCCTTATCGCTTTCATCATTTATGCTTTCATAAATTATAAATCCATGAACAGTGCGATAAATCAGGCATTGATCGCAAGCGACGGTGAACTCAATTGTGCGGTGCAGGCTGCGGCTCTGGAGAAGGACGTGATCCAAATTTCTGCCGAGATCAATAAAAACCTCGGACAGATGGAGGGCGGAACCACTATAACCGCTGCGGAATTTGCAGACATGGACGCTGCCATAGCAGACGCCAAGGTTCAGCTGGATTATATGGATGATTGCTTACTCATAGGTAATCTCCCCGACGGGGCAGACCGTGTTGCCACCCTTCGTACAAACATTGAAGCTTATATCAAGACAGCCGAGAACCTGAAAGAGTGTATTCTTAATAACGATCTCATGGGTGCGATAAGCTACGTTTCCAGCGATTATGGTACAAATCTGGGATTATCCAAAGAAGCTCTGGCTTCCGTTAATGACGGTATCGTGCAGCTCAATGTCGGCTTCCGTGCATACCTTGAAGGATACGTCAAATCAGTTTCCATGAAGGGGTATGTAGTTATGGCGATCGTACTGGTTCTTATCGTCGCAAGCTTCATACTTACCTACCTCCGCATCAACAAGACAATTCAGGGTATTTCTTCCGAGCTCGATGTCATTATTTCCAATATCAACAACGGCAAGGGAGATCTTACAGCCCGTATAAAGACCAAGACCAGCACAGAACTTGCCATCATTTCACAAGGCATCAACCAGTTCATAGCTACGCTTCAGGGAGTTATCAAGGATGTTAAGTCCGGTTCTTCTGTGCTCACAGCTTCCTCCAAGAGTATGATCGAAAGGATCCGAAGTGCTTCCGACAATGTTACAAATACTTCCGCTGCAATGGAAGAATTGGCCGCATCAATGGACAGCGTCGCTTCGGCAGCAGGAGAGTTAACAGATCAGCTTGACATTGTCCGTGAAGCAACAGGCGATATCAACAGCGAAGTCGAATCCGGCACCCGCAAGGCAAACGAGATCAAACTTTCCGCAGACGCAATTAAGAAAGAAGCTACCGTCAAGAAGGAAAGTACCGGTGCCAGAATGGAAGAGCTTTCCAATGTATTGGAAGCATCCGTCAAGGAGTCCGAGCAGGTTAACCAGATCAATGAACTTACCAATGATATCCTTGATATAGCAAGTAAAACAAACCTGCTTGCACTTAACGCTTCCATCGAAGCAGCGCGTGCAGGCGAAGCAGGAAGAGGCTTCTCCGTTGTTGCTACCGAGATCAGCACACTTGCTGACAGCTCCAGGGAAACCGCAGGAAACATTCAGCAGATCTCCACACGCGTTACCACTGCGGTTAAGGATCTCGCGGATAATGCAAATCTCGTTATCAAGTTCATCAATGAAAATGTTCTCTCCGATTACGATGCATTCGTAGAGACAGGAACGAAATACGAAGAGACCGCAGAGCTCATTAACGAGATGCTCATGCAGTTCTCCGATAAAGCAGATAACCTGAATTCCGTAATGGATGAGATGTCGGACCGCATCTCAGCAATCTCCACTTCAGTTCAGGAAAGCTCCACCGCGATTAACATGTCCGCGACAGCCGCAACCGAGATTGTCGGAGAGATCCAGGGAATCAACGAGGCAATGGATCAAAACAACGATGTTACCAAGCAGCTGAATGAAAGTACAGAAAAATTCGAAACCGTATAATACAGAAATGGAGGAGCGATTCGCTCCTCCATTTTTTATTCAGAATTCTCTGATAAACATCTTGGCTGCATATTTCCTGCTGCCGTCAAGTTTCTCATATTCATAATCCTGCAGATAGTGCATGCCAAGCTTTTCCATTACTCGCTGACTTTTATGGTTTTCTACGGCGAATTCACCCATGATCGCACGAATCTTTCTGGTTTTACTGATGTGATCTATGATTCCCTGCATTGCCTCAACGACATAACCATGACCCCAGCAGTCTTTCCTGATGTTATATCCGACCAGCCAGGCATCTTTTTCAGGTTTGTAGACAAGGCCACCACTGCCGATAAGCTCGCCTGTTTCCTTAAGTACAATTCCCAGATCGTAATCATCGGGATCATCGGGATTCAAAGTTTCAATCCAAGTTTTTACATCCTCTGCCTTATGATAAAGAGGATATATCATGTATTCGTTAACCTCAGGATCTCCGCACCATTTAAAAGCTGCTTCATAATCTTCCGGTACCAGATTTCTGAGTATCAGTCTGTCGGTTTCTATATTGCATCTCATATCAAGTCACCTCTCTTAGGGATTAAATTCTTTCAGCTATCTCAAGTGCAATGTGGAATTTTCCCACATCGTGGTTAGCCGAGTGAAGTCCTTCCACTTCATATCCGCTGTCTGCAAGAACATCTCCCGCTTCAAGGAAATCATAAACGCTGAGCCCGTAGAAATTGCATATTGCCTGAACTCCCGCAACCTCCATTTCAACAGCTATGCACCCTTCTTCTTTTCTGGCTGCAACAAGCCCCTTGGTCTCTCTGAGCATTGAGTCGGTGGTCCATACCCGCCCTTTGACATACGGGGCCTTTATCTCTTTGAAGATTTCTTCCAGCTTGTCAGCGCCTTTGATCTCAATATAGTCGGATGCAGGTGCGTAATAGAATGATGCACCTTCGCCTCTGTAGCTTTCCGTAGGGATAATGTATTTTCCCTTCGTCTTATCCGCATCCAGGCTTCCGCAGGATCCGAACATTATGAACTTGGTTGCACCGGTCTGCCAATGCACTTCATAACAAAGTCCCGATGCAAGTGCCGAACCGATCATAGTAAGATAAAACGCTATCTTTTCACCCTTATGTTCAAAAGCATAAATTGGAATGTCTCCGTTGCATGCACCAAGATTTCCTATCTGTTCGCAATCATACTCCTTCAGGATATACTCGTATATCTGTTTTGAAAAAAGGATCAAACACTTATCAAGAATCTGTTTCTTATCCCCATAGAAGTTTCTGATATCCACTATGGCTTCCGTTTTGTCATCATAGAAATCTTTTAACATGCTTTCCTCCTCACTCATAAATATATGCCATTATGACCTCATCGTTGTATGTTCCGTCAGGTAATTTAAAAGCTCTGGGATTGATCCCGTATTCTTTAAATCCCATTTTACTATACAAGTGACGCGCTCTTGCATTATCACTGTAAACGCCAAGCTCTACCTGTTCATATCCGTTTGCCCCGGCCTGTTCAAGCGCAATTGCCATCATAAAGCTTCCAAGCCCCATTCCGGTATATTCCTGTAGAATGGACATCCCCAGGTATGCGCGGTGCAGATATTTGATGTGAGGTCTTACCGTAGTAATACCCAGTTCACCGATCAATTCATCACCCAGGTAGGCATTTACCATAAACTCTCTGTCATCATTTGCAATATTCTCAAATCTCGCTCTGATCATTTCAAGATTCCACGGCCCGTCCTCCGGTTCTCTTGCCAAAAAGTGAGTTTCACCGCTAACTTTTTCTCTGTGGAGCTTCGTCTTAAGTGCATCCTCGGGTCCGGCACTTTTTATTGTGATTTCTCTCCCATCAGGCAACTTGTATATGCGTTCTTTAATCCTCATATCCACCTCCGAAAAAATAAGCCCCATCAAGTTTTCGCTTGATGAGGCTTTGTTGCGGTATCCTTTGTAAGCTTAAGCTATGCCTTACAATTTATAACGCCCTCACCATGCATAACACAATCAGACCCCTGAACATTATTATTCACGGACGCCACGTTAAGCATATCGGTTGTGGGCATTTTAATCTGTATCATAGTTTCGCTTTCAGAAAATTATTTTTGTCAGTATAAGTCAGGGCCGGACATTTTGTCAACACATTTTATTCCATTGCAAGTTCAGCGGCTCTTTTAGCATGAATGACAGTTGTGTCAAATACAGGTATGCTGACATCCGACTGCCCGATAAGAAGTCCGATCTCCGTGCATCCCAGAATCACTCCTTCGGCACCCTTACCTGTCAGATCTTCGATGATCTTCTTGTATTTTTCACGGGATGAATCCTCGATCTTACCTACACAAAGCTCATCGTAAATAATCGAATTAACCGTATCAATACCTTCTTCATCCGGTATGACCACATTGATCCCTCTGTCGATCAGTCTCTGCTTATAGAAATCCTGAGTCATGGTGTATTTTGTCCCGAGTAATCCCACGGTTTTGATATTTCTTTTCTCAAGTTCATCAGCCGTCGCATCAGCTATATGTACGATGGGGATATTTATCATCGATGCAATCTGCGGAGCAACCTTATGCATTGTATTTGTGCATATAAGAATAAAATCCGCTCCCGCATTTTCTATTCCCCTGGCTGCATTACCGAGTATCTCTCCGCTCTTTTCCCATTCACCCGAAGACTGACACTTTTCTATTTCGTCAAACTCCACACTGTATAAAACGATCTTTGCAGAATGCAGTCCCCCGAGTTTTTCTTTTATCTCCTCGTTTATGATCCTGTAGTAGGGAATAGTACTCTCCCAACTCATTCCGCCGATAAGTCCGATTGTTTTCATTACAGCATTTCCTTTCAAAACCTTATTGATCATTCCGATTCTTAGAGGTGACATATATATGTCCTACTCCGATTACAGATATATCGTTACCCATTTGTTTTTCTCAGTATCATCAATCTTATCTGATAATATCCACGATCTCACCGATATACATATCATGAGGTGCCTGGCCTTCATACATAGTCTTTGCAACTTCGGCAGGCATATTTGCCACATCAAGCTGTTGCTTGAAAATCTTTCTGCATACAAGAGTGATCTCTGCTTCCTTAAAGGTCACGGATTCTCCCGCACTGACAGGAGTTAGTCCCGAGCCACTCATCTTGTCCATATCTCTTCCGGATTTAGAACCCAGAACACCGAGGATCTGTTTATATTCTTCGGGATAAAAGCTTACTGTAAAGAATTCGTTTGAATCCATATAATCATGTGTATATCTGGATGTTCTTACATAGACCGTTGCAACCGGCTTCCCCCATATAGTTCCGAGGCCGCCCCAGCTTATGGTCATGGTATTGAAATTAGTGCTGTCCCCTGCAGTGAGAAGAGCCCATTTTTTATCAAATACACTTAAAACATCTGTCGTAAATTCCATATTGTAAACCTCCTTACAAAATTCTTTATTCGATTAAGCTTTATAAGTATTTTACTATTATTTACCGAGTAAGGTAGTAGGATTTACATCATAAAATACTATCATTCCGTCATATGTGTCTTTGGGAACGATCTTTACGGTATAAGAGGTTTTTATATTCAGCATCATCTTCGGCAGCCCCACATTAAGGGTTACTACGCTTTGCTTGCTTCCCAAAATCCGGTCCCAGGAATCATCCGATCCAACTCCTGCAAAATCAACAAAGTAATAATCTTCAGAACCTTCTGCCAATGCATTCAGATCATTTGAATTACTTACAGTCAAAACCTCAAACTCGCCTGAATCCATTTGAGAGTTAAACTCGGTTTCCTGCGCATCGGTTCCTATAGAATAGTAGCCGTCTCCAAGCTCTTCCGCCAGGAGTTCTCCCAAGCAGTTGTATCCTGCGATGGAAGATCTTCCGATGTGACCGTTATGACCGTTGATAAAGAGTACGCTTCCGTCTCCATGCAGCATGAACCAATCAACCTTTTCATACATATATCGGTCACGGGTATCATTATAATTTCTGCTGGTCAGAACATCACAATATGCATACATTGTGTTAGCACATTCTCTGGCAAAGATAAAATTCGACTGACCTGCAACGTCCGCAATATCCTTTTCCATCGCATCCATTGTATCGATCAATTCCGCGAGCTTTTCTTCGGCTTTTTCTATAGTGTCTTTATCCAGAGAATTTCTCTGTTCATCCGTAAGCTCTGAGAAAGCAGTCTTGTATTCCTCACATAATCCCGGATCTGACTTTTCAAGAACAGAAAACAAAAATTCTTTATTATTATCGAATCTCTGCACATCCATGCCATAGAAATGCAACGCTTCTTCAGGAGATGCCGATTCATTATACGAACGCATCCATTCTATCAGATCAGTCATTTCCTGTGTGCGATATATACCAAAGCCTATTTCTCCTGCCGCTTCTTCAGCGCTTCCGTTTCCGCCATTGATATACTGATCTACTTTAAGGCACCCTCCGAAGTCTCCCTCTATGATAAAAGTATGGCACCCGTTGTTATTGACCAACGCCTTAAATACTTCTGCCTTCATTACCTGATATTCTGCCACACCATGACTTGCTTCTCCCAATCCGACAACCTTCACATCAGGTGATACGCTAAAACCTGATATATCAGATTCTGTTCCCGCCGGAGCATTATCGGAAGTTACACTCTCCTCGGCTACGTTTTCCGTTTCTGTCACTTCGGCCGGTGCCGTGCCGCAGCCTGCGATCAGGATCAGACTGAAGATCATGGTAAAGTATCTTAAGATTGCATTTCTAAATTTCATTTTATTCCTCACATCTATTAACTATATTATTCAGAACATAAACATCCGATTCAAAAGTTGCACTTCCATCATTCTTGGAATATGAAGAACTGTGATCATAGACCATTCCAAGTTTCTGAAGCACCTTGGCACTGCCGACATTTTCTTTGGCACATTCGCCTTCAAAAGTGCGAGCTCCATAGACTTTGACAGCATGATCCATGAAAGCCCTCATTCCTTCCGTAGTGTAGCCCTTTCCCCAATCATCAAACCGGTTAACATAGGATAACGTCCATACATCTCTGTCGACGACATGATTTAACGCGTATGTCCCGACCGCATGACCATCCTCTTTATCAATAACCAGCATCAGTATATTGATCTTTGATGCAGGGTCTTTTTTCGGAAGCCAGACAAGCGGTTCTTCGGGGGACTTGCATGCGTTGTTCATCAAGTACTTGTAAACCCGCTCATCCATATCCCATGCAGCCATCGCCTTATAGTCTTCCGGTCTTAACCTGCGCATTATAAGTCTGTCTGTTTCTATTACTTCCTCACCGAGTCTGTACAGCATTTCTACATTCAATTTCCTACACCTCCTGTGTGTGAAATATCACCTTTCTTATGAGGTTGATTACAAAAAAATAACCAGCTACAATCATACATGAGCACTGGTTAATAAATCAAATTAAAAGTTAATGAACCCTCACTACATAATCAAAAAAACCGAAGATATAATGACGATGTAACTCATAAACATCACATATGCAAATATAGGATAATAAACATGCAGATAAATGAAGTAATCAGAAAATACAGAAAAGAAAAGAATATGACTCAGGAGGAACTGGCAAACAAACTCGGTGTCACAGCCCCTGCTGTCAACAAATGGGAAAGCGGGGCTTCGATGCCTGATATAACACTTCTCGCCCCGATTGCCAGGCTTCTGGGAATATCACTGGATGAGCTTCTTTCTTTTAAGGACAGCCTTTCCGATATTGAAATATCAAATATCATAAACGATATATATGCGATGTTTAATACGGAAAGCCTTGATACTGTATTTCAGAAAATGAAGGATATAGTCAAGGAATATCCCAACGCAGAAGCCTTGACACTTTCTCTTGCATCAATCCTTTACGGAAGAAGCCTGTTCTTTGCAGAGGACAGATCCAAATATGAAGAATGGATCAAGAACTGCTACGAGAATCTCCTTGGAAGCAAAGATGCAAATATAAGACGCCACGCAGCCGATGCACTCTATGCTTTCTATATCAGCAAAGAAATGTATGACGAGGCGGAAAATTACCTGAGATTTTTCCCCGATGATAGTCCGGAGAAAAAAAGAAAACTTGCTACCATTTATTCGGGAAAAGGCAGGTATGACGACGCATACAAAGCTATGGAAGAAGCTTTGTATGCCGGCTATCAGAACATGTCGGTTCTTTTACACGAGATCTTCCTTACAGCTTCCAAAACCGGAGACTATAAAAAGGCAGAAAAAGCAATTGAAAAAGAAAGCGCTTTATCCGAACTTTTCGAAATGGGAATATATCATTCGAATGCAGGCAGGCTTGAACTTGCTCTTTATACTAAAGATTATGATAAGGCTCTTGAGTACATGGAATTACTGATAGCACACACAGATACTCTGACCGATTATATGAAGTCCGATCTCTTTGAGCACATAGGATTCCGAGAAGTGGATTCCACATTTGTTGAAACAATGCGTGCAAACATGCTTAAGCAGTTCGCTGAAAACGACATGTACAAGTCCCTCAGAGAATCATCCGGATGGAAAGAGTTTGAAAAGAAATATTATTAATCATATATATTTCCTTACGTGTTACCGACCTTAT
>JAEEXJ010000053.1 GCA_016291475.1 Lachnospiraceae bacterium | reverse complement strand
TCTTGACGACTTCGGTTTCTTTCTTACCGTGGAGGCCCTTGACCTCGAGTACGTAGATACCGCTTACGGCCGCTTTGACTTCCTTCTTGACGGGAACTTCGTCGAAGATCTTCTCTTCGCAGATCAGTGACATTATCTGGGGACCGATCTTAGCCTTGATTATCGGCATCTTGGAACCTCTCAGCGCTTTCGGCGTCTGGTCCAGTACCATCTGGGGAAGGCCCGCATCCTTGATCTTCATTCTCTTCTTATCGATGATCAGCATTGTTACGTACTGCTTGTTTGCCTGTAACAGCGCATTATTCTCATCCTGTCTCTTCTGCATCTTCTTACCTACGAAGTAAAGAACGATGAGAAGTACGATAAATACTACTAAAACTATAATTGCTATTATTGCACCTTTACCCATAAAACACCTCTTTCAAATGCACATTGTAGCAAATGGGGGCATTATTATCAATAATTTGTTTGTGCATATGGGCTCTAAGTGGTACAATTCCGATTGATATGCATTAACGACATTAATTTAGAAAGAGAAATATTATGAAAAAGAATACATTAAGCATGCTTGCACTTGCGGTCTCCACAGTAATCGCATTTGGCGGATGTGCGGGCGACGAGAACGTTTTTACCGATCCCAATGCGATTTCGGGACAGGCAGGTCCTTCCGCAGGAGCTACAGATCCTGCTGCGACCGGAATCCTTCCTACCATCCTTGATTATGACATGTCCCAGTATGTAACCATGGGAGATTATCTGAGTCTTGACCTCGGAGTAGATATGGTTGAGCTTTCCGATGAGGAGAAGTCTTCCGAGTATATCGGATTCCTTGCAGAGTTTGCAGGTCAGATCGCAGAGCCCACTCAGGTTACCGACAGAGCTGTTGAGTACGGCGATATTGTATGCCTTGATTATTGCGGAAAACAGGACGGAGTAGCCTTTGAAGGCGGTACCGGTACAGGATATATCCTTGGAATCGGCTCCAACACCTTTATCCCCGGATTCGAGGACGGACTTATCGGCTGGATGCCCGGTGAGGAGCAGGATCTTCCCATCTCCTTCCCCGAGGAATATCACAATGCCGATCTTGCAGGACAGGAAGTGGTATTTACCTGCACCGTTCAGTACATCGTATCTCCTGACGATATTCTTGCAGAGGCAAATAACCACCTTGAAGAGGGCCAGGAAGCATTCAGCGATATCGATGCATTTGAGACCTATTATTACGGAGAGCTTCAGCGTCAGGTAGACGATTATAACAAGAGCAACATCAAGAATGCTTTGTATTATCAGCTTCCTACCGTATTGACCGTTGTACAGGATTTCCCTCAGGAGCTTATCGATTCCTACAACACCCAGATCATGAATGCCGTATCTACCCTTGCAGCAAACTACGGAGTAGATGCAGAGACTTATGCCGGATATTATCAGCAGTCACTTGATGAGTTCGTAACTCAGTATTCAAAAGAGCAGCTTAACTATGATGCAGCCCTTTACATTATCGGTGCCGAGAATAATGTTTTACCCACCGACGAAGAGTTTAATGTATGGATGGAAGACATCATCGCAAGATCCGGACAGACCAGAGAGGACTTCTTCTCAACCGCTTCCGAGAATGAATACAAGGTTTATTACTTCGAGGAGCAGATCGCAGATTACGTTGTAGAGCAGTTTTTTGCCAAATAATTGACCTATCCCCAGGGGAACGGCTTACAGTTTCAATAAAGAGGTAACGGATATGGAACTTACAGAGATCAGAGATCTATTTAAGAAAACAGAGGAATATGTCGGCAAAGAAGTGACCGTAGGCGGATGGATCCGTACAAACAGAGATTCCAAGACCTTCGGCTTCATCGTTCTCAGTGACGGAACCGATTTCAGAACCCTTCAGGTGGTTTACGGAGACAAGATCTCCAATTTCGAAGAGGTAGCACACTTCGGAGTGGGAACCGCGATCATAGCAAAGGGCGAGATCGTAGCGACCCCCGGCGCAAAACAGCCCTTCGAGATGCAGGCTACGGAGGTTATCCTCGAGGGATCTTCACCTTCCGATTATCCTCTTCAGCCCAAGCGCCACACTCTTGAGTATCTCCGTACCATGACTCACCTAAGAGCACGTACCAATACCTTCCAGGCAGTCTTCAGAGTAAGAAGCGTCATTGCTTTTGCAATCCACAGCTTCTTCCAGGAGAGAGGCTTTGTATATGTACACAGCCCCATCATAACCGGCAGTGACTGTGAAGGCGCGGGCGAAATGTTCCAGGTTACCACCCTCGACCTGAACAACCTTCCTAAGACCGAGGACGGAAAGGTCGATTATTCCAAAGATTTCTTCGGAAAACAGACCAATCTTACAGTATCCGGACAGCTTGATGTAGAGACTTATGCATTTGCATTTAAGAAGGTATACACCTTCGGACCTACCTTCCGTGCAGAGAATTCCAATACCACCCGTCACGCAGCAGAGTTCTGGATGATCGAGCCCGAGATCGCATTTGCCGAACTTTCCGACAACATGGAGATCGCCGAGGATATGCTCAAGTACGTTATCAGATATACTCTCGAGCATGCTCCTGAAGAAATGGCATTCTTTAACCAGTTCATCGACAAGGGACTTCTGGAAAGACTTGAGCATGTTGCTAATTCGGAATTCGGAAGAGTAACCTATACCGAGGCTATAAAGCTCCTTGAAGAGCATAATGACAAGTTTGATTACAAGGTAAGCTGGGGCTGTGACCTTCAGACCGAGCACGAGAGATATCTTACCGAGGAGATCTTCAAGCGTCCCGTATTCGTAACCGATTATCCCAAGGAGATCAAGGCCTTCTACATGAAGCAGAATCCTGACGGAAAGACCGTAGCGGCTATGGACTGCCTCGTTCCCGGAATCGGCGAGATCATCGGCGGTAGTGAGAGAGAAGCAGAACTCGGAAAGCTTGAAAAGCGTATGGAAGAGCTTGGGCTTGCCAAGGAAGATTACGAATTCTACCTTGACCTCCGCAGATACGGCTCAGCCCGTCACTCAGGCTTCGGTCTCGGATTCGAAAGATGCGTCATGTACCTTACCGGAATGGGCAATATCCGTGACGTTCTTCCCTTCCCCAGAACCGTCGGAACCTGCGAATTATAATAAACGTTATAGCCTCTTTTTGAGTTTTTGGCTCAAAAAGGGGCTTTTTTGCAAATAAAGTGTAAAGTTTTGGTCACTGCACTCCGATAAAGTAGATGTAAGGCTTGGAAAAGGCCTTACAATACGTAAAAAAGGAGGCAAAAACCGAATGCGTATAGAGAGTTATTCTCAGATCCAGAGCCTGTATCAGACACAGAGGGTCTCGAATACACAGAAGGTTAAGGGCACAGCCGCAACTACCGATAAGGTATCCATCAGCAGCATTGGAAAAGACATGAAGACTGCTAAGGATGCTCTTGCAGCAGCTCCCGACGTAAGACCTGAAGTTGTAGATACGATGAAGACCAAACTTGCGTCAGGTACATACAATGTCAGCGCAGAGAGCTTTGCTGACAAACTTCTTCAGAAATTCCAGGAATTGGGGTAAAGCGTGGCTAGTCTTGTAGAAAATCTTATTAACATACTTTCGGAAGAATGCGATGAATATGAGATCGTTCTTGGACTGGCACGCTCAAAAACCCCGGTCATTGTGGCCGGCGACCTGGAAGCGCTGAGCAGGATCACGGAAGATGAACAGTCGCATGCCGACAGGCTGCAGAACCTCGACTCAACGAGGTCCAAGGTTACTGCCGACATAGCGAATGTAATTAACAGGGACGTTAAAGAACTTAAACTTAGGACGCTTATCGGATTACTTGATAAGTCCCCCGCGGAACAGAAAAAACTTGCCGAAGTATACGACAGACTGACCACGGTGGTACACGAACTTGCCAGGGTAAACGATCAGAACAGCGAACTCCTTAAGAGCTCACTTGAAATGGTGGATTTTGAACTGAATCTTCTTAATTCACTCAAAGCCGCTCCTGAAACGGCAAACTATTCGAGAGCAAATTACACCGGAGGTACCCTTGGAGTAACAAGAGGCACCTTTGACGCTAAACAATAGGAGATAAGTTATGTCCCTGTGGAGTGACCTTTCCCTGGGTGTCACGGGACTTCAGACCAGCAGCAACGCATTAAACACCGTTGCACACAACATCACCAATGCTGATACTGAAGGATATACCAGACAGCAGGTTGAATTAGACGACAGAAGATATATAACAATCTCCAAGACAGGCAGTGCGATTTCTTATCAGCAGGCCGGACTTGGAGTTTATTATTCTAATGCAAAACAGGTCAGGGATTACTTCCTTGACAAAACATACCGCACCGAGCTCGGAAGACAGGATTTCTATGAGGTTTCCAAGAATACCTTAAATGAAGTCGAAGATCTTCTCGGTGAGCTTAACGGTGCTTCTTTTCAGAAATCCTTGTCAGATCTTTGGACCGCTGTCCAGGAGCTTACCAAGGATCCCTGCAATTCCGTAACTCAGGGTGCGCTCGTAAGCGAAGCCGCTGAGTTTCTTGAGAGAGCCCGTTCCGTATACAACGACCTGGCCGGATATCAGGACAATATCAATTTCCAGGTACTTCAGGATGTTAAGACCATCAATGATTATGGCAAGAAGATCCTGGAGCTTAATTCCGTTATTCAGAAAATAGAACTCGGCGAGGAGAAAGCCAATGATTTCCGTGACCAGAGAAATCTGATACTCGATAAGCTTTCTTCTCTTTGTAATATAAATTATAAGGAAGATCAGTACGGTTCCGTATCCGTTCAGATAGAAGGGGAAGACTTCGTAAAAGGTTCCCTTTGCTATGAGATCTGGATCGATATCGATTCCCAGACCGGATTTTACACTCCCTACTGGCCTCAGAACTCCAATTATTCCGTTGTTCCCGGCGGAGATGCCAAGAAAATAGACAACACCATCTTCACCACGGACGGCAAAAAGGGCGACAGGATCTATAACATAGAAGCTGCCCATGTTTTTGACACGGACAGACCTATTTCCTCTGAGGCAAATACCGACGTAGGAAAGCTCAGAAGCCTTCTCTACGCAAGAGGTGACAGAAGAGCGGATTATACCGATATCAGATTCTATGACGATGTTAAGGATTCCGTTCTTATGAACATTGAGGCTGAGTTTGACCAGCTTATACATAATGTGGTCACTGCCGTTAACGGGGTTCTTGAAAATGCAGCAGGCGTAAGGACCATAAGTGCTTCATCCACCGGTGATGACCTTACCATATATAATGCGATCAAAGCTGCCGATTCCAAGGCTTATGAGGGAAAAGAATACAAGATCTATCCCAATGCGGACGATGGATATAACTATATGGAAGATGCAAAAGGAGCACCTCTCCAGTTATTCCAGAAATCTACCACCGACGGATATACCGAGTACAACACATCTTTGGGTTCTTACTGGGTATTTAACGA
Source organism: Lachnospiraceae bacterium (assembly GCA_016291475.1). The sequence continues at coordinate 17,325 of JAEEXJ010000053.1, read as the reverse complement.
AGAGGAAATGCCCAAGTTCAACTCAAGAGGTCAGGTTGTGGATAACAACGGCAACGTAATAGACCAGAACAAACTGGCAGACCTTAAGTACAGCCTGTATTCCGTGGCAAATACCAACATCAACCAGACCCTCCTCCAGACTCCTTCCCTTATGGGATTCAGACTCAAGGACGGTTCCGAGGATATTAAGACCATGGAGGCTTTAAAGAAGGTATTTACCGAGGAAGTCTATACCCTTAATCCTACCGTTATCAAGAAGGTCAGTCTCAACGAATACTACAGCGATCTTGTTTCACAGGTATCCAACTCCGGATATATGTATAACAGCATATACGAGAATCAGGCTAAGACGGTTTCTGCCGCAGAGAGCGCCAAGGATCAGGTTGAAGCTGTTTCTTCGGACGAAGAGCTCAGCAATATGATCAAATTCCAGAGCGCTTACAACGCATCATCAAGATTCATCAATGTAGTCGATGAGATGATGGAGCACCTGATCACAAGTTTGTTCTGAAAACAATGATTTATAGGCGTTTTTGCAGGGGGAGGCTTAAGTCTCCCCCTGTATTTACCGATATATATAGCGGAGGCATGGCGTAAGATACGCCTTCACGAATCGGATCAAGCATTGCCGAAGCGGCTATTTATGAGGAATATCATATGAGTTCACAGTTTTTCGGATTAAATATCGCATATTCAGGACTTCTGGCAGCTAATGCCAACCTTAATACAACCGCAAATAACATTTCCAACGTCCAGACCGAAGGATATTCAAGACAGCAGGTAGATACCCAGGCTGCATATCCCATCCGTACATTTGAAAGATACGGATGCGCCGGTGCGGGCGTTGATACTTTGTCCGTAGAGCGTATCAGAGACGGATTCTACGATCAGAAATACTGGAACAACAACGCCAAGCTCGGTGAGTATAACATGAAGAGCTATTACATGAGAGAGCTCGAGGATTATTTCTACGACAGCGGAACCAACGGCGGATTTTCATCCATTTACGATAAGCTCATGATCACCGCACTTGAAGAGATGATGAAGGATCCCGGATCGTCAAGTGCCAAGAGCCAGTTCGTAGGATATGCCGGACAGCTTACGGATTATTTTAACCAGATCGTCGGAAACCTTCAGAATGTACAGAAGGATGTAAACTCCGAGATCAAGATCAAGATAGACGACATCAACTCCATCTCGGCAGAGATCGCCACCCTTAACGAGCAGATCACCACCATCGAGATGGGCGGCCAGAAAGCAAACGAGCTCAGAGACAGAAGAGACCTTCTTATCGACAGATTATCCGAGATAGTCAATGTTGAGACAGAGGAACTTCCTGTTTATGACAAGAACGATCCCACCAGAGAGACCGGAGCTTACAGATATATAGTTAAGATCGCAGGCGGACAGCCTCTTGTAGATGCCAATGAGCATAATGAACTTACCTGCGTGGCTCGTGAGGATTTTGAGAAAGTAAATATGACCGATATCAACGGTCTTTACGATGTATATTGGGAGAACGGTGAGAAGTTCAACCTCGCCAATGCAAGACTCGGCGGAGAATTAAGAGGACTTGTTGAGCTGAGAGACGGTAACAACAGCGAATTCTTCAACGGAAACGTAACTAATACCACAGTAAACGGATATACCGATAAAGACGGCGGTCTGCACGATACCGTAACCGTAGAAGTTAGCGCAGATTTCCTCAAGGACCTCAATAAGAGCAATCTTTCCGATCAGGGCGGTATCATAAACCTCGGAAATACCGAATTCTACTATGATTCCTGGTCATACAGCGTAGATATCGACACAAACGGAAAGGCTACCTATTCATACACTTTCGTTCTCAGTAATGAGCAGGAACTTAATCCCAGACACGTGACCAACGACCGTGTGGGTAAGCCCGCCAAGATAGGTGATGACATCGGATATGAAGGAATCCCCTATTACATGGCTCAGCTCAATGAGTGGGTCAGAACCTTCGCACAGAAGTTCAACGATATCCTCAAAGAGGGTAACGACAATACCGGAATGATAATGTTTACCGGTGATAAAGCTACAGACGATCAGCAGTACTTCTTCCCCAATCAGGATGCAACAGATAAATGGAGAGCAGATACCCTTCTCAGAGCATACAATTCCAGGGAAGATGCGGTTAAACAGTCCACATACGGAACTCAGATAAAGGTGGATGTTACAGATGATTCCTATTACAAGCTTACCGCAGAGAACTTCAATATCCTGACCGCAATGGTCAACGACCCCACTCTCATGACCAATAAGTTCAAGGCCGGTGACGGAGTAGAGCAGAACGACCTGCTGGAAGCTCTTCAGGATATGACAAATGCAAAGGATCCTCTTTCCTTCAGGGGCGGCACCGCATCGAGTTACCTTGAGGGAGTTCTCTCCGATGTAGCGCTTAACGCATCGGCAGCAAATACCGGAGTCGAAAGCTATGAAGCGGTACAGAAGGCTATAGGAAATACCAGACTTACCGTGTCCGGTGTCGATGAAGACGAAGAAGCAGTCAATCTGGTCAAGTTCCAGAATGCTTACAACCTCTCATCCAAAATGATATCCGTTTTCCAGGAGATATACAGAAGACTGATCCTCGAGACGGGAGTATAATAGTAGTGATATCGGGAAGGAACCCGATATAAGACCGACAAGGATGTCTGACCAAAAGCGGAGGATCCGCAGGAGGCAGATATGCGTATTACCAATAAGATAATGCAGAGGAACAACCTCTCAAATATCAATACCAATAAGGTTCTCGAAGACAAACTTACAAGTCAGCTTTCTTCCGAAAAGAAGATCATACGTCCTTCCGACGACCCTGTTATCGCTATCAGGGCTCTTCGCCTGCGTTCAAACGTAACGGAAGTAACCCAATACTATTCCAAGAACATCCCCGACGCCACCAGCTGGCTGAAAGTAACCGAGGATGCTCTTTCTTCGCTTTCTTCCATAATCACTTCCTGCCAGAACGACTGCACCAAGGGAGCTAACGGCGACCTTACCAGCTCTGACAGAAATACCATCCTTGAAGAACTCAAGGCTTTTTCAAGCGAGATCTATAAGACCGGTGATGCGGACTATGCCGGAAGATATGTATTTACCGGATACAGGACCGATACCTCTCTTTCTTTTCAGAAGCAGACCTACATGAGATACCAGCTCACCGAGCAGGTTAACAGAACCGCCATTGACACGGTAACTCATGTAAATCAGGGAAATATTTCCACCTGGACAGCTGCCAACTTTAACGATGGAAATCATAATACCATCACAGAACAGGGCATCAGCTCCTCAACCTGCTACAGATTCAGACTTTCATATGACGATCTGGATGAAAAGGATGATTATCAGGCAGGAATGCTCGAGACCGAGCCTGTTATCCGCTATTATGATTCAAACGGAACCATGCAGACCATTAACAATATGACCGCATATAAGTCCACCGATGTTATCCCCGGAGCGAATCCCGGTGATCCTGCCACGGATCCCTATACCCTGGCTGCTACCGATGATGATGCAGTGATCTATCTGGCAGATACGGGGGAGATCCTTCTTGGAAAAAATATCTATGATACCCTCATGGCTACCAAGGATAATGCCACTACCGGAGAAAAAGACGAATCCCAGATACTCATTACTTATCAGAAGACCGAGTTTAAGGCAGAGGATCTTCGCCCCCAGCATTTCTTCAGCAGTGCTTCAATGGAGGTTGAAAAAGACCCCGCAACAGGTAATTTAAATGTAGATACCACTTCTTACATAAGGTATAATGAGAGTTACCTTGATACTACTGTTGAAAGACAGTCCATCGAGTACGACGTAGGATTCAATACAACGATCAGAGTCAACTCTACTGCAGATGAATGCTTCAAGCTCGGAATAGGAAGGGAGATCGACGATCTCGTAAATGCGATGCAGGCTGTGGTGGATCTCGAAACCACCATCAAGGACATCGAGAAGAAAATCTCCACCACTACTGTTCAGGCAGAGTTGGATACTCTTAAGAACCAGCTCGATGCGGCAAACAAGGCGTTCACCTTCCAGAAAGACATCGCTCAGAAGCGTTTCGAACAGGGAATTACCGCAATGCAGGGGTACCTTAACGATACCAGCCTTGCGATCACCAATAACGGTACCAGATCCTCCAAGCTCGCACTTATAGAATCCAGACTTCAGAACCAGAAGACTACATTCGAAACCCTGCAGAGCCAGAACGAGGACATAGACATCACAGAGGTGGCCATCAGCTTAGAGAGCGCCAGCGTTACCTACGAAGCGGCACTTATGGCAACAAGCAAGATAATGCAGAACACACTGCTTAATTATCTGTAAGGAAAGGAGACCATAATGTTTATCAAAACAAAGATATTCGGAGATGTAGAGATCAGCGACGACAAAATCCTTACCTTTGAGGACGGAATCATAGGTTTTCCGGATCTCAAGCACTTTACCCTTATCCATGACGAAGAAAAGGGTACTGACGCAGGAATCAGATATTTTCAGTCTATAGAAGAACCCGCTTTCGCAATGCCCGTAATGAATCCTCTTATGGTTTGCGAAGATTATAATCCCCAGGTCAGCGAGGAATTCCTTTCATCCCTCGGAAATATCAGCGATGAGAACATCGTGGTACTCGTTACCGTAACCGTTCCCACCGATCTGACCAAGATGACCGTTAACCTTCAGGGCCCCATCATCATCAATTCGGATGAAAAGAAAGGAGCTCAGATCATCGTAGAGGGTAATGATTATCCCGTAAAATTCCCTATCTATGAGATACTCAAGTCGAGAAAGGAGGGCGAATAAGAATGCTTGCACTTTCCCGTAAAAAAGGCGAGGCTCTGGTCATTGCCAACAATGTAGAGGTGACCATCCTTGAGATAAAGGGTGATCAGGTAAAGCTCGGTATTACCGCACCCAGAGAGGTTCCCGTATACAGAAAAGAGATCTATCTCCAGATCCAGGATTCCAACAAGGCTGCAACCGATGTTTCCGGTATGCAGGCTCTCAAGGATCTTCTCGGATAATGTTATCTTATTACACAAAATTATAAGGTTGACAGGGCGGCCGCTGACCGCCCTGTTTTCTTGACATTTCGGGGTTTTCCCGATAAAATGAGAACTTGCACGTAGTGCTATATAGAAGAAAGTGCATTAACGTACGTCACAGAAAGGGGAGTACCTAGACATGGAAGATACAAATAAGCTTACAAAAGAGGGTCTCAGACAGTATGAGGACGAGCTTCACGATCTGAAAGTAAACCGTCGTCAGGAAATCGCTCAGAAGATCAAGGAAGCGCGTGAACAGGGCGACCTTTCCGAGAACGCTGAGTACGATGCAGCTAAGGACGAGCAGGGTAAGATCGAAGACCGTATCGCTGAGCTCGAAGAGCTTCTCAAGAATGCAGAGATCATTTCCGGAACCTTCGTAAAGGCTAAGGATCTTGAGACCGGCGAGACTGTTGAATATAAGGTAGTAGGTTCCTCACAGGCAGATTCTCTCAACTTCATGATTTCGGATGAGAGCCCTGTAGGACGTGCTCTTAAAGAGAGCAAAAAGGGAGAGACCGTTAAAGTAGAGACTCCCGCAGGTGTTTTAAAGTTCAAGATCATTGATATCTGGAAGGATTAAGGTAATCAAGTTGGCAGACAATAATCAGCAGAATCAGAAGAATGCTCCTCAGGAGGACGTAGGTCAGCTCCTCAAGGTCAGAAGACAGAAGCTTTCGGACCTTCAGGCGGCAGGCAGAGATCCCTTTGTCATCACCAAGTATGAGCAGACTCATCACACCGATGAAGTTATTGCTCTTTACGAGGCACATGAAAAAGAGATCCTTAAAGACTATGTAGAGCCTGAGCTTGTAGAGCCTGCAGAGGGTGCTGATAACGAGACAATCTCTGCATATCGTCAGGCTAAGAAGGAAGCATACAATAAGCGCCGCGAACTTCTCGATGCATCTCCCATAAATGTTTCAATTGCGGGAAGAATGCTCTTCAAGAGAGTAATGGGCAAGGCTTCTTTTGCAAATATCCAGGATCTTAAGGGAAGAGTTCAGGTATACGCTTCTCAGGATGCTCTGGGAGAAGAATCCTATGCGGATTTCAAGAAAGCCGACATCGGCGATATCTTCGGAGTTGAGGGATATGTATTCAGAACCATGACCGGAGAGATTTCCGTTCATGCAACCAAGATGGTTCTTCTATCCAAGAGCCTTCAGATACTTCCCGAGAAATTCCACGGACTTACCGATACCGATACCAGATACAGACAGAGATATGTAGACCTCATCATGAATCCCGAGGTTAAGGATACTTTCGTAAAGAGATCCGCTATCCTCAAGGAGATCAGAAACTTCCTCGATACCAGAAACTTCATGGAAGTTGAGACTCCCACCCTCGTATCAAATGCGGGCGGTGCTGCGGCAAGACCTTTCGAGACTCATTACAATGCTCTCGATGAGGATGTTAAGCTCAGAATATCTCTCGAGCTTTATCTGAAGAGACTTATCGTCGGCGGACTTGAGAGAGTTTACGAGATCGGACGTGTTTACAGAAACGAAGGTGTAGATACCAGACACAATCCCGAGTTTACACTCATGGAGCTCTATCAGGCATACACCGATTATTACGGAATGATGGAACTCACCGAGTCCATGTTTAAGTATGTTGCGGAGAAGGTACTCGGAACTACCAAGATCAACTATCAGGGAACCGAGATCGACCTCGGACAGCCTTTCGCTCGTCTTACCATGAACGAGGCTATCAAGAAATATGCCGGAATCGATTTTGATACCGTTGCAGATGATGATGCAGCCAAGGCTCTTGCCAAGGAACATCACATCGAATTTGAAGATCGTCACAAGAAGGGCGACATCATCAATCTCTTCTTCGAAGAGTATTGTGAGAAGGAACTGATCCAGCCTACATTTATCATGGATCATCCCATCGAGATCTCACCTCTTACCAAGAAGAAGCCCACAGATCCCACCAAGGTAGAGCGTTTCGAGCTCTTCATCAATACCTGGGAAATGTGCAACGCATATTCAGAGCTCAACGATCCCATCGATCAGAGAGAAAGATTCGCAGCTCAGGATGCACTTGCAGAGGCAGGTGACGATGAGGCACAGCACACCGATGAGGATTTCCTCAACGCACTCGAGATCGGTATGCCTCCTACGGGCGGAATCGGATACGGAATCGACAGACTCGTAATGCTTCTTACCGATTCACCTTCCATCCGTGATGTACTGCTTTTTCCCACACTCAAATCTTTATCGTAAGAAATGGCGTAAAATCAGCGGTTACAAGTAGGCAAGGTCAAAATTTACGACCGATTTACGACCAAATAAGAGAACACGTTAAAAGCACCTTCACAATGAAGTGAACCCCAAATGTTGGACACTTTAATTACTTGTTAGGCAACTTCTGTGGACTTAGTCCTGTATTGTACAGGACTAAGTCCTTTTAGTTTTTCTTTTATCCTTTTATTGTTGTAGTAATCTATATAATCTTTTATGGCGACTATAAGTTCATCTGTTGAATCAAATTTATGGTGATAAAACATTTCACTTTTTAACAAACCGAAAAAGTTTTCCATTATCGAATTATCCAAAGGATAAGTTACTTGATGTTATTGCTTAATGAATATGCCCACGGAATTGCCACATGGTTGTTTGTATCGGCCATGTGGCTTTTTTATATCATAAAATGGTTGACAAATACAACTAATGATTTTATCATTTAAATCCATAGGAGGACATTCGATGGATAAGGTAAAACTATTTCGAGAAAGTACCAGAGAATTAGAACGTAATCTTGAGAAGCTAAACAGTTCAGATTGCTGCCAATGTAACGTTAATACATCTCAATGCTTTCTGGTTGTTGAGATAGGCAGAAAACCTGGAATATGTGTAAAGGAACTTGCTGAACTTCTTAAGATGGATAAAAGTGCTGTAAGCAGATCTGTAGAAGAACTTGTTCAAAAAGGATATGTTTTGCGAGAACCCTCAAAAAGGGATCGCAGGTGCGTAGTGCTTAATCTGACTGATGAAGGAATGGCAAGATTCAATACAATAGAGAAAGATATGAATTTGAAGTTTGAGAGAGTTTTTTCAATGATTCCAAAGGAAAAACAGAGTCAGGTTTTAGAGGCATTAAATATCTATAATGATGCGATAAAAAAATCGGAGGTGGAATGCTGTGATTAGAGAAATGAGAGATGAAGACTGGGGGACAGTAGCAGAGATTTACAAGCAGGGATTAGAAGAGGGAACATCAACTTTTAATACAGAGTGTCCTAGTTTTACTGAGTGGAATGAAGGCCACATAAAGAATTGCAGGTTTGTTTTTGAGGAAGAAGGAAAGGTTGTAGGCTGGATAGCGCTAAGTCCTTCTTCAAGTAGGTGCGCATATAAAGGCTGCGTTGAAATGAGTGTATATGTTGATAGAAACTATAGAGGTCATGGTATAGGCACAGCTTTGGTAAATTCGATCATCAGAGAGGCAGAGCAATGTGGATATTGGAGCATATATTCTGCAATATTCTCAATTAATAAAGCAAGTATAGCTTTACACAAAAAATGTGGTTTCAGGGAAATTGGCTATAGGGAAAGAATAGCTAAAGATCGATTTGGAAAATGGCAGAACACAACTCTTATGGAGTACAGAGCTTCATAATTAGTTTATAGGAGAAACTACTTATGACTATTGAAGAAAAAGCAAACAGAATTATTGAAGATATACGTAATGAAAAAGGCGTAAATCCTATCAAGATGTTTAAGTCAATGGCAAAAAAAGAGTATATAAGCATACATGGGCCAGAGCATCATATATTAGATGGGGCATGTCTTTTAATGGCTTATCATAATGCTGGCGGTAAAATAGATATAGACTATGCCTTGGAGAAACTTTTGAAAGAAGGACTTCGGATGCCGGGAGCAATGTGCGGATTGTGGGGAATATGCGGAGCGATAACATCTATAGGAGCAGCTCTTTCTATTATTGATGGTACAGGACCACTTTCTGAGGATGGCACATGGGGAGACCACATGGCATTTACATCAAGCGCCATAGGAGAACTTGGCCAGATAAATGGCCCAAGATGTTGTAAAAGAGATGCTATGATTGCGTTCAAGCATGGAATAGAGTACGTAAGACAGCACTACGGAGTGCAGATCGAATATGAGAAGCAACACTGTGAGTTCTCATCGCAGAACCAGCAGTGTATCAAAGAAAGATGCCCTTTCTTTGGATAATGGAAAGCTTTTTGTTCCGGACGATTTAGAAATTATGGAACTTTGAATTCCAGGAATATGTCCGGGAAGACATTGATGCTGTTGCCGGGAACATGCTGTGACTGGCAGACGAATTTTGGAACAGTAATCGATAGTTTGTCAGAGAAGTATCATCTCATATGTGTGAATTACGATGGGTTCGATGGAAGTGATGATATTTTTCCGGATATGATAACTGTAACTGAGAAAATTGAGAAGTACATAAAAGGGCACCATTCCGGGAGAATAGACGGGGCTATTGGGTCTTCTCTTGGATCTAGTTTTGTAGGACAGCTTGTTATGAGAAAGAACGTGCATATAGATCATGCCATATTTGGCAGTCCGGATCTTGATCAGAGCGGAAAACTATCTGCAAAGCTGCAGTCAATGCTTGTAGTACCTCTTCTCATAAGCTTTACAGGCAGCGAGAAGAAAAGAAATAAGTCAAAGGAAAAGCTGAAAAAGTTCTTTGAAATGGATGATGAAAACGCCGAAAAGTTCATGAGTTGTTTCTCAAAGTTTAATCCTGAGTCAATTAAGAATGAGTATTATACGGATCTCCTAACACATCTTGAGGATGATATCAGTGTAGAGCATACTAGGGCGCATTTCATTTATGCCAATAAGATGGGAGAGAAGTATCTGAAACGTTATAAGAAGTATTTCCATGACCCTGATATCAGAGAGTTTAACATGCAACACGAGCAGTGGTTGTTTGGCGGAAAGGAATATGCAGATCCCGTGCTAAAGGCAATAGATGTATTTATGGAAATGGAAGTTTAAGGGGCATTTTAAAAATTGTTTCAAGTATACAGGGCAAGTAATCACGATATAAAGGGACAAACAACATGAGTTTGATACAGTATACAGTGGAAAAAGACGGCTACAAAACATTTCTTGAGGAAAACGGATTTGAAGTAAAGAGGTCAAAGCAGCTTGCATCCACGATACCGCTAATGTATACGGAATGCATAATAGAGAAAGGCAGTTATTGAAAAATATTATCGCTTTGTTGTAGTGAATACTCCTTGACGATAAAACCTGGAGTATTTATTATTAAGAAGTTGATAATCAGATTATCGGTAAATGTATTATCCAAGGAGAAGAGTATGTCTGTACCGGATAGAAGTATCGACCCAAGGCTTCTTGCAAGCGCACAGGAGGAGTTCCAAAGAGTTGGGTTCTTAAAGGCTGAATTAAAGACGATATGCAAAAACGCAGGAATTACAACAGGCGCACTCTACAAGCGCTATAAAGGGAAAGAAGAACTTTTCTGTGCAGTTGTAAAGGATACTACAGACGCTCTTGATCGTTTTATTGACAGCCGTTCAAATGTGGACTTTTCGAATATGTCAGACGAAGAGCTGATAAATTCATGGAAAATGGATGAGAAGCATACGCTGGAGTTATTTAAGACCTTATGGGAGTTTCGCGATGGATTTACACTCCTGATAGACAAAGCTGCCGGAACAAGATATGAGAATTACCAGCACGATTTCTCTTTCCGTATGACCAAAGCATATTTACAATTCTATAAAGCAGCAAAGGATAGAGGTCTCGTCAATGGGGAAATCAGCAAGGAAGAAATGCATATCCTGTGCTCATCCTTCTGGACAGCTGTATATGAACCTTTTATCCATGGCATGTCATGGAATGAGATTGAGGCGCATTGCAAGGTTGTGTGTCGCTTCTTTGACTGGGCAGATGCCATCGAAATCAATTGATACAGTTGTTATAATGCCGTCGGAAGACGGCTAAAAATATAGGTGTTGGTTAGCGAGGGCTAACTACATACATTCAAAGGATATTGTACGGAGGAAAGAGTAATGTTTAAAAAAGTGGCTCCTTATATTGGAGAATACAAAAAGTATACCATTTGGGCAGTGTTAATGATGTCTGTAGGCATTATTGCAAATATTGCACCGTATTTTTTTATGTATCAGATAATATCGCCTCTTACGCGAGGTGAGCATATCGATGCATCCTATATTTTGCTGAGAGTCGTGGCGATTGCCATATGTGAGATTATTTTTTCCGTTACATATGTGCAGGGGCTGGAGTTTTCGCATATCAGTGCATATAACACACTGAAGAACCTTAGGATTTCTCTGCAGGGAAAGCTTGAGAAGCAGCCGCTGGGAAATATAACAGAGCTCGGTTCGGGACGTATAAAGAAGGTGTTTACCGATGATATAGATCAGGTTGAGCTTCTGCTGGCGCATGCAATTCCTGAGGGAATTGCCAATATCGCAATCCCCGCCATCATTATTGTTCTTATGTTTGTATTCAATTGGAGGCTTGGTCTTTTATCGCTGGTACCGCTTGTGGTGGGAATGTTTGCTATGGGCATGATGATGAAATCCGGAATGGAGAAGATGAATGCCTATTATGAATCCGCAGCAAATATGAACAATACAATCATCGAATATGTAAATGGCATGGAGGTAGTTAAGGTCTTTAATAAAGATGGCGATTCTTATAAGCGTTTTGGGGAAGTGGTAAGAAGCTATCGTGACTTTACCCTGGACTGGTACAAGGTCTGTTGGCCTTGGATGGCAGTATATTCAAGCGTCCTGCCATGCCTTGTACTCCTTATGCTGCCATTCGGTTCTCTGATGGTACTGGGCGGGACTATCACCCTGGATAAGATGGTGCTTGTATTCTGTATGTCCTTTGCTGTGGGCCCGTCAGTACTAAAGGCGCTTAACTTTGCAGGAAAGTTCCCGCAGCTTGACTATAAGATTACAGAGTTGGAAAAGATGATGGAACATCCTCCTCTTAAAGAAGGAACATCAGGATTTAAAGGGAATAATATGGATGTTGAATTCAGGGATGTTCATTTTAGCTACAAGGATGCAGAAGTTCTGCATGGAGTGGATCTTGCTCTCAAACAGGGAACAACCACAGCACTTGTGGGCGAATCCGGAAGTGGAAAGTCAACTCTTGCTAAGCTTCTGGTACATTACTACGATCTTGATTCCGGAAGTATAACAATAGGTGGGCAGGACATCACTGATATGTCCCTTGAGTCGCTGAATGATCAGGTGGCATTTGTTTCTCAGGAACAGTTTCTCTTTAACACAAGTCTGTATGAAAACATCCTCATCGGTAAGCCAGATGCTACAAAAGAGGAAGTGCTTGATGCAGCAGGAAGAGCCCAGTGCAATGAATTCCTGCAAAGATTTCCTGATGGAATACAGACGCAGGCTGGCGATGGAGGAAAACAGCTTTCGGGAGGTGAACGTCAGAGGATTTCACTTGCCAGGGCGATACTTAAAGATGCCCCGATCATAGTGCTTGATGAAGCAACGGCATTTATGGATCCCGAAAATGAGGAGAAGATGAATGCGGCCCTGGATGAGATAGTAAAGGAAAAGACCGTGCTCGTTATTGCTCACAGGCTTTCTACCATAAAGAATGCTGATAAAATCTGTGTGATGAAGGAAGGCTATTGTATCGCAGCAGATACACACGACAAACTGATAGATTCCTGTGACGAATACAGGAATCTATGGGAAGCATCGGTTTCTGCAAGTACCTGGAAAGTTAGGGAGGCGTAATGTCATGATAAAGATAATGCACAGACTTATAAATAATACAGGAAAATATAAGGGAAGGATTCGCGCTTCATATATAACAGCTTTCCTTAAAGGACTCATGATGAAGGCCCCGCTTGTGCTGTGCTTCTTCTGTATAAGCTGGTTTATGCAGGGAGTGATGGATAAGACAAAGTGCATAATTCTGGGAGTGGCCGTTCTTTTAAGCGTTATTCTGCAGGCGCTTTTTGAGCATTTATCAAATGTCCTCCAATCGGCGGCGGGGTATATGGTATTTGCGGATATGCGCCTGAGACTTGGTGATCATTTGAGAAAGCTTCCCATGGGATATTTTACGGAAGGAAATATGGGAAAGATCAGTTCGGTCCTTGCCACCGATATGGTATTTATCGAGGAGAACTGTATGGGAGTATTATCAGAACTGGTGACCTTTATCATTTCACAGGGTATCATGACGGTCATGATGTTTGTGATGGATATAAGGCTTGGCTTGTTATCACTGCTGATTGTTGCAGCATTTATCATAGTCGGAAATCTTATGCTCAAAACTTCCGAGAAGCATTCGGTTATAAAGCAGGAGGCAAGCGAGTCTCTGACAGAAGAAGTTCTTGATTTTGCGGAAGGAATAGGAATCATCAAGTCATACAATATGCTGGGCGAAAATTCAAAGAGACTGACGGATGAATTCGAAAAGAGCTGCAGGTCGAGCATAGACTTTGAAGCTGCTTACACCCCTTGGTCGAGGGCACTTTACCTGACCTTTGGTATAGGTACCGCGCTTGTGCTCGCGATGTGTGCTTACCTTTTTAATGCAGGAGCAATATCGGATGTATATATGGTAGGTATGGCATTATTCCTTTTTGATATGTTTGTTTCTATCAAGAGCTATTACAGTCAGATGGCCAGGCTTACTGTCACAAATGCAAGCCTTGACAGGATAGAAGAAGTATTTGAGGCAGAGGAATTAAAGGATGAAGGAAGGAAAGAACTGGGAAGTATCGCAGATGCGGAATCCGCTCCTGCGGAGATCGTGTATGATAATGTCAGCTTTGCCTATACCGATAAAGATGTGCTTAAGAATGTATCTTTCGAAGTGAAACAAGGCGAGATGACAGCACTTGTCGGTCCTTCCGGTGGAGGAAAGTCAACAATAGCCTCACTTCTTGCAAGATTCTGGGATGTTAAGAACGGCCGTATTCTTGTACGGGGCGAGGACATAAGAGACGTGTCATTGGGGAGTCTTATGGACAATATAGGTATGGTGTTCCAGAGAGTCTATCTGTTCCAGGACAGTGTATATAATAACATCGCCATTGGCCGCCCCGAAGCAACACGGGAAGAAGTTGAAGAAGCAGCAAAAAAGGCAAGGTGCTATGACTTTATCATGAAGCTTCCCGAAGGTTTTGATACTGTGATCGGGGAGGGCGGAGCATCTCTTTCAGGTGGTGAAAAGCAGAGGATATCCATTGCAAGATGTATTCTAAAGAATGCGCCTATCGTTATACTTGACGAAGCAACATCAAGCGTGGATGCAGATAATGAAAGAGCAATCCAGGAGGCAATCTCAGAATTATGTAAGGACAAAACACTTCTTGTTATCGCTCATAGACTCAAAACTATAAAAGATGCAGATCAGATACTTGTCATATCTGGTGGAAAGATAGTAGAGAGAGGTAACCACAAAGCCCTGATGGATATGAATGGGGAGTATGCACATATGGTTGAATTGCAGGCTTCATGATGATACATAAGAATAGAGGTTTACTATGATCTTGATATTAGAGTGCATTGTGGTTTGCTTTATACTATTTCTCCAAATATATGCTATGACAATGGCAGAAGGACTATTCGACAGATTCTTTATTGATTGGTATTGGGTGGAGCATACAAAAGCCTGGACGATTCCGGGAACCGAAGATCTAAGGCCTTACATCCCCAAAAAGACGAAGATTGTGAAGTGGCTGATTACGATTGTAGGCAATCCTATTATTGCAGCTGTACTGGCAGGGATTATGATGGTCGTATTATGAGGGAGGGAAGCAGGTAACATGGTTTGGTATGTATTGGTAATTGAAGCGATAGTATTTGCAGTATTATTTACAACAATTCTTTTTGTGTCTTTTCATGGGGAAAAAATGTACAGTCCGGCATGTATCCATAATTACCCGCCTGATATTCAAGAAGAATACTTCAAAACACATGAAAGAGTGGATGTTTCATATAAATCAAAAAAGGTAGTACTGGCGAAGTCCTGTGGAATAATCATGTTTACAGTTATTCTTACCATATGCGCGAAGCTTGCCGGGGCAGTTACATTTTGGCAGGGATTCGCGATCGCTTTTGGACTCATGGTATGGATTGGAGCCTATGACACACTTTTTCTGGACTGGGTGCTATTTGCAAATATGAAAATGTTCAGGCTGGAAGGAACAGAGCACATGGACAAGGCTTACCATCAGAAGTGGTTTCATTTAAAAGGCGCTATATTCCCGGGGCTGTTGTTTGCACTGATTCCGGCAGTTCTTGTAGGACTGTTCATAAGTTTGATGAGGTGAGTATGAAAAGAGCTTTGAGTAAGTGGTAAGTCAGGAACAGAGCATATGCATGGTCTTACTGTCGTTACTTTTGTCTTCTATATATTTGTCTGACCAGGATGCTATGAGGCGCTTTTTTTCGGCATCGGTTAGAAAAGCAAACACATTGGGATTTTCTGCTGACAACCATTTGAGGTAGTCACGCAGAGAATCCTTTGTTAGTTTGCCGGAATCGTTAAGATAGGAGAGGAGCTTTTCTTTGGCACGGTTTCTCTCGTGAATCATCATGTGGTACATGAATTCAGATTTATTTTCGAACAGATTATAGAAGGTGCCCTTGGCGATATATGTTTCTTCTGTTAGCTTATCGATGTTTACGGCAGATAAGCCGCCCTTTTTTAGCATCTTAAATCCTTTATCAAGAAGTTTCTTTCGGATTTCATCCCTATTTTCATCTGTGAATATCTTTGGCATATCGGTTTTCTCCGCTAATAGTTTTAATGACTTTAAAAATATTGATAGTCATTTTGCGAAGATTATACTTGGAATTATCAATGATTTCAAGGAGGTTGTCATGCTGAACAAGGTAAAATTGACAGAAGCGGAAATGAGAGAGTTTGCGGAGGTGTTTGCGTACTATGACTATGGTGATAAAGAAATCGGAATGGTTCCTTATTATCCCGGATACCCAGACAGGACAAGCCTGGTTAACTATCTGGTAGCCATGATAAAAACGGCAAATGAATATGATGGGATATATGCGACATCAGAGAATAGGGAGGGCATTATTATTCTGACGGATACTACACATCCATATCCCGGAATTGCAATGTTTAAAATGGTCTGGAGGATGGCAAGAGCTCTTGGCTTTAGGAACTTCAGCGACATTGTGAAGAAGTTCCAGGCTGGAGGAGCAAGTCTTGAAAAGACATATAGGGATAAAAAGAAACAGTTTGTACAGATAGAACTGCTTGCCGTAAAAAAGGAATATCAGGGTAAGGGATTTATGCGTCCGCTGGTTGAGACTGCATTCGAAGTGGCTGATGAGGCTGGCTTACCGGTCATAGTATCAACTGATGCCAAGCTTAAGAAAGATAAGTATGAGCATATTGGCATGAAACATGTGGGTACAAGAACGCTTGGGGAAAAGAGCTTTATGTATGATCTTGTAAGAGAAAAATGAGATGATAAATTTTTGAGAAAAGTTAGCAACAACTAACAATAAGTAGTATCATGGAGTATAGTAAGTAACAGATTGGGGATGAAGAAGCAATGGAGAGCAGTCTGTATGAGCAATACTCTTAAAAAATCTTCTATATTTAAGCGTTTTTATTCGGAATTGGCTGAGAAATACGGAAAAGCTAAGGCAAAAGATATATGGGATTATGCTGAAGAGGAGTTTTCCAGATTAAAGAATGCTGAACCATCCGCAGATAAGGCGAGTGTGTCATATGTCTTTCCAGCAGTAGCACTGTATCGTTCAGTTGAGCATTTCTATCCCGGAGAAGCTTTGGCTGTTACAAGAGGCTTTGGAACAAAGATGGGACGCAGATTACAAGGTATCTTTAGCAAGATTACTGCTTTTCCGGGCATTCCTTCACTCATGTGGAAGAGGATGGATAGAATTGCTGCAAAACTGAGCGATGGATATGAAATAAAGAACCTTAAAGTTACCAAAGAACAGTGCTTCATGGATGTGGTAAGCTGTCCTCTTTATGATAAGGCACGGGAACTTGGGACTCCGGAAGCTGTTCAGATGATCTGCTGCATGGATAAAGAATATATGAACGGCTTCAGGGGAGTTGATTATAAACGGACTAAATCAGTGGCTGAAGGTGATGACTGTTGTGACTACAGGCTCACAAAGTCGTTGTAAAGGCTATAGACATGAGAAAAAGAGAATGCTATGTTTTAGAGTTAGCATAAGCTAACAATTTTAAAAGGA
>JAEEXJ010000052.1 GCA_016291475.1 Lachnospiraceae bacterium | reverse complement strand
GGTTATTTATATCCTCCCAGAAAATATAACATTCCCGAAGGCGTAATCACTGAGGGTGAAAATACCGTTGTCATAAGGATCACGGTTAATCACGGAACCGGCAGAATAACTCCGGGAAAACGCATGATGATCTTTAACGATTCATGCAAGCCCGATGCATGGAGTAATGATATTCCCGAAGGTGCGATTGATCTTTCCGGAGAATGGAAGTACAGCATCGGTGCGAGGAATGATCTTCCTTATCCCGATATTGATTTTATTGACTGGAAAGCAACGGGATTATTCAACTGCATGACCGCGCCATGTACCAAATTCCCCATTGAAGGAATCATCTGGTATCAGGGAGAATCTGATTCTCATTTTGCAGATTATCTGAAGATGAGTAAGATTCAGATCGAAGGATACAGAAAACTTTGGGGCGATGAGGATATTCCCTTTATCCTTGCACAGCTTCCCAACTTTACCATTGACTGCGGAGATCCCGACTGCGATTCCTACGATTCCTGGTGGGAGTTCAGGGAAGTTCAGAGACGTATCACCGAAGAAGTTCCGAACACCTATATGGCGGTTATGATAGATGCAGGTGAGGACAACGATCTTCATCCCATGAACAAAGAGCTTGTGGGAACAAGACTTGCGGATATCGCACTTGATGTGAAGTATCCCGGAAAGCTTTTTATTCCTTCAACAGGTCCCGAGATAAAAGAAACCGTGGTCAACAAAACATTTGTGGGCTATGAAGTGATACTTAAATTCAAAGGTATCGGAAACGGTCTTATCGCTTATTCACCTGATAAGGCAAAGGCGGGTAAGATCAAAGATTTCGCAGCTCAGGCAGGCGGAAAGATCTATCCCGCTATTGCGGAGCTTATCGATAACAATACGATCCTTCTTAGAATTGCAACACCGGAATTTCCCGAGAAGATAATGTATCTCCAAAGCAATACATATACCGGAGACATTATCTACAACACCTGTATTGAAAATAAGAAAAAGGTTCCCTGTAAACTGCTCGGACCTTTTGTCATGGAAGTGTAAATGTATGGGCGGCAGATGTATCGCGCAAAAAGCGCGGTATGTCTGCCGATTTTTTTAACTATATTTAATCTGCAAGTTGTGATTATATATAGATAAGCGAATTCACACTGAGTTTGTCCAAAAAAAATTAGAGGGAAAATTATGAGATATCTGTTTAATAATGGATGGAAGTTTCTTGAAACAAAAGTCGGTACTTCACTTGATGAAGCCATGAACAGAGATAATGAATTTACTCCTGTTCAGCTTCCCCATGACTGGCTTATATATGATTCCACGGATCTGTACCGTGACGGCACCGGCTGGTACATAAGAGATCTTGTTCTTGATGAGGTAAAAGGCAGATTTTTCCTGGAGTTTGATGCCGTCTATATGGACAGCGCTGTATATGTAAACGGTGTAAAAGCTTGCGAATGGAAATACGGATATTCCGCATTCGGATGCGAGATAACACAGTACATTCATGAAGGCGTTAACAGGATCGCGGTAAGTGCTACCTATCAGTCTCCCAATACCAGATGGTATTCGGGCGCAGGTATTTACAGAAATGTATATATCAGACAGACGGGCGATACATATATAGCAAGGGACGGAGTATATGTATCAACACGTAACGAAAATGGTAAAAGAATACTTCACATAGAGACAGAAGTTCTTGGGAATAAAGCGGCAAGCGCCCGGGTTGATTATGAAATATACGATCTCAAGGGTAATGTCGTAAATACAGAAAGAATCTCCGGCAATGATTTTGTTATATCGGAGCCTCATATCTGGGACATATGCGATCCGTATCTGTATACTCTTAAGGCTGTAATGACGGCACCGGGAGAAAACGGCGAAGATACGGATGAAACAAAGGTCCGTTTCGGAATCCGTGATATTGCTTTTGATCCCGATAAAGGATTTTTGCTGAACGGAAGAGTGGTGAAATTAAACGGGGTATGTGAACATCACGACCTTGGTTCCCTAGGTGCGGCGTTCAATACTTCCGCCATGAGAAGGAAGTTCGTACTTCTAAGGAAGATGGGAGTTAATGCTCTCAGGACATCCCATAATATGCCTGCACCTGAAGTGCTGGACCTTTGTGATGAGATGGGAATTCTTGTAATGACAGAGAATTTCGATATGTGGTACAGACCCAAGACCGAATATGATTATGCCCGTTTCTTTGCGGATTGGCATGAGAGGGATATGGAAAGCTGGGTTAAGCAAAACAGAGATCACCCTTCGGTCATAATGTGGAGCATAGGTAATGAGATCTATGATGCACATGCCGACGAATCTGCTCCGGACACAGTCAGACATCTGATGGATGTGGTATACAGATTCGATCCTTATAAAAATGCGGTATGTACTTTTGCATCCAATTATCTGCCCTGGGAAGGTGCCCAAAGGTGTGCGGATGTACTGAAGCTTGTTGGATACAATTATTCCGAGAGAATCTATAAAAAACATCATGAGAAATATCCGGACTGGACAATATACGGAAGCGAAACCGCATCACTTGTACAGAGCAGGGGCGTATACAAATTCCCTCTTGATGTTACCAAACTTACCGATGTTGATGAGCAGTGTTCCTCACTTGGAAATTGTAATACGAGCTGGGGTGCAAACAGTGTAGAAAGCTGTATCTGTGATGACAGGGACATGGAGTTTTCAGCGGGACAGTTTCTCTGGACGGGCTTTGACTATATCGGAGAACCCACTCCTTATCATACGAAGAATTCGTACTTCGGAATGCTGGATACCGCAGGCTTTGCCAAGGATTATTATCATGTTTTTAAGTCTGCGTGGACAGATCTTAAAGATGATCCTTTTGTATATATATTCCCCTATTGGGATTTTAATCCCGGACAGATCATAGACATCAGGGTCTGCTCAAATGCCGATGAAGTAGAGCTGTTTTTAAACGGTAAAAGCCTCGGAAAACAAAACCTTACTCATAAACCCGGAAGCGGAGATCATATAATCGCTAATTACAGAGCGCCTTATGAAAAGGGTGTTCTCAGGGCTGTTGCTTATGATAACGGTAAGGTTGTTGCGGAATGTGAGGAAAGGTCCTTCGGAGATTCCGTATCCCTTAAGATCGATATCACATACGGAGCTCTTACTTCGGGAAGCGAGGATCTTGTTTTTGCGGAGATAACGGCCCTTGATAAAGACGGTAATCCCGTAAAAAATGCAAGTGACAGAGTCTGTGTGGAGGTAACCGGTGCGGGAAGGCTTGTCGGCCTTGATAACGGTGACAGTACCGATACCGATTCCTACAAAGCTGTGAGCAGAAGATTATTTAACGGAAAACTGCTTGCGGTTATCGCAGCGGGTGAAAAAGCGGGTAAAGTTCATATAGGTGTAAGTGCCAAAGGTCTTAAATCATGTGAAACGGAGATTGATTGTCAGCAAGGCGAAAAGTCACAGGATTCTCCCTTTGATAAGGGCGCAGAGTATGTTTATGAATCCTGCTGTGAGAGGAAAATAAATCTCGGAAAGGACAGTGACATTCCTGTCAGAAAGCTCGAGATTGTATGTGATGAAAGAAAACTTACGCCTGAAAATGCTGAAGTAAAGGCTACTGTAAAAATATATCCGGAAAACGCAACTGATAAGGATATCGAATATGCAATAGTTTCGGATAAGGGAGTTCCTCTTAATATAGCGGAAGTAAACGGAACGGGAAACGAAGTTCTTGTCAGAGCTCTCGGCGATGGCCCGTTCAGATTAAGAGCAATGTCTAAATCCGGTTCCTCATCTGTCAGGGTTATATCCGAACTGGAATTTACCGTTCAGGGACTCGGAACAAAATTTGCAGATCCCTATGATTTTATCTATGGAAGCTCATATTCGTATTTTGAGGGCGGAGTAGGAACGGGAAATGAGATGGGATTCTCATCACCAAAGGGCGAGAGGTCTCTTATTGCATTCGAAAATATAGATTTCGGACAGGCCGGAAGTGATGAGATAACTATACCTGTATTTGCACTTGATTCGGATGAACATCCTTTTAAGATCTACGACGGTATTCCTTCAAAGGGAGGTAAACTTATTGCTGAACTGCTGTATCAAAAACCCGTGATCTGGAATGTATATCAGGAAGATACCTGGAAGATTCCTACAGTACTCAGGGGCGTGCATACTATCGCATTTGAATTCTATGACAAGGTTCATGTCAAAGGTTTTTCTTTTACGAAGTATGAGAGAGCGTTCATGGATCTTAATGCCTCGGATGCGGATGAGATATACGGTGATGATTATAAGATAAATGCCCCCTGCGTCGAAGGCATCGGTAACAATGTTACGATCAACTTCTCCGGAATGGATTTCGGAGAAAAGGGAGCATCTAAGGTTACCATATGCGGAAGAGCGCCCAAAGGAACCAATACCATTCATGTACGATTCTTTGATGAAAACGGTTATGAGGCAAGGAATGTTATTGAGTTTTCTCAGAGTGATGAGTATGTGGAGAGAGCATTTGAGATAGACAAAGAAACAGGCATGAAGAACGTTTCTTTCGTCTTCATGCCCGGAAGCTGTTTTGATATGAGATCATTCAGATTCGAATGATCCTATTTATCCCCTGTGTCTTCGGATACGGGGGATTCTGCTTTTTCTTCGAAGATCGGAGGCGGGGTATAACGGCGGTTCATCTTCCTGTACTCCGAAGGTGTGCAGTTCTTGTATGACTTAAATACTCTGTTGAATGTCGAAAGAGATTTGAATCCCGATTGAAGAGCGACATCCAGTATGGAAAGATCCGGCTGATTCAAATACATTTCCGCAAGAAGGATCCTCTTCTGGGTAAGATATTCATAGCAGGATACATGTGCGAATTCTTTGAACAGTCTTGCAAAATGGAATCTTGAAAATCCGGCCATCTCAGCCAGCGCATCCATATCGATATCTTCGGTGCAGTGTTCGGAGATATAGTTACATACATCCATGAACCTGCCGATGTATTCTTTATTCTTCGCTGATGACTTGCCGAGCTGAGGAACTCTTTCTTCCATACAGCTTCTTCCCACATCCACCATGAATCTGATAAGAAGAGAGTAGATGGCGGCACCCGCATAGGGCTTCTGAGCCTCGTACTCATTGCTGGTCTGATTGATGTAGTACATGAGTCTTTCGGAAAGTTCTTCGTTTTCCTTTTTGCGGATGATAACGCACTCTCCGAGAGAGTGAAGAAGTGAGTTAAGGGAAGTTACGTTTCCGATAAGGCTGTAGTCGAAGAGAATAATGATCCTTTTTCCGTTTTTGGGGGCATAGAGTCTGTGGAGAGTTCCGCTCATGATGACCGCAATGTCACCGGGGCTGATCGTGTATTTTTCGGTACCGATCTCGATGGTATAGTCGTTCTCCGTCGGGGCGATTATCTCCGTGGCGGTATGCCAGTGAAGCGGATAATCCTCGGCCTGATCATTGTGGTAGAGTCTTACTCCCTGAATCTCGGCGTATTTAACTGTCTCACGACCATGTTCAAGTACGGGAAGCATATATAATCCTCATAGCTAATTTGATGGTGCTTTCTACCTATGATTTTATTGCTTTTTGAGGAAAATTAAAAGCAAATTCTGAAATGATAAGAGCAAAATCTCATAGGAAGGTCAAAAACCGTAAAAGATACAATTATTTAAAGCGTTTGGGGCGCTTACAGCCAATAACAAAACAAACAGGGAGAAATGTTATGGAACTTGTAAAAAATGAGGCCAAGATAAGCGAATTTCGCAGAAGGGCCGAAGAACTCGTTTCCAAGATGACTCTTGAGGAGAAGGTTTCTCAGACTCTTAATCATGCACCTGCAATAGAGCGTCTCGGAATCAAGGCCTATGACTGGTGGAATGAGGCTCTTCACGGTGTTGCAAGAGCAGGTACTGCTACGGTATTTCCCCAGGCTATCGGACTTGCGGCTACATTTGATGAGGATCTTATGGAAGAGCTGGGCGACGTCGTTTCAACGGAAGGACGTGCCAAGTTCAATATGCAGCAGAAATATTCGGATACCGATATCTATAAAGGACTTACTTTCTGGGCTCCCAATGTAAATATATTCCGTGATCCCAGATGGGGAAGAGGACAGGAAACTTACGGAGAAGATCCTTACCTTACATCCAGACTCGGAGTCAGATACATAAAGGGTCTTCAGGGACATGACGAGGATCACTTAAAGGCTGCGGCATGTGCAAAGCATTTTGCGGTTCATTCCGGACCCGAGCCCGAAAGACACAGATTTAACGCGGTAGCTTCCATTCAGGATATGCGTGAGACTTATCTTCCCGCATTCAAGGCATGCGTACAGGAAGCTGATGTTGAGACCGTAATGGGAGCATATAACCGGACCAACGGCGAGCCCTGCTGCGGATCAAAGACTCTTCTCAAGGATATATTAAGAGACGAGTACGGATTCAAGGGACACGTTGTTTCCGACTGCTGGGCTATCAAGGATTTCCATACCGGACATATGGTCACTTCCGATGAAGTTGAGTCTGTCAGCCTTGCAATGAACAACGGATGCGACCTCAATTGCGGAGATCTTTTCAAATATCTTAAGGATGCGGTTGAGCAGGGTAAGGTAAAAGAGGAGAGACTTGATGAAGCTCTCGTAAATCTTTTCACTACCAGAATGAAGCTGGGTATGTTTGACGGTGAGAAGACCGCTTTCGATAACATCGGTATGGACCGTGTGGATACCAGGGAAAGCAGGAAGCTTAATCTCGAGACCTCCGCAAGAAGCCTTGTGCTTCTTAAGAATGACGGAATTCTTCCTCTCGATAAGAGCAGGATAAAGACCGTCGGTGTTATCGGACCCAATGCGGATAACAGACGTGCACTTGTCGGTAACTATGAAGGAACCGCTTCAAGATATGTTACCGTACTCGAAGGAATTGAGGATTATCTCGGAGAAGATGTAAATATCAGATATTCGGAGGCATGCCATCTTGTCAAAGACAGGATCAGCGGGCTTTCAACCGGAGATGACAGAATTTCCGAAGTTAAGAGTGTATGTGCGGACAGCGATATTATCTTCGTAGTTCTCGGACTTGATGCAGGAATCGAGGGAGAAGAAGGAGATGCAGGTAATGAGTTTGCCAGCGGTGATAAGGTTGACTTAAGTCTTCCCGGACTTCAGCAGGAAGTTCTCGATGTTGCCGTTGCAAGCGGGAAGCCCGTAGTTCTTCTTCAGCTTGTGGGATCTGCCATCACCGTTAAGAATGCGGATAAGATAAATGCCATTATCCAGTGCTGGTACCCTGGTGCAATGGGTGGAAGAGCCATCGCAGAGACCGTTTTCGGCGACAGAAACTTTGAAGGAAAGCTTCCGGTTACTTTCTATGAGAGCGCGGAAGACCTTCCCGATTTTACCGATTATTCCATGAAGGGCAGAACATACAGATATATGACTAAGGATGCTCTTTATCCCTTCGGATACGGACTCTCATATACCACTTATGAGTACTCGAATGTAAAGACCGATAAGACCGTGCTCGGAGAAGAAGGGATCACCGTAAGTCTCGATGTGGAAAATACCGGTAAAGCAGACGGAAGGGAAACTGTTCAGGTATATGTTAAAATCTGCGATTTCGAGAACGCTCCCAACTATCAGCTGAAAGCATTCAAGAAGGTCGAACTTAAAGCGGGTGAGAAGAAGAGTGTATCGTTAAAACTTTCCAAGGATGCATTCGGGCTCTTCGATAAGGACGGAAAGTTCGTTATCTCAAAGGGTAAGGCTGTCGTATATGTAGGCGGCCAGCAGCCCGATTCAAGAAGTGAAAAGCTTCTCGGAAGAAAAGTCTCTGCCATAGAGATCGAACTTCCCTGAGTTTTCAATATGTTTATCACATACTAATCCTTAGAAAACAGGTTGTTCCGGAAAGGGACAGCCTGTTTTCAATTGAAATAAACATGTACAAATATTTTTGAAAATCCGTCTGAAAAATGGTAATATTTCATAAAGTGTGTGCGGAAATCTGAGAAAGTCGGAAAATGCCATGGATATTGATAAGATTAAAGTTAAATTACATGATCTTTTCTGTGAAGAAGCTGCGATAGTTCTGTACGAATCGGATAAGGACAACGCCGCGACCGCCGAACTTATAGGGATACTTAAGGTAGGCAGGATCGTTTTCTACGAATATCCCGATATGGGTGCGGAGCTTCGCGATGAACCGACAGTCATAAACACCAGGTATGAGGGACCGGATTACAATGACGATGATTATGTCATGAACCGCACGGTAGTTCCCAGCGGAAATGTTGTAAGGGTCTGCATCTTTCCCGTGGCGGGTTATTCATGGAACGATGAGGAGAGAAAACTTGTCGGTGAATTTCTTCTTGTAATATCCACGCTGAAGAGCCGTATCAGGATGAAGGAATTCATCGAGTATGCAACATTCCATGAGCGTGAGCTTGGCTTTTACAACGGCTTTTATCTCAGACGGACTCTGTCCATGGTTCAAAAGCTGGACAGACTGTCCGACTATTCGATCATATTCTTTAATCTTGTAAATATATCCGGTATCAATTCCATGATCGGCAGACAGGAAGCCGATGTAATGATCAAAAAGTTCGGTTCGATGCTGACGGATATACTGGAGTCACCCGAATGCTTGTGCAGAATGGGCGGAGATAATTTTGTCATTGTGACGAGGCACGAGAATACGGATCATCTTCTGAAGATTCTCAAAGGCACCGATATGACAGGCGATACATCTTTCTGGGAAACCATAAGGATGAGTGCATACTGCGGTGTATATCATTGCAACGGAAAAGAAAAGAATTTCTCGGAATGCATCGACTATGCTCAGGCTTCAATGCTGATCGCCAAGAATACAAATCATGCAAATGTTCAGTTCTATGACGAGTCGATGGTCAAACTCGTGAACAATACCAAGAAGATCGAATCCAGGTTCAAAGATGCGATCGTCAAAGGTGAATTTGTAGCATATTATCAACCCAAGGTTAATCTGGAGAATAATCTTCTTATCGGAGCAGAGGCTCTCTGCAGGTGGAACAGAGGAAAGAAGATACTTACACCGGGTTCGTTTATTGAGATTCTTGAGAAGAGTAACAGGATCTGTTCACTGGATTATTACATGCTCGAATCCGTATGCAAGGATATTGCAGGCTGGATGGATAAAGGGATCACACCTGTCAGGGTTTCGACCAATTTTTCCAGAAAGCATCTGGGAAATCCGAATTTCGTACATGAAGTTATCAATATTGTCGATGAATATAAGATCCCGCGCTCACTCATAGTCATTGAGCTTACCGAAACTACGACGGAAGCGGATCTCATACGACTGGCGGAGTGTGTGGCCGAATTCAGAAAATTGGGATTCGATGTATCCGTGGATGACTTCGGTGTGGGATATTCATCAATGAGCATGATCAAGGATATTCCTTTTTCCGAGATCAAGATTGATAAAAGCTTCATCAGCAGTGATTCCATAAGTGACCGGGATATGGTCATGATGAAGCATATAATATCAATGGCTGAAGACCTTGGTATGAGTACCATAGCGGAGGGCGTAGAAACCAAGGATCAGATAGAGATCCTGAAAAAGTACGGTTGCTTAAGGGCTCAGGGATATTATTTCGATAAGCCCCTTACGAAGGATGAGTTTGAAAACGTTCTCAATAATCCCGATTACAGTTCCAGAGGTTAGCTTATGAAAAAATCTAAGAAAAATCTTACATTTGCTTCATCTGTTCTGGCTGCCGGTGCGTTGATCGGACTTGCCGGATGTCCCAATCCTACTGTCAGTCTGTACGGAAATCCGGAAGATCCCCAGCCTTATGTATACGGTCCTCCCGTTATAAACGAGGAAGACTATGATGATCCGGGCGTTGAAGTATACGGTCCTCCCGAGGATTTTAACGTTGATGTTCCTTCGGAGCCTGTATACGGGCCACCTCCGGATGATATTACAGATCCCATTGTGACGGTTTACGGACCACCCGAGGATTTTACCTACGATGATTCCACCGGCCCCGACGACGATACTGATGACGCGGATGATACGGATGAAGCAAAGAATCCCGAAGACGATCTTGAAGAACCCATGGTCGTAGTTTACGGACCGCCCGAACCATAAAGGGGATATGTAATGAATCTTGAAGAATTCAAAGAATATTCTGCGGAAACTCCCGAAGTTATGGAGTACAAGAAGGTTATTCTTGATAAAAGGTCTGAGGTCAGGGAAAAGCTGTATGAAAAGCCTGATCTCAGGCATCTTTTTTTCGAACTTACACTTTCCTGCAATGAAAAATGTTTTCACTGCGGATCAAGATGTGAGCCCGGTATACCCACGGGGCTTTCTTTTGAGAAGATAAAGGAAGTCCTTGATGAAGTTGCGGAGAAGTTCGATAAGAAGCGCATCATGATATGTATTACCGGAGGAGAACCTATGCTCCGCCCGGATTTTTATGATATTGTTTCTTACATTCATGAAAAGGGCTTTGTCTGGGGGATGACCTCCAATGCCACCTTTATCACCAGGGAAGCCGCGCACCGTCTGAAAGAATGCGGTATGGCAACCATATCCGTAAGTATTGACGGCCTTGAGGAAACCCATGACAGACAAAGAGGACTTAAGGGCGGATATAAACTTGCCATGAGAGGTATCCAAAATCTCATTGATGAAAACTTCTTTCATGCGATCCAGATCACCACTGTAATAAATCATAAGAATATCACCGAGCTGGATGAACTGTTTAAAGTGGTGGACGGGATGGATGTGGATTCCTGGAGAGTAATAGGGATAGAGCCCATCGGACGTGCTCTGGAGTATCCGGATATGCTGCTTACTCCCGACGATCAGAGAAGGCTGTTTTCTTTTATCCTGGAGAAAAGAAGAGAGGGATTTCCTGTGGAATACGGCTGTTCCCACTTTCTCGGATTCGATCTTGAAGGCAATGTGAGGGATAAGATGTTTTTGTGCAATGCCGGTGTATTTACGGCCTCCATAAGGGCAAACGGCGACATCACTGCATGCCTGGATATTATGCCCAGGGATGAAGTTATTTACGGCAATGTGAACACGGATTCGTTCACGGATTCATGGAATAACAGATTCGGAATATTCAGAAAACACCTCTCGGAATTGAATAAAGACTGTAAAGAATGCGAATATGAGAAATGGTGTGCGGGCGGGGCACATCACAGCTGGGATTACGATGCCCATAAACCATTAATTTGCCTTAAAGATGTGCTTTTTTGAGAAGTTTTTTTAAGTTGTTTAAGTTACTCTGAAAATGTATAATTAATGCAGCGGGTCATATGGGGGGAGTTCTTTAGTTGCAGATTATAGACAGAGTAAATTATTTTGACATTTGTTCCATCTTCGTTTTACTTGCGGTTCTTGTATCGCTTCTTCTGCGTAAGATGTATCGCGGAGGTTTGAACAGAGCATTTATACAGCTTGCGATTCTTATGATCTTAAGCTGTATTTTTGATATTCTCAGAGCATTTCCATATAACGAGGATACGGCCATCGGTTCTTCGGTTGTGTTCAGGTTTGTTATGGGATACATTTTCTGTTTTCTCAGAGCACTGCAGATGCCGCTCCTCATCAGGCTTTACGGTATCATGAGCGGTACGTGGAGTCGTATCAAATCCGACTTCAGAGTAGGTTTCTTTTATTTCTTCCCTCTTTTGGGATATCTGATCTTAGTCTATTCCAACTTTTTCAATCAGAGAATCTTTAATTACATGCTCACACCCGAAGGTATTTCATACGTTCGCGGAGATCTTATGTCCGTTTATGATTACTTCGGTTTTTATTTTATGGTATTCAGCCTTATCCAGCTCTTTGTCATCAGGAAGAGACTGAGCGTGGAGAAGTTCCTTGCCATGCTTTTGGTATATCCGGTCAACGTGCTTGCCATCCTTATTCAGGATATGTATCCTCAGCTGATGACCGGAATGTTCGGTGCTTCACTTTCCGTTCTTATGCTGGCATTCTTTGTTTTCAGACCCGATGAGTCCATCGATCTTGAGACGGGACTTTCTTCATTCATTCCTTTTGAAAACGATATCGAAAATCTTATCTTAAGCGGCAGAAGAGCGATAGTCATTTTCTGCAAGATCTCCAATGACTCTGAGATAAGAAATCTCACCGATATCAGAGTTTACAGAAAGATCTTAAGATCCATAGGTGATATTCTGATAAAAGAAAGATACAGAGGCATTCTTTCCTCATCGGATTTTTATTACTTAAGAGGCGGTCTGTATGCAAATATCATACAGGGAAGATTTGACCGCGCTCTTATCAGAAAGCAGATAGATAAGCTTGTGGACAGATATTCGGAAGGATATTCGGGAGCGGGTTATGATGTTCAGCTGGATATGTGTATCTGCTCCGTTCTTATACCGGATGATATTTCCGAAAAAGAAGAACTGATGAAATTCTCCGAGCGTATCCAGAATCTTATCGAGCCCTGGAAGCCTGTTCAGTATTCGGAGATTTCTTTTGACAGGGAATTCGTGATCCTCAATTCCATAGATTCCATCATAGAGGATGCCATCAGACATAACAGATTTGAGATGTATTATCAGCCCATTTATTCGCTTAAGGATAAGACATATAAATGTGCCGAAGCTCTGATCAGACTAAACTCGGAAGAATTCGGATCCATTTCCCCTTCCGTATTCATACCAGCTGCGGAGAAGACCGGAAGAATCGTACATATCGGTGATTTTGTCATAAAGGATGTATGCAGGTTCTTATCACAGCATTCACCCAAAGAACTCGGTGTCGATTACATTGAGGTCAATCTGTCCATCATTCAGTGCATGCAGGCGGATATGGCCGTCAAGATCAAGAAGTACATGGCCGAATATAAC
The DNA here is from genome assembly GCA_016291475.1 of Lachnospiraceae bacterium. The sequence goes on along the minus strand of JAEEXJ010000052.1, from coordinate 9,928 downwards.
ATCGATCCTAAATGGATCAATTTTGAGATAACGGAAACCGCCGCAGACGGAGCATATGAGAGGGTTCTTGAGACCATGAATGCGATATCCGCCGAGGGCGTAAGATTTTCACTTGATGATTACGGCTCGGGATATTCCAATCTTCACAGAGTCATGTCATTCCCTTACAAGGTCATAAAGATCGACAAATCCCTCACGGATGAGGCTGCGGATCCCGAAAAGAGACGCATCCTAGAAGAAGCCATCAAACTTATCAAAAGTATGGGTGCACGAATCGTCGTTGAGGGTGTAGAATCAAAGGAGATATCCGACTGGTTTGAGGCACAGGGCTGTGATTTTATCCAGGGATTCTATTATGCGAAACCTATGACCGAACAAGAGTACCTTGATTTTATGAAGGTTGAATGACATTGAACATTGTCACCTGCATTTATCTGATCGCTTTAGTATTTGCAGTGCTGAACATTGTACTGCTGATCGAATCAGGCATCAGACCCGACATCTACACAGTTCTTCTGATGAGTGCCGTCGTAGTTGCTAACGGAGGCTACTTGACTGTTGCTGTTTCGAAGACTGTGGACGCGGCTGTCATAGGTAATTCTTTGATCTATTTGGGCGGATGTTATCTGCCCTTTTTTGTATTCAGTATCGGTGCAAACCTCACCGGGATCAATGTTCCCCACAGAGTTAATATCTTTCTTGTCAGTGTTTCCACCTTCGTAATAGGCTGTACTTTTACCGTCGGAAGGTCTGCACTTTATTACAGAAGCGTAGCAATAGAAGATGCGGGCGGCTTTACCGTAATGGTCAAAGAATACGGCCCTCTGCATTATTCTTACTATGCGATGCTTGTGATGTACCTCATCGCGGTTGCTCATATAACAGGCTTTGCCATTAAAAGAAGAAACATCGTATCCTACAAGACCACGATCCTTTATTCCGTCTTCCTGTTTACCAATGTCCTGATCTATTTTATCGACAGAACCCTGAACATACATTTTGAATGGAATGCCATAGCATATCTTATTACCGAGCTGACCATACTTGTGATCTATAAGAGAGTCAGTATGTATGACATGTCGTATAACATCATGAGTGCGTGGGAGAAAAGGGAAGAGTACGCTTATATAGTATTTGATAAAAACAAAAACTACCTTGGTTCCAATGCACTTGCACGTCAGTATTTTGAAAACCTGAATTATCAGCAGATAGACAGAAAACTTTCCGGCAATCTGCCCGAGATAACCGATCTTCTTAAAAGGTTCGACAGGATGAACGCGGGAAATGAGGACGATACAAAGGCTTCCTACAAAGAGACGCTTAAGCTGTCGGGAAGAGTGTTAAAGAGTGAAGTAAAATTCCTCAGCAGAAAAAGAGCGCTGGATTTTCTCGGAAATACCGTATACGGATATCTGATCGAGTTCAATGATGTAACCAAAGACAGCGAATATATTGCATCGATCGAGGAAAAAAATGAAAAGCTCGCTGCCGCGGAAAAAAGAGCGCTGGAAGCATCAAATGCCAAGAGTGATTTCCTGTCCGCAATGTCCCATGAGATCAGAACTCCCATAAATACAATTCTGGGAATGAATGAGATGATCTCCAGGGAAGCCAAAGATCTGGTCGTACTCGGCTATTCAAGAGATGTAGAAAAAGCGGGACATCTTCTTCTTAACCTGATCAATGATGTTCTTGATTTCTCTAAGATAGAAGCGGGAAATTTTGAATTTGACGAAAAAGAATACTCCATTCAGGAACTTGCGGACACTGCGGGTATTATGCTTGAAAAGAGAGCATTCGATAAAAATCTCAGGATTGCTCTTGATGTTGATCCCGGTATGCCTTCGGGGCTTATCGGTGATGCCGGAAAGATAGAGCAGATACTTTTAAACCTCGTCACGAATGCCGTAAAATATACAAATGAAGGCTATATCAGGATTTCGGTAAGCGGAGATTATACGGATGAGGGCTTTGATCTTGAAGTCTCCGTAAGCGATACGGGTATGGGAATACGTCCGGAAAACCTGGATCATATTTTTGACAGCTTTACCAGAGTGGATCTGAAAAAGAATCGTAACATAGAAGGAACCGGCCTTGGACTTGCCATTACCAAAAAGCTCTGTGAGGGAATGGGAGGTACCATCAAGGTATCCAGCAGATACGGTGAGGGTTCTGTTTTCACCGTAAAGATCCCTCAGAAGATCGGTGATTCAACACTTATCGGTTCCGTAAAGTTCAATAAGACCACGCAGAAGGTGAAAAGAAAACGATACGAGGCTTCTTTTACCGCTCCTTCCGCACGTGTCCTGATAGTCGATGACAATGAGATGAATGTTGCGGTGTTTGTATCTTTGCTTAAGGATACGAAGGTCAGGATAGACAGTGCATACGGCGGAGATCAGGCATTGGAGCTGTCACTTAAGAACAAATATGATGTTATATTCATGGATCACATGATGCCTTCTCCGGATGGCATAGAGACCCTTCATAAGATCAGGGAGAATGAGAATAATCCGAACAGGGACACGCCCGAGATCGCTCTTACGGCCAATGCCGTGTCGGGCAGCATGGAAATGTATCTGAAAGCAGGTTTTAACGGATATTTATCCAAGCCGGTGGATCCGCTGGAACTTGAGGAGGCAGTTATGAAGAATATATCTCCCGAACTTGTGCTTCCAAATATCACTTGACCTTGGGAGAACATGGTCATATTGTAAAAGTGCCGGTTCCGGGAGGAAGTAATCGGAGGTGTCCAGTTGCGAATACTAAAGATTAACCCTGAGAACACGCTCCGGCCGGCATTTATAGGTGAAACAGGGGGACGGTTCTGTCGTTCCACAAGATTTATGTGGAACGACAGAACCGTCCCCCTGTTTCACAAAAATCGCTAAAAATAAGTCATGTAAGCCCTTTCATAATTTAAAACCTTGTGCTATTATGATGTTGTGTTTTGGGTAAGGAGGAGAAAATGCCTTCAATTCTAGACAGATTTAAACTGGACGGAAAGGTTGCCTGGATCACCGGAGCCTCTTCGGGACTCGGACTTTCAATCGCCCAAGCTTATCACGAAGCGGGAGCGAGGATTGTTTTTAACGATATAAATAAGGATCTGGTCAAAAAAGGACTTGAGGAGTACAAAAAGCTCGGCATTGAGGTATACGGTGCAGCCTGTGATGTGACTAATGAAAAGCAGGTTGCAGCATTTGTTAAGGGTGTTGAGGAAAAGGTCGGTCCCATAGATATCCTTGTAAACAATGCTTCCATCATCAGGAGAGCACCTCTTGCTGAGATGAGTGTTGAGCAATGGAACTCGGTAGTATCTGCCGATCTTACCGGACCTTTTATATGTTCCAAAGCCGTTATCCCTTCAATGATCAAAAGAGGCGGCGGAAAGATCATAAACATGCTTTCCGTTATGAGCGAGCTCGGCAGGGAAACGGTTGCCGCATATGCTACGGCAAAGGGCGGACTTAAAATGCTGACCAGAAGCATATGTTCCGAATACGGAATGTCGGGAATTCAATGTAATGCCATCGGTCCCGGATATCTGGAAAGCGATGCAACCGAGCCTTTAAAAAGAAAAGGCAAAGACGGATCCCGCCATCCTTACGATAACTTCATAGTATCCAGAACCCCAGCGAGACGCTGGGGAAAGGCTGATGATATCACCGGACTTGCGATTTTTCTCGCTTCGCCTTCTTCCGATTTTATAAACGGACAGGTTATATATGCGGACGGAGGTCTTATCGCATACATGGGTAAGGATCCGGTGGAGAACGACTAAGTTTAATACCGCAATAAGCGGCAAATATATAGGAGATAAAGAAGATGTTACCGATACTTGAAACAATCAGCAAAATTGGAATCGTACCTGTTGTAAAGCTTGATGATGCCAAGGATGCAGCCCCTCTTGCAGATGCTCTTTGCAAAGGCGGAATTCCCTGTGCCGAGGTCACTTTCAGAACAGGTGCCGCAGCAGAGGCAATCAAGATCATGACCGAGACTCATCCCGACATGGTCGTAGGTGCCGGAACCGTTCTTACTACAGAGCAGGTTGATAAGGCAGTAGAAGCAGGTGCTAAGTTTATCGTAAGCCCCGGACTCAATCCCAAGATCGTAAAATACTGTGTTGATAAGAACATTCCCATTACTCCCGGAGTTAATTCTCCTTCGGAGATTGAGACAGCCATCGAGTTCGGACTTGAAGTTGTTAAGTTCTTCCCTGCTGAGCAGAGCGGTGGTATTGCCAAGATCAAGGCAATGGCTGCTCCTTACGTTAACATGAAGTTCATGCCTACCGGAGGTATCAATGCCGGAAATATCAACTCATATCTTGATTTCCCCAAGGTGATCGCATGCGGCGGATCATGGATGGTTCCCGGAGATCTTATTGCAAACGGAGAGTTTGATAAGATCGAAGCGCTCACAAGAGAAGCTGTAAAGACCATGCTCGGATTCGAACTTGCACATGTCGGTGTTAACATGGGAAGCGAAGACGAAGCATTGAATGCTGCTCAGAGATTTGCATTTATATTCGGAATGCCCGTTAAGAACGGTAACTCTTCCGTATTTGCAGGCGGAGCTGTCGAATATATGAAAGAGCCCTATCTCGGAAAGAACGGTCATATTGCCATCAGAACCAATTACATCGAAAGAGCCGTTAATTATCTCAGCTCTGTTCTCGGTGTTGAGTTCGATGAGTCCAGTGCCAAGAAAGATGCCAAGGGAAATCTTAAGGCTATCTACATGAAAGAAGAGATCGGCGGATTTGCCGTACATCTTGTAAATAAGTGATTAAAAGAGGTATAGAAAAATGGCTAAAGTAATTACTATGGGCGAGATCATGCTCCGCCTCTCAACTCCCAATTTCGAAAAGTTCATTCAGGCTGATGAGTTCGACATCAATTATGGCGGCGGTGAGGCTAATGTAGCTGTATCACTTGCCAACTACGGACATGACGCAGAGTATGTAACCGCACTTCCCGAAAATGAGATCGGTGACTGTGCGATAGCTGCACTCAGAAAATACGGTGTTAAGACCGATAATATCGCAAGATGCGGAGAGAGAGTAGGTATCTATTATCTTGAGAGCGGAAGCGCAATGAGACCTTCCAAGGTTGTTTATGACAGAGCTCATTCATCCATCTCCACCGCAACAGCAGCTGATTTTGATTTTGATAAGATCTTTGAAGGAGCAGACTGGTTCCACTTCACCGGAATCACTCCCGCTATCTCCGACAGTGCTGCGGTTCTTACCGAAGAAGCTCTTAAGGCAGCCAAGAAGCACGGCGTAAAGGTATCTTGTGACCTTAACTTCCGTAAGAAGCTTTGGTCTTCCGAGAAGGCTCAGAAGGTTATGAAGAACCTTATGCAGTATGTTGATGTATGCATCGGAAACGAAGAGGATGCAAATCTGGTTCTCGGATACAAGCCCGGAAATACCGATGTAACCAGCGGTGAGCTTGAGCTTGCAGGATACAAGAGTATCTTTGAGCAGATGGTGGCGGATTACAATTTTGAGTACTGTGTATCATCTCTCAGAGTCAGCCGTTCCGCATCCGATAACGGCTGGTCTGCATGCATTTATTCCCGTGATACCAAGGAGTTCTACCACTCCAAGGAGTACACCATCCGTCCCATCGTAGACCGTGTAGGCGGCGGTGACTCATTTGCCGGCGGTGTTATCTGCGGACTTCTTGACGGTAAGGATTTCAAGGCTGCACTTGAGTATGGTGTAGCTGCATCAGCTCTTAAGCACACCATTCCCGGTGACTTCAACCTTGTAACCCGCAAAGAGGTAGAGACTCTTGCAGGCGGAGATGCATCCGGAAGAGTACAGAGATAATATCTCAAACGCCCGAAAATCGGCGGGATATTTGACATATTTTCATAATGGAAATATAATTTTTACAGGCTTGTTCGATTGATCGGGCAAGCCTGTTTTATGGATTTTGTATTATGAAAGAAGAAACTAAAACACCGAATATAATAAAGATCCTTATCCTGGCAGCTTTTGTCACTATGGTTCTTATAATATTTCTCCAGCAGCTCAAGGTTCCTTTTATGCTTGAGGATCTGGAGTATGCCAAAAATCTTGTGACCGGCGAGCCTTTGCAGAGCTTTGATGATATATCCCGAAGTCTCGGATGTATCTTTTTCTGGAAGGGCGGAAGTCTTGTTGCGGGATTTTTTCTTCAGGTGATCCTGTTATGCGGCGGGTATGTTGCGGACATTATCAACATACTTGTTATGCTTCTTTGTTCTTTCCTTATTTTTGCACCCGTTAAAAGATCTCATCAGAGGATGTTCTTCTGTGTATTTGCATTCCTTCTTCTGATCGCTCTTAATGTGGACTGGAATAATTCTTATTTCAGACAGTTCGGTGCGGTGAATTTCTTTTATCCGTCGCTTATAATGCTCTCGCTTTTGAATATATGTTCAAAGGTTGTAGACAATAATGATGACTACAAATCTCTCGGCGCCGTGCGTACATTTGTTTTGTGTGCGGCGGGATTTATTGCCGGTGTATGGTCACCTTCTTACGGAATAATGTGTTCGCTTATCCTGGGAAGCGTTATCTTCTACAGGAGCAAAGTAAGTAAGGAACTTGAGAACACCGGATTTGTCACTGCTTTGTTTTTCTCCATTATCGGAGTTATTCTCTATCTTGTATGTCCCGGTAATTATACGGAAGACTCCGTATTTGTTACCGATTACATAAATGCGGATGTTTATCCTTCCGTTGTGCTGGCACTTCTTGTTCTTGCGATATTCCTGAGAATGGGAGGAGAACTTAAGCCCTCACAGTACCTGAAGTGTTACGCAATGCTTAGCAGTGTTATGCTTTGCATCATATGCGTATTTATCTTGCCGGTAGCTCCCAACGGAACTCTTCTGTGCACGGTGATACTTGGAATAACCGCATTTTGTTCTCTTTTTTATTCGCTTAATAAGATCGTGGGAAGATATCGTATCTACGGATATATTCTTTGTTCGATCGCACTTTTATATGATGTGTTTGTAATACTTGAATCACAGCTTGGAGTCGAGTGATGAACGTTTTTTCATTTGACAAAACAATACCCAAGGATATATTCGCCAAGTTCTGGACGCCCGTTATAAATTCGGTTCTGGTGCTTAATTTCATTTTGAAATTTTATCAGTTCGGAAACGATGTATATTCTTTTGATCTTGCAAACGGACTTGTCGGTGTGGCGCTTTTTGCGATAGTTACATTCAGTGTATCCTACATGGCCGGATCGAGAAGTCTTGGATCCTATGTAAGATTCATGATCCTTTATATTGCGTTTGTACCTCACCTTAAGCTTACATATCTTACGAGGCTTTCCGACTTCTCATATACATTCGGTTTAAGGGATCACAGCTTCAGCGGAAAGTGGAAGGGCGCAATAGCACTTTGGACTTCGGATGTGTCGGAGTATCTTAGGATACTCGTCCCTATTATGATCCTTATGATGGGAGCTACTATCCATGACAAGCTTCCCAAGTGGTATAAGATACTTCTTATCAGTGCCGTTGTACTTGCCGTATTGCTCTATGTCTTTGAGGGAACCGTTAATCTGTTTAAATACGGCATTTCTCTTATAATGGTTGTCATTATCGCTGATTGCTGGAATAAACTCAGGGTCGCCGACGAGAGGGCTCCGCAGGCCATGATACTGTGGGCAGAGTTGCTTCTGTTTGCGGCTATGTGGGCTAAGGGAATGACATTTATTGCAGGATAACAATATGATAATAAAAAAGGTCACTTCGATGATGAAGTGACCTTTTATTATGCCGGAAAAACTTATGCATCACCTTCCGCAATCGCAAGGATTATTATTCCGAGTATTACCAGGAAGATAAAGAAGTACTGTTTCCGTGTAAGCTTTTCTTTCAGGAAGATCCTGGACAGGACGAGCGATACAACACATACAGATGAAATGATTGGAGCTGCTATTGCACCGTTTCCGCTCATTGCATATACATAGGTGAACTGACCTGCTGTTTCAAAAACGGCTGCAAGGATCTTATCGCGCTGGGTGGGAAGTTCGAACTTTACTTTCTTTATTTTCATAAAGATGAAAAGAACGATGGCAACGATGAGGAATGTAAACTCATAAGAAGTATTGGCGATAAGCTCTATATTTTCCTCCGTAACACCCGTAAGATATGTTGTTTCCATATCGAGCCAATAGATATCAAGGAAGGAACCTACGGCGTCGATTACGGCGTAGCAGAAGGGCATGGCGAAAGCGATAAATGCCATTTTCTTACCGAGTTTTTTGCTGCGGTCCGTATCTCCGTGTGTATCCAAGAAACCTACGCCCAGTATACCGACCAGTATTATCAGTATTGCAATAATGGAAGGAAGTCCGATGGATTCGTGTAATATCACGGCACACATAAGAGCGCAGAGGGCACCTGATGTGTTCTCTATGGGGTCTGAGATTGATTCCTCGACAAATCGCATACCGAAGTAAGAAAGAGCCATAGAGAGGATATAACAGAGGGATACGGGAAGGTAATACAATAGATTTATGGGATCGTATGCAAGTCCTTCCGTCAGCAGAACGAAGACTGCATGTATGCCCATGACGACACCGACGCAAACGGTGATCTTAAGGTGAGAATATTTCTCATCGGGACGAGCTCCCTTTTTGTAAAAGAGTTCTGCAAGACCCCATATCAGAGTCGTAGCGAGAGTAAAAAATAACCACATATAAGTTCTCCTTAACTAACCAATAAACGATATATAATTTATCAGTTGAAAAGATGATTTGCAAATAAATAGAATCAATAAATAAATTTTTGCAAAACAAACGAAAAAAATAAAATATATGTGTGCCTGAAAAGCCAGTATTCATGCGCGTTTGAAAGGGTCAAAAAATATTTCAAAAAAAGTTGAAAAATATGATTGACAATAAGTTTTATCTTTGGTATATTACCATTTGTTCGCGGAAGTGTTGGAATTGGTAGACAAGCAAGATTAAGGTTCTTGTGGCTTCACGGTCGTGCGGGTTCAAGTCCCGCCTTCCGCATCGGTTAAAACCTCGTAGATATCGCATCTACGAGGTTTTTTCTTTGCTTAAAGAGTGGTCTGAAACGGTCTGAATGCCCAAATTCAGGGCTTTCTCAATGTTTAATCTGTTTATGTCTGTTAGACTGCTGTTTATATAATGATCCTGCATATATGAATTACTATGCCCCGCAGTCTTTCTGGATGCCTCATAATCGCCTGTAGAGGCTATCTGAGTGATTACATATGCCCTGGTCTTATATAATGACCTGTAGGGGATGGAAAGGGCCTTACAGGCCTTTTTAAGATGCTTGTTGATTACATCGCCATCAATATACTTTCCGTCCTTATTGGGGAATATGAGAGCAGCGTCCGGTCTTTCTGCTCTATATCTCTGTAAAAGAGACATTGCATCAGTGCACAGGTGCTTATGCCTTTTGGCATGATCTCCGGTCTTGAGATTACCGCTTTCTGTATTGGCTTTTTTGAGGATGAGAGTATTTTCATGAATATCACTCCATTCCAAAGCTTCTAACTCGCACGGTCTTAAACCTAAATATACCGAGAGAACGATTGCCTCATCATAGACATTGGTTGATGGCATCAGATGTGTAACCAGACGACGGATCTCAAATTCCGAGAAGGCATCGTCACAGACATTCTTTTCAGGCAATACTTTGATATCGTTGGTCTTTACTCCGAGCGCAACATTATAAGGGACAATCTCAAGTTCTTCACACGCATATTCGAATACAAAATTGATGATCGTTTTAATATTCGTCAGAGTCGTCCTTGTAACCCGGTCTTTGAAAGATTTAAGGAAAACCTTCACATCACGTGCCGAAACATCCTTAATGGGTTTTTTAGCGAGTTCAGAACCGGATATGCGGGCTGCAAAGAGTTCATTAT
>JAEEXJ010000001.1 GCA_016291475.1 Lachnospiraceae bacterium | reverse complement strand
AAGTCCCCTTGCAAGTGCCACACGGACAACGCTTCTGATGGCAGCGTTCATTCCGGGTGCGTCACCTCCGCTTGTAAGTACACCGATTGTTTTTACTTCCTTAGCCATATATGCCTCCGGGTGATTGAAATACCCCACAAATTTTTTCCAAAATAATATTTTAAATAGTTTTTTGCTCTAAATCAATCAAAAAATAGCAAAAATCACTCAATGTTCATCAAGGTCCGTAAGAAGTTTTTCCCTGAGCTGTTCTACGCTGAGCCACTCGGTATTGGTTCCCGAACTGTACTCGAACTCAGGATCTACAAGCTTTCCCCCGGGAATAATGTCTCTGTCTCTCCACCAGTTGTAGTGAGGATAAATAATGTAGTGCTTCTCATACTCATATGTGTGAAGCGAATCTTCCCTGGTGACCATGATCTCGTGAAGCTTCTCTCCCTCACGGATACCGACTTCTTTTTTCACACATCCGGGAAGCATTGCCTCCGCAAGATCGGTGATCTTAAAGCTGGGAATCTTGGAAATGAAAGTCTCTCCGCCGGATGACTCCTCGAGAGCTTTTATGACAAGCTCAACTCCCTGCTCAAGACTGATCCAGAATCTGGTCATGCGGAAATCTGTGATGGGAAGTTCATTTCCTCCGTTTTTGATAATGTTTTCAAAGAAAGGAATAACGGAGCCGCGGCTTCCCGCAACATTTCCGTAACGTACTACGGAGAATCTTGTTCCGTTCTCTCCGCCGTATGCATTGGCAGCACAGAAGAGCTTATCGGAAACGAGCTTGGTTCCGCCGTAAAGGTTGATGGGATTAACCGCCTTATCGGTGGAAAGCGCCACAACCTTCTTTACACCCGCTTCAAGCGATGCATTGATTACATTCATCGCACCGTTGATGTTGGTAAGGATCGCTTCGTTGGGATTGTACTCGCATGCGGGTACCTGCTTGAGAGCAGCAGCATGGATCACATAATCAACGCCGTTCATGGCCATGCGAAGACGACCCGCATCTCTTACGTCTCCGATGAAAAATCTGAGAACGTCCGCATGCTCCCTGTATCTGTTCTGCATGTTGAACTGCTTGAACTCGTCACGGCTGTATATGATAAGTTTCTTAGGCTTGTAATGAGCCAGAACATAATCAACAAAATGATGTCCGAAAGAACCTGTTCCTCCGGTTATAAGGATTGTCTTATTGTTGAGCATAATATTTCCTCCTGAACGTACCGTACTATTTTATCATAGTAAGCGGCTCTTATCAAAGTGATATTAATCGATTAAGCCGCTTATTTTACGGCAACATTGTCCCTTCCGAACATGACATAAAGGCTGGCGAGAAGGTCATCCGAGACATTCACGGAAATATCCAGGACTTTCAGCTGTTTTTCCGCCTGCGTATAGACCACGCACCTGTCTTCTCCGGGATAGGTCTTCAGAGCTTCTTCCAAAAGTGCGAGTCCGCCTTCATAAGCCTTTCTGTCGGAAAAACGGACAAAAAGCCCATGGGACGGTATAGAATTACCGGTAGCCTTGGGAGCCGAATCCCCCTTCTTAAAAGCTTTCTCAATGGCCTTTTTGGATTCAGCCGCGGCTTTTTCCGCATCCGAAGGAGCCTGGGCACCCTCTCTCTGTCCGTTTCCGTTCCTGCTTACATATCCGGATCCGCCTCTTCTTCCGAAGCCTCTGAATCCGGGCGCGGACGCTTCATCAAAGGTAACCACATCCATTGCGATGACCTTGGCCCCTCTGTCATCGGTATCATCATACCTGCCCCTGACAAAGATCTTTTCTTCCTCGACTATGGCAGCCGAAGCCTTTTCATAAGTCTTGGGGAATGCAACCAGGTCTATCTCGCCCGTCAGATCTTCCAGCTTGAAAGTCGCCATCAGATCTCCGTTTTTCGTGGTCCTTCTGGTTACATTTCTTGCGATTCCGCAAACGGTCACGTAATCACCGTTTTTGATACTCTTTTCGCTTTCATCCGAGGGCTCTTCGTCATCATCTGACGCAGAGGAAAGATCCGATGAATCCGCGGTAATATATTTTTTTATAAGGGGATGCCAATCATCCAGCGGGTGTCCGCTTACGTATATTCCAAGCACTTCCTTTTCAAGACCAAGTTTTGTCTCGGAATCATAATCGGGCATATCGGGCAGATCACCCATCCCGGAGGCCTCATTTGTATCCGGATCCGCAGCATCACTGCCCGTGGAAGGCAGATCAAAAAGAGACATCTGTCCCTCTATCTGTCCTCTTTTCGAATCTATGTAGGATTCCATGATCCTTTCAAAGGTCTCAAGACACTGCTTTCTGTTGGGTGCGATCTCGGACAAAGCCCCGGATCTTATAAGCGCATCAACAGCCCTTGTTCCAACCTGTGACCCCGAAACTCTCTTGAGAAAATCCCGGTAATTCCTGAAATCGCCTTCCCTTTCCCTGAATCCTTCAATCGCGGAGACCACAGGATATCCGATACCCTTTATGGCACTTAGGGGATACCTGATGCATTTTCCCTCCGGACAAAACAGTGCGCCGCTCTTATTGATATCCGGCGGAAGTATCTTGATCCCCAGAGCCCTTGCAGCAGAAATATAACCCGAAAGTTTTCCCGGATTTCCGATCTCCGAATTCATAAGGGCTGCCATGAATTCAAGAGGGTAATGATATTTAAGATATGCGGTCTCGTAAGCAAGATACGCATAGCATACAGCGTGCGCCTTGTTGAAACCGTAACTTGCAAATTCCATAAGAGCCGCATAGATCTTCTCAGCGATCTCTTTTTTGATACCGTTTGCGATACAGCCCGGAACAGGCTTAGGGAGTTTTTCTTCGGGAGTTCCCTTAGCCCTTGCCTCTTCTATCTCACGTGCATTTCCGTTTATGAAAATATCACGCTCATACTCCATGAGCGATGCTTTCTTCTTACTCATGGCAGCACGGACTATATCACTCCTGCCCATTGAATAACCGGCAAGGCTTCTTACGATCTGCATTACCTGTTCCTGATAGACGATGCATCCGTTTGTGGAAGACAGGATGGGTTCAAGCTCGGGGCACAGATATCTGATGGAGGATTTATCCTCCTTACCTCTTATATAATCATCGATGGAATTCATGGGACCCGGTCTGAAAAGGGCGATGCCTGCGATGACATCGTCGAGGCTCTCGGGCTTCAGTGCCCTCATGAACATCCTCATTCCCCTGGATTCCAGCTGGAATACGCCGTCGGTATTTCCTTCCCAGAGTGATTCGAAAACCTTCCTGTCATCAAAATCCATCTTTGAGAAATCAACGGTCTCTCCGGTCCGCTCTTTAACCGCATTCAGCGTATCCTCTATAACCTTAAGGTTTCTGAGACCCAAAAAATCCATCTTAAGAAGTCCCAGTTTTTCCAGAGGCTCCTTGGTATATTGGGACTGGATATTATCTTCCGTTCCAAGCGACAAGGGAACGAAATTATCCGCTTCATCCGCGCAGATGACCACCGCGGCCGCATGAGTTGATGAATGCCTGGGAAGCCCCTCAAGCTTTCTTGCCATGTCAATCACTTTTCTGACATCAGGGTCACTTTCGTATTCCTGTTTCAATTCCTTAACGGTGGCCAGGGATTCATCAAGAGTGATTCCAAGTTCCCTGGGGATCATGTTCGATATGGCGGAGCCAAAAGAATACGGAAGGTCCATAACTCTTGCCACATCTCTTACAACACCTCTTGCGGCAAGTGTTCCGAATGTGACTATCTGAACGACGTTTCGCTCGCCGTATTTATGCGAGACATATTCAAACATCTCCTGCCTTTTATCCGGGGCAAAATCAACGTCGATATCGGGCATGGATATTCTGTCGGGATTCAGGAATCTTTCGAAAACAAGATCGTATTTGACGGGGTCTATCTCCGTGATGCCAAGGCAGTAGGAAACAATACTTCCCGCAGCACTTCCTCTTCCGGGTCCCACGCTCACATCATGTGTTTTCGCATAATTTATGAAATCCCACACAATGAGAAAATATGACGAAAAGCCCATATCGCGGATCACACCCAGCTCGTAATCAAGCTTTTCCCTAAGGCTTCTTCCCGAGGAATCTTTGAGAGTCTCCGCCCTGTCACCGTAGCGCTTTTTAAGGCCTTCCTCACACAAATGCCTTAAATAGCTTTCATTGTCAAAGCCGTCAGGCACCTTGTAATCCGGAAGTCTTGTAACCCCGAACTCGATCGTTACGTTACAGCGGTCTGCGATCCTCTGCGTGTTTTCAAGAGCTTCGGGTGCGTATTTAAAAAGAGAACGCATCTCCTCTTCCGAGCGGACATAGAACTGTCCGGGAACATAACGCATGCGGTCTTCATCCATAAGTCTGCTTCCCGTCTGAAGACACAGCAGAGCATCATGCGCTTCGGTGTCCGATGCGTATGTATAGTGACAGTCGTTTGTACAGATAAGAGGAATGTTTGCCGCTTTCGAAATGGACAAAAGCTCCGTGTTTACCAGAGTCTGCTCGGGAAGTCCGTGATCCTGAAGCTCTAAGAAGAAGTATCCGTCTCCGAATATCCTCTTGTATTCGAGCGCTTTTTCAAAGGCCTCCTTTCGAAGACCGTGGGTTATGAGAGATGCGATCTCACCGTTTAAGCATGCGCTTGATGCGATAAGACCTTCATGATATTTTTCGAGAAGTTCTTTATCTACTCTTGGTTTGTAATAGAAGCCTTCGGTGAATCCGAGGCTGACAAGTTTCAGAAGGTTCTGATATCCCTTATTATTTTCACATAAAAGGATAAGATGATAATATCTGTCATCACGGGCAGTCTTATCGAATCTCGAACCGGGAGATACGTAAACCTCGCACCCGATGATCGGTTTGATACCCTGCTTTCTGCATTCATCATAAAAATCGATCACGCCGTACATTACGCCGTGATCGGTTATTGCTGCGGAGTTCATTCCAAGTTCCTTAACCCGTGCAACGTAATCCTTGATACGGTTGCATCCGTCAAGGAGCGAATACTGGGTATGCGTATGGAGGTGAACAAAGCTCATATAATGTTAACCTGCGGTTTTCTCAGCTGTTAATACCTTGCATATACGACAAGCTTGTCATCGTATCCGATGAGTTCATATCCTGCTTCCTCGCACATCTCATCGATTCTGCCGCCGGCAGGGGCCGCAATATATCTGCATCTTAATCTGTAGAAATTTCTTTCCGTATAACTGCTGCCGCCGTTTATATCCATGCAGCAGCTTATTCCCGTTCCCGAAGGAAGTGCGTAGAGCATCTGCCACTCGGTTGTAACGTTTTCCCCGTCAACATCATCACTGAATTCCCAGATGATGGCGTTCTTGTATGAAGGAACATCGGACAGATCAAGAACGATCCCTTCCCTGAATGCGTTCTCCCAGTACATGTACTGAGCTTCACTCGCAGCGGTTTTGACGGGAATGCCGAAATCATAATCGTTGCCGACGCAGTGGAACACTCCGAAATAGATGACAACCGCACTCATGATAAGTCCGCACACAAGGCCCTTCTTTTTATCCAGGATCATCACAAGGACTCCTGCCATAATGAAAGTAAGAAGATGCTTGCTTCCTTCGGTGAGCTTATACATAAGAAGGATAGCCATCAGGAATGCAAAATCCGCAAAGAGCATGTACAGTCCGCAGACAAATTCACTGTAGGCTTTTTTTCTGCCGGACTCTTCCGCATTTGTTTCTGCATCAATATCTTCCCTGATCTCGGGAGCCTTGGCATCCGCTATGGCCTCAACAACTGCTTCCATAGCCACGGAAGCTTTTTCATGCTTTTCGGAAGGCTTTACTTCGTTTTCTTTTACCTCTGATTCGACAGCCTCTGACTTATCAGCAGCCTTAGCCTTCCTTGGAAAGATCTTTGCAATATCGTATACGGACATGATGAACTGGAGGAGCATCATGATAAGGAAGATCCAGAAGAATATTCCCGGCGCCGAATCTGATACGAAGGCTGCCTTCATAAAGCCCAGGAAATCACGTCCCTTGTAATAAAGAGTTCCGAAAAGGTGATGAATTCCCGCTCCGATACCGTCGGTAAAAAACGTGGTTATGAAATCCGTATAGAAAAACGGAAGCAGATATTTCGCCGACAGGAAATGATTCAGCAGATAATAGACAAATCCCGCAAATCCGAAAGCCAATACGGCAATGACCGTATCAAGGATCTTTCTCCCCTTCTTCGCAGTCACGACCATAACGACCAGCGAAAAAACAAGAAACAGGATCAGATAAGGTCTCATGAATGTCATAAGGATCGCAAGAACAATAGCCCCGCCGAGCTCGGATTTCTTTCCGCTCTTAAGGTATGAGATCATCAATGCCCAGTAGATTATCAGATGCGAGAAGCATATAACCTCGGGCATGCTCGAATAGATATATCTTGCATTCAGGAAAAAAGAAAGAAACCAGACGGAGATCACAGCAGTCTGCTTAACATTGGGTCTTACGAGAGAACCGAACACAAGCATTGCTATGACATATATGATCAGGTTATATACGAACACACTGCTCTGTGTCCATCCGAAAAGAAAACCGAAAACAACCCAGGGCCATACCAGCACAGGACTCCATGCCGCAAAGCTTAGGGACAGTGCCTTGCTTTCGTTAAATCCGTAGAAACCCCTGGGATAACCGTAATCGATTATGGATTCCACCTGTTTAAAATAAAACAGCTCGTCATTCCACTGACTTGTCAGTAAAGATACCGGAGCGGGACTGACAATATTCCTGATGACTATGCTGAGTATAGGAAGCAGTCCCAGTATTATGATGCATATGATTCCGGATATTTTAATATTCTTAGTCTTCATTATTTATCAAGATTCCATCTGTCGCGGATCACATACTGAGGCGAATTGTTCATGCTGATATAGATCCTGCCGATATACTCGCCGATAAGGCCGAGCATCAAAAGTATCATTCCTCCGAAGAATACGATGGCGCTCATAAGAGCCGCAAATCCCATAGCCTCCGCAGGGATGGGGAAAAGAAGTCTTCTGATTATTACATACAGGCCGTACAAAAGACCGACCACTGCAGAAAAGCCTCCGATGAAAGTAGCGATACGAAGGGGCTTTACGGAGAAAGCAGTGAAGCCGTTAAACCAAAGTCCCAAAAGCTTCTTAAGGGTATATCCGCTGGATCCCTCCATACGGTCCCTGTGGTCGATGTCGACATTTACGATTGCCTTGGTGCTTCTGAGTACAAGGCCGATAACATAAGGATATGAATTCTCATATCTGATCATGTCTTCAACAACAAAACGCTTTACCGCAAAATAACTGGAAACAAAGAGTTCCTTGGGCTTAGAAAGCATAATGCGGAGCATTACGTCGTTTACCCTGCTTCCGAAATTTCTGAATCCCGAATGCTTCTTGTGATCATATTTTGCATAAACCGCATCCGCACCGTTTTCGATGGCATCAAGAAGTCTGTCCACCTGATTTGCCGGAGTCTGTCCGTCATCATCAAGAGCTACGCATATATCTCCGTCGGAATACCTGAAGCCCGCCATAAGAGCGGCATGCTGTCCGAAATTCCTGGCAAAGGAAATCCCTCTGATTCGGTCATTTTCCTCACAGAGCTTTTTGATCACACCGGCGGTTCCGTCGGGTGAAGAATCATTGATAAGGAAAATATCATAATCATATCTGTCTGCCATCTTGTCCATGGTGGTACTGATCTCTTCAACCACGGAGCCCAGTGTCTTTTCCGAGCGATAGCAGGGAATTATAAAGCTTACTTTTTTCATACCGATCGGTTAACTTTAGTTTTCCTTTCTGGAAGTTTCGAGTCTGTCATGAATACGGGTCAGTCTGTACTCAAAGTCTTTACGATCCTTGGAATCCACAACCTTTAAGATCATTCCGGTAAACAAAGCAAGAAGTCCTGCCATGAATACGAATCCGCATGTGATAAGGGTGGGGAATCTGGGAACAAGACCGGTTGTGGCATAATCCCCGATGATGGGAACCATGAAGATCAGGCTCACCAGCATAAGGAGCGCTGCGATAAGTCCGAAAAATTCCATAGGTCTGTAATTTCTGTAAAGAGACATCATCTTACGGATTACTTTGAATCCGTCGGGAAGGGTATTGAGCTTGCTCTCGCTTCCCTGAGGTCTGTCTCTGTATTCAACCACCACATTGTCTACCTGAAGATTGTAGTTGACCGCATGGATCGTCATCTCGGTCTCAATCTCGAATCCCTTTGAAAACACAGGGAAAGTCTTTACAAAATCATAAGACATGGCTCTGTAGCCTGTCATGATGTCTCTGATGTCTGCCCTGAAAAGAGAATTGATGCCCCATCTCATAAGAGAATTTCCGAAATTGTGGAAGGGACGCTTATTTTCCGTAAAATAAGTCGATGAAAGCCTGTCTCCCACTACCATGTCCGAATTCTTTTCGAGCACAAGCTTTACCATCTCGGGGGCACTCTCCAAGGGATAGGTGTCATCGCCGTCTATCATCAGATAGCACTCGGCATCGATCTCCCTGAACATTCTCCTGATAACGTTTCCCTTACCCTGCTTATACTCATTCCTGACGATGGCACCGCACTCTCCGGCGATCTTCTCGGTATCATCGGTGGAATTATTGTTATAGACATAAACGGCTGCCTCGGGCAGCACATTCTTAACATCACCGATGACTTTGGCGATGGTCTGAGCTTCGTTATAACAGGGTATCAGAACTGCAATCTTATCCATTTTCACTCCATACAACAAAATAGTGTCAATCTATGCACAATCAGTGATATTATACCATAGGAAGAGGCAAATATTACACGATGAAAAAAGAATTTAACCTTAAGATCAAAAGCAAAACGATCAAGATCAAAATAACCCCAAAAAGTATGGCGGTATCCGCAGGAGCGCTTGTTTTACTGGCCCTCGCCATACTTTTTACGATCTATAAGATAACCCACCCCGAAAAAATGCAGCTTACGGAAGGCATATACCGTCCCTGCCCCATAGTCAAGATCCATAAGGGTACAGATGTGGCGATCGGATTCCTGCATGATGTGGATGCCGTTATCGCATATATGTTCGACGCCAATGAAACCGACAGGGTATTTACCGGCAATTACGGCATCGAATCCGTCATTCTTCCCGAAAAATACACTTCAATCCGTAAATTCAAGGCATACCTTACCGGAACCCTTGCTTCCGTTGAAGGGGATGCTTTCCCCCATCACCTGGTCATCGGCATCGATCCCTATTCCTCATTCAAGCAGTCATGCTCGAATAAGGAAAGTTTCTTGAACAACTTAAACTTTATAAACGAACTTGCGGAAAAATACCCCGCGACCGCTTTTTACATATACCTGCCGGACGATAACGCCGAAAAGTGGACCTCTCTTTCCGAGGACGAGCTGGCTCAGGCAAGACTTTCATACATTTACTTAGTCAGGTGTTTTGAGGGACATCCCAATGTATTCGCCTACTATCACCCTTACGAGGAGTGGTATCTGTATTCAGGTTCCATCAGGAACGGTACCGATAACGGCATGGTTAGGGAAGATATCTATACAAGTATGATGTATGCCGATATCTCAGACCATGACCTCAGATACATGCTTACCACGGATAACGTAAATACCCGTATGGACGAAGTCATCGATATGGCCCGGAAGTATGAATCCGTACGTGACTCATATGCGGATCTTTCGGATAAAAAAGTGATCTTCCTCGGAGATTCCATTTTCGGAAATTACCGTAACGAAACCTCCGTGTCCTCATTTTTCGCTGACATGACGGGGGCTGCCGTATATAACCTGGGAGTGGGCGGAAGAGCCGGAATCAACGTAGCCGATCCCTCATCCGACGTTGGCATTGCATTTAGTTACCTTCTGGGAAAAGAAAACATCTCCGCTCTTGAAGCAGCATGCAAAGATCTTCCCGCGTACAGCTCCATGAGACTTGCCGGAAAAGAACTTGTGGGAACGGACGGAGACGGTTTTATTTTCATAATGGAATACGGACTGAACGATTACTTCGGAGGATCCCTTGCCTCAGAATACAAAGAGGCATTAACAAAGCTTGTTAACGGTATAAAATCGGCATATCCGAAGGCAGAGATAGTTCTCCTTTCACCCGGATACCTGAGCGTATTCGATGAAGGAATGATGATCGTGGAAGAAGGTGGGGATACACTTCCTCCCTTCAGAGAAGCAACCTTAACCGTAGCAGAAGAAACCAATGTCCCTGTTTTAAGCCTTACCGATGATTTCGGATTCACTCAGGAAACCACGGGAATCTACCTTCTCGGCGACGGCGTTCACTATAACGAGATTGGCAGATACGAACTGGCGCAGACACTTGCAAGATATTTTAAGTAATGGAACAGTCTTCATTCCCCATATGGGGAAACAGAAAAATAAATAAGAAGAGACTCATATTATTGATAGGCTCCGTAGTATGTTTACTTGCGGGGCTTATTTATTCCGTGCATCTTCTCTTCTATGCAAAGCCTTTGGGCGGTGAGATCGTATTCGAACTCGGAGAACCCATATCCGACAATCCCAGGTATTTCCTGAAAACGGGATTCCTCGCAGGAAGGATCATCAGCCCCGACATGAGTGAGGTAGATGTAAGCGTACCCGGCGATTACCACGTGGGTATCAGTTACTTCGGTAGGGACATGAGCACGGATATCAGGATCGAAGATACGATCACACCCGAGTTTTTGTATAAGAACGGACCTTTATACTTTCCCACTGGTTCCGATATAAAACCCGCGGACCTGATCGTATCCGTAAAGGATGCGGATAAAAATGTATCCCTGAATTTCGACGGCAATCTTATAAATGTCAGGAGTTTACATTATGATGAGCCCGGTTATCATTCCGTCTGGATCGTTGCAAAAGATTCAACCGGAAATACCGCAAGAACTCTTATTGATTTCATCATAGATGCTCCGCCGCAGCTTTTTGTCCATGAAGATTTCTACGTGGCAACAGGTTCCGAAGAAGATCTACTGAAATATGCAAGCGCTTTTGATGAAACCGACGGAGACCTGACAGGCGATATAACCCTGATATCAGACACTTCGGATTACTCGGAAGCAAAAGAATTCACCGTTACATTTTCAGCTACGGATTCCTGCGGATTCAATGATTCCAGAGAAGTATGTGTTCATGTAATGGATGCAGAGGATATTCAGAAGCTGATAGGAAATGGAACCATATCAAGACAAAACGCGACTATAATAGGCGCCATCAATGTTTATGATACCGGGCTTATATCCAATGAGAACTTTGAAGATACGCTGATAGATTTGATGCCCGCAATCGTTCATGTAGAAGCACCCGAAAGTGCGGGAACATATAAAACCGGATCGGGATTTATAGCAGAGATCACGGAGGGCTATATCTACATGCTTACTAACAGGCATGTAATAGGTAAAGCCAAGGAATGTGAAGTATATTTCTATACTGGTGAGTGTGCCACCGCTAAGCTGGTGGGATGTGCGGAGGATTATGACGTGGCCGTCATAAAGCTTCCTCTTTCTGATCTTCCCGAAGGATTTGAGAATATCATCTCAACCGTTCATATAGACATGACCTATTGGGAAAAGCTGGATGATAAGGATAACATATCACTTGGGCTTCAGAATCTTGACACGGACGGAACCATAGTCCATTACACTTACGGCCGGCTGGTTAACCTTCACGGGAATTTCGAATACTTTGAGCCCCACGAGCAGACAGAGATGTCTCTCAGACTAAGACCGGGCGATTCGGGCTCTGCGGTCTTCGACCCGAGAGGCCGCCTCATCTGCATGGCCTTCGGATATTCCATCTCTCCGGAGAGAGACTGGGGAGTACCCCTTGATGAGATTGTAGGGGCATACGAAGCCATCACAGGCCATGTGCTGTATACGTACTAAGAAAAAAAGGGGGCGGTTCTAAGAACCGTCCCCTTTGACATTACCGACTTTTCTGGACCCGACCCTGTAGCAATTAGAATCTGATTCATCAAATTCAAAATCATCTACCCGAAGTTCTGCTCCTTCAGGGGACAGAACAAATCTTTCTCCTGCGAAGTATTCATCAAATGCGGAATCGGCGTCAGAGAAAGAACTTTGATTGTTTTGAATAGTGCAAGAGCAAAGGATAATTGCAAATAATATGCAAATCGTTATATTTCCGTTTTTTTCTTATTAGTCATGCACTCATAATTCATCGAAAACAAATTTAATATATTCTTCCAATCAGATAATCAATTTTTTCCGCAAATCTGCTCGGGTTATCGTTCTTGATATCATTTAACAAACTCAGGATTTTATCCTTCTCTGATTCACCCAACGAATCAATAACAGAGATATACATATCCAAATAGTCTGCACTATTGAGAATACGCTTGTTCAGTGTCATAGCCCAATCATGAGCATCCGTCATATCGGGAGTGCAAAGTGCTATTTCTCTTAAATAATCTTTACCCCGAAGTCGCTCAACCAAATGTATCAATCCGAACATTACTTCTTCATTTTGCGTATCATCACAAAATGCTTTGCAAAGGCAAGTAACATCGTCACATGAAAGCTTTTCACTCAATGCCTGAATTGCATTTTCAAATGATTCAATTTTTTCATCAGAGTCAAGTTTACTTGAATCAATCAGTTTTTGTATTTCTGTTTTTTTATCTACAATCATTTTTGCCTCTGTATATTTGAATTCCGGAGTCACAGTGTAATCTATATCCAATTCTCTCAGACGGATTATGATTTCTTTCATCATAGGAGCCTTCGTTTTTATTTCGCTGCTATTTCCTTTACTCAGGATATTTTTAGCTTCTATAAAATTGATGTTAGCAATCTTAGAAATGTATTGAATTTTCTCTGTAGTAACATCCTGAGTTCCGTTAATAAACAAACTGTACTCCGTAGGATCCGAATCAATCTCGTCAAAGTACGATGTATATATTCCATTTCCACAAGCAGGACACTTCCATCCCTGTATATTGTTCTCCTTATACCGGACCATTTCAGTTTTGCATTTTTCACAAATCATCACGGCAATCCTCAGCTTCGGGCAAGAAGATCAGCTTAACTTCTTGTAAAGTAATACATCCTTCGGGTCTGTCCATTTCATACAATCCGATAATACTTTGCACATTTCTTCTTCGGAATGTATTTCATGTCTTTCTTTCAAATCTTCGTCTTCCCGAACCAAAACCACATAAAACATGGTAAGTTTTGTCAATCGTTTCAAAAAATCCAGCAAGGTGTTATCTGCAGGAATCTCAGGGCAGGTATTGATACCATATTCGAGATCCCGGATTATATCGGACTTTAAGTGCATAGCTACATCTTCTTCAGATAATTCAATTCCATATCTGTTTTCATAGAAGGAATGATCTTCAATCTCTTCGAAAGCAATACCCGAATCTGTCAGGTACTGTGAAGGTATATATGAGATTATCTCTCCATTCCATTCATTTGTTTTTTCCGAAAGTCCTGCGTTTTCAATGTCGTTCCTTCGAATGATCACATCCAAGCAATAGTCCATAAGATAATCCCTTATTACTCCAACAAGGACGGATCTCGGGACCGTCCTTGTTGAATTATCCGCTTTATCTTAATAGTTTTTGAAACACTGTAAAGTTCCTTGCTACTTCATATGTTACAGGACTAAAATCTTCAGATTCTTCGTGACTCCATACGCATACGGAAGGAGAAGATTTATCAATCCTGAAATCAAGGCATAGGTAATCTCCGGAATACAATTCTGCAATGGGCAGAACCTCAACTCCGATTAGATCCTCATTTTCAGTCAGACGTTCTCCTATCTGAGATTCCACCACGCTGATATCAAGCCATCCGAATTCCGATTCTCTTACATTCTCTAGAATGCACAGGAATCTCGTGACCATATATTCATGACCACTACAGCTAAAGTTGCATTCTGCAGGAACAGCCCCGTTATACTTCAAGATAAAGAACCTATAATCCTGAGGTAACTGTAATCTCCACTTTGATTCCTTTTTAGCAAGCAGTTCAAATGTCGGAAGAGGATATACTATTGTTTCTTTACTTATTCTCATAGCTCTGAATTAGTCAAATCATATAAGAAGTTCAACATAAACTCACTCATCGTATTCGCAGATATATCCTACTCTCCCTGACATCTCCGGGTTATATTTCGCAAGATTTTCAGGGCCATAAACCAATTCTGAACCGCCATTCTGCGTTCCATTCACGTCACTATCGCAGTAACAGAATAATCCATATAGTAAATCGCCATTTGAATAATCACCGTAAAATTTCTTAAAATATGAATGATCAGGATAACGAATCCTAAATTTATCTTGATATTCTGCATGCAAATATCTTCCATCGTTCAAGCAAACACACTCACCGTGCTCGCTTCCATTAAATCTACGATATCCAATATAGAACGCTGATTCATTTGATTCGTTTTCACTCAACAATTCACTTAATAAATTCAATTCCTCTGTCGAAGTGATTGTAGCTAAATATCCACCCTTTTCAGTGCATTTTTCACGGGCTTCTTCCCAACTCAAGTCATCATAAAAAATCTCATATCTGTGATTATATGAAGAATCATGACCGGTTTTCATTATATATATGATTTCCAGGGATGAATAGCTATGGGAATAGTCACATTTGATGAGATTATCCATGTCAAATATATCAGTCAAAACCGAATAATTATCTTTGTCGACGGATACATCAAACACTTTATATGATCCCTCGTGGTCAGCATTATAATACTCACACATTTCGTATCCGGAATCACCGTCATATCTACCGTAATATAGATAATCTGAATTTTGTTCCGTATAAAAATAGGTATTTTTTGACAGAATCCTCCCCGACCGTTCATTATAAGCAAACGTCCTGGGCATTTCGCTGAATTCACCCGGAGTTTTCCACGACCATACGAAAGAGGCTTCTAACGCACCTACACATTCAATCAATTCAGGAATATCATCTCCATCAAGATATGATAGATAATAGCCGATATCATATGCATTTATGTTGGTATAAACAATTGAAGAATAGTAATCAAGCCAGTCTTCATAATCCGACTCAGAAAAATTCATAATATCAGTATGAATCGGTTCAAATCCGAGTATCTCCTGGATCATCTCCTCTGTCGAAACAAATATCATTTGATCAGAATGAGAAGAAGGTAATAATTCATCTTTCCCATCAATTGAATCTACATTCTCACCAGTCGAGGGTTGAACATTACCAATGCTGTCTTGCTCATTAAATGTATTACACGAACACAGAATTACAGCAAATAAAAAACAAATAAGTATACTTTTATATCTTCTCAAATTCATTATTGTTCATTCAATAATCGTTATACAAATTATTTAGTCCCTAAATCATGTATCAATGATATAATTAATGTGTTTATTCATAACCCCTATCAATCTTTCACCACCGACACTTAAAAATATCCTGGTAGCAATCGATTAATTTCAGAAATAAAAAAATCCTCTTCCACTTCTTCTCCGTTAATTCTGTATTTCCAAATGGTACTGTTACCATCATATTCCTCGCTGTATAAAAACTGAGTGTCCTCCTCAATAAATGTGCCGTTCATTTTGATCAGATGGTAAAACTGTATTCCGGATTTTATATCCCAATATAGAATCCGACATCCATCATCATAATCTAAATAACTGACATTTCCATAATGTTCAAATTTCGGAAAAACATACAATTCCCCGAATTCACAATCCAGATAAAACCCACCATCGAAAGGTCCGTCTATCAATTGCTCTACAATACCATCATTATCAACGTCTTTTCTTTCACCGATTCGGAGAAGGTTACTGTCCGTATCACTGAATTCCAGATCATCTACCCAAAGTTCATCTCCATCAGCTTGTATCGCTGGACATTTACCATCAAAAAAATCATCGAACACAGGGTTAGCATCAAGTTCTTTATCATCATAATCCGAAGTAACCTCATTATAGGTATTAGTATCACTTTCATCCAGAAATTCTCTGGAATTATAAGAAAGTGAACTACATCCGGCTAACACAACACATAATAAAAATGTATATATCATTCTAATCTTCATTAAATATACTACTCTGACAAAACATCTATAAGCTCAATGATATCAGTTCTCCACTGTCGCTTAATTATCGTATTCGCAGATATATCCTACTCTGCCTGAAGTCTCAGGATTATATTCCGCGAGATTATTGGGGCCATATATCAGATCCATATTATATATAATGGATTCTCCGATATAACCACGATGATAATATGCCATTCCGTATCTCATATCATCAGAAGCATATTCTCCAAGCATTGACTTGAACGTAGAATAAGTCGGCATATCAACAAAAATACAGCCGCCGCCCACATTCATATAGTTCCCATCACTCAAGTACCATATTTGATCAGCATTTTGGGCGCAGCCTATATAAAACGCAGAGTTTTCAACCGCATATACATCCATCAGTTCCTTGATTCTGATTTGCTCGGGATATGAGGTTATAACAGCAAGATATCCGCCTCGTTCTTCACATTTTTTCTTTGCTTCCTCCCAGCTAAGATCATCATATATTATCTCGTACCTATGACCATACGAAGAATCAAATCCCGAATTCAAAACATACATTATTTCAATTGGAGAATAACAATTATCATATCTAAGAACCTTTATGTTTAAAAAGTCGTATTTCTCTGTAATCGAATTATAACTTTCCATATTGATTTGTACGCCCAATACATTCCACACTTCATCTGGATTCTCATAATAGCAGGCGCATTCCTCAATACCATTCGACGTATACAGTTTATCTGCCAGATAGTCAATTCGGTTACCGTCTGCGTCCTTATAAGAACTTTTTGATAATATCTGTCCGGTATATGCTTCATAAGCGATCTGTCCAGAAATATGCAAATCATTATCGGGATTTTTCCAAGAATAAATAGATGTAATATCACTCGATCTATTGTACTCAATCAGTTCAGGATCATCATCTTCATCCAAATATGCTAAATAATAAATATTATCATATAATAGATTGCTGTATACTAACGCTTCATAATAATCTGCCCAACTATCACACGAGGCATTGCTGCTATCGTATATGTCGATAGGTTGTTCTCCCAATATCTCAGTGATCATTTCTTCAGAGCTGATCAATCTTCCAATAGAATTGTTTGAAGAACTGTCGACTTCATTCTTTTCAGATTCATCGTCAAAAACTATCTGTTCAGTTACATCGATATCAGCTTCATATGTTGCAATACTATCAACTTTCGGACTGCATGACGGCATAAGTAAAAGTACAACTGTAAATAGCAAAATTATAGTTCTGTAGTTAATGTGTTTATCCATATTATATATCCATCAATCTGCTTATTATCGATTTATCAATCGCAAACCCTTTTATCCTCCATAATTAGTCTAAAAGAATTTGCCATTTCATTAAATCGTAAAATAGACGGCAACTGAGTATTTGTATTATTAATCCATAAATAACCGTATGAATCAACAGTCCAATTATCTACCATACCACGAGCAATCAAATGATGATAATCATCTATTTCTCGGGTTTCTTTCCCATTAACAAAAGCTTCACAAACGTATGGCAAGCCAATTGTAAACCCTTTATATTCCTCCGAATTAATCACATTTACAACATATTCATTTAAGCTCGATCCATCTTCCAAGGTCGGATTCATTGACCAATACCACGCAGAAACCGCCCATGGAGATTGGGCCAGTTCGTTTACATAACTACCATCTGCATCTAATTCCCCAACATACCCTCGAGCATATAATTCTTCATACGCCCGTCTCTGGTTGTCCAAGTGAGTAACTTGAATATATCCTACTCCGCGAACCGAATACTCATAATCACTATCCTCATCATATAGTTCACTTATCAGTAGCCCATTTGAATCACAATAGTCACCCTCACCTATCGAGTTGGGATTAGGGACATACGTTTCATAATCACAGCATAGAAGAAAACAAGCTATACTGTATCTATCCGTAATACCAAAATCCACAAGGATATCGTGTACTTGTTCGATTTCCTCAGGGCGGATAGGGAAATTTATTTTTTCAAAAATGTATCTTTCAAACTCCAGATCATCTTTGATATCTGTAAAAGGATCAGATACCGGAAAATATAAAGACTTATCATATGATTCCAGTGCATCGTTAGCATACAAATCATACAAAAAATCCATCGCTTGCTCTGATGTATATCCCTGGTGATCAACTAAATCGTCATATATACTTCTATATGATTCCTTCAAACACAACTTACGTGCTTTTATTAACAGATCATACAACTCAAACGAGTGGTGCCTTTGTGCCTGCATTATCAAAAGAAAAACATCATAGTAGTTTTTATATATTATATCAATATCCGATTCATCAAATCCCGAGCTGGCGAGATACCGCTTTGTAAAATCCACTATGGAGATCTTTCCGGCGCCACTCCTCAATAAATCCGAAGAACCATTTGCATCATATTGTCCACGAGATAATCCCCATTGTGTGCGGGAATTCATTTTAATCCCAGCTTGTCTATTCAAAGATGTACCATCGCGAAACAGCTGAGACGTATTATCATCGATTGCATCATATAAATCTCTTTGTTTTTCCCAATGTTCCCTTATTCGGTTCCAACTGTCGGCTTGGCTTCTGCTGGCTGATGCCATACCGCGTAAACTCTGAGCCTCCCAAGGATATATTGCCCGATCAGCAGCCGCACTTAATGAAGAAGCCGTATTGCTACACTCATCAGCATTACGTCGTGCTGTTTCAATATTTCTAAGCACTTCATCTCCGTTTATGTATATGCCTCGCACACGATCAGATAATATACTCAAATCTCTGACATCACACTGATCTGCATCTATCAGCATTCTAATAATTTCGATCAATTCCTTATTTTTCCGCTTGATCGCAGATACGGATTCGCCACTAATATCCAGATTTTCGAATTCCATCAACATCTGAATTTTAGCATTATAACTGTCGATTTCCATTTGAAGCGATCTGGACAAGTGATCGGATTCCTCACATATTCTATTTCCATTTAATATTGAATCGCTATTCATTTGTTTATCGATATTTCACTTGCCATTCGTTTATCCAGATCAAGCCAGTTACTATTAAAAGAACTGATATTATCAATATGGAACAATTCAGATTCTTCCAATTCTTTTCTGATAACATCACTCTCCGAGATTGATTCGAAGAGGTTACGCCACCCCGAAATCGTACTTCCATCTGACAACATTGATTTCTTTTCTTCTATCCCTTTTACATGACGCAATTTATCTACAACTGCTTCTATTTCAAAATTTTTAATATCTATACTGTCACTCATTATCGAAAGCCCTGCTTTCTTCTTCAAGCAATTCGTCTTCTTCCCGTTCCAGATTACTATAGTGTTTTTTTAGTTCATCTTGATACTCAGATAAAATATGCGTTAATCTTTCCCTATTGAGTCCGAATTCATATAGTTCTTCCTCATACATTTGAAAATGTGTTTCGTTTGAACAACAATCAGATTGAGATAACGATTCCAAATAGTTTTTCAGTCTATATGCTTGGTCAGAAACCGCATCATAATAATTGTTAATCGATGACTTTATTCCTTCGGTTTGTTCTCTTTCTAAAGATATTTTATTCTTTCTTCCAGAAAAATCTTCCACTGTAATCCTCTAAATTGTGTGACAATGTCGAAGTCCACGCAATGATGCCAACTCTCTTCTGTCACCTTAATACTCGTCTTCGGATTTATCAAACTTAAGTGCCTCTTCGATGACTACGGATTCATCCCGCACCTCTTCTCTCGAGCAGGGGCCTTCATCCCAGGGGATAACAGTCTCTGTGGGAACTTCTCTTGAAGGAACTCCGCATTCGTCTTCGGCGATTCCCCAGGCATCAGACAGGATTCCTATGAGCTGCACCATTCTGTCTGCTGCGTTTGCTGCATTCCAGGTATATCTCACGGTCTCGTATGCGCGTCTGCCCATCTTCTTCCTGATATCGGGATATCTTGCAGCCTGCATTGCACATGATAAAAGTTCATCGGTATCATCGGACTTAAACACATATCCGTTGTATCCGTTTTCGATCATATATGGAACTGCGCCTGCTTCCGCCGGAACTATCATGCAGCAGGATGAGTTCATGGCTTCGTTGATAACCGCGCCCCAACCTTCCTGTCTGTCACTGGTAGAGATAAATATATCCGCTTTTTCCATATACTCACGGACCTTTGAAGGCTCCATGGGGCCCGTGAAAGTCACATTCTCGATAAGCCTCTTGGAAGCGGTGATCTGCTTTAACTCTTCTTCCATCTCACCTGTTCCGATGATATCCATATGGAAAGGAATACCTTCTTCCTGAAGCTTTCCGGCAACTAAAAGTGCATTCTCCGCATGCTTCCAGCCTATGAATCTTCCGGCCCACAGCACCCTTACAGGGTCACCCGGTTTGGATTTAAGCTCGGCAGGGTCTTCATTTCCGTATTCTTTTAACTCGGGGAAATAACCCCATTTGAATTTCTTGCCGGGGTATGCGCTGAAAATTCCGTAATCCGATGCAACATAAGCACCTGCGCACATGAGATATACGGGACCTTTTCTGAATGCTGTATGCTCTTTGTATTTGGCCAAAAGCCCTCTGGGATTGTATGCGTAGAGCTGGCTCTTCTTGTAGAGCCTTTCGCTTATTCGAAGCGTAAGTGCTCCCTTCTTAAGTCTGGGCATAACAAGGGACATATCCGTGGTCCAGCCTATGAGAGCACAGTCCGCATCCATGATCTTTTTAAGGCACTCTTCGTGAACTTTCTCACTTTCGTATGCCCTCATCACATATGCCAGGGTCTCATCTTTCCACCCCATGGAAGTACGCTCTTCTTCTATCTTTTCCGTCTGGATAAAAACAAAATCCCCCGCGGGGCCAAGCTTTTCTATCATGGCCTCGCAAAAGGGAATCTGATGATGATTTATATAATTGGATACAAAGACAATCTTCATGAATCTCTGCCGCACATCTCCGTGTAAATCCCGATCATCTGATCCGCAACAGTCCCGGGATCATGTTCCTTGAGAGCTCTCCTCCTTGCGGCTTTTGCTCTGTTTTTTGCAGCTTCGGGATCTGCCATAACGGCTTCGATACATCCTCGAAGCGATGCCGCAACTTCATCGAGAGGTTTTCTTGCATTACAGTCATAGAGAAGGCATTCTTTTTTATCCTCGATGATATCGGGGATTCCCCCGACTCTGGAAGCTATAACAGGAGTTTCGCAAAGAGAAGCTTCCACGATGGAATTGGGAGAATTCTCTACGGAAGAAGGACAGATATACATTCCGCACTTCAGATATTCCTCTCTCATCTGCTCTGCGGAGATCCTTCCGAGGAATTCAACCTTACCCTGAAGATTTCCTCTCTCTATCAGATCTCCCAGATATTTCCCGTATTCGGAGATCTTTACTTTCTCTTTAAAAGTATTTCTGGAAACTATATTCTGACCCGCAACTCTTATTTTCAGTTCCGGCCAGTTGATATCCATGAGTGCCCTGAGCAGGATATGGAATCCCTTAAGAGGATAATCCGCTCCGGATACAAATATGGTGTTTGCATCCCTGTTAATATCCGTCGGAAGAGGTTCATAGAACACAGCTCTCATAACCTCTCCTGCATATCTGTACTGAGCTTCGGGGCCGAGTCTTGTTGCCCATTTCTTGTCAAAAGAAGTTCTTCCGCCAAGGTACCCGGCGTATCCTGCAGCTTCAAGTT
Organism: Lachnospiraceae bacterium; assembly: GCA_016291475.1. Next base: position 51,154 of record JAEEXJ010000001.1, on the reverse strand, counting down.
CATTGCGGGCTCTTGCCTGAAATTTTTCCTGCTGCTGTTTTATGGAATCCTTCTTCACCGTATCTCTGAAGGTCGTGGATGATACGATCTCATCGGGAAGACAAGCCATGTAATCCGCAGCCACAGCCGCACAGATTCCCTGGAATGTAATCAGGAGTCTTTCTCTCCCGGGATGGTAATGGAAATCATCGCCGCACACAGCCCTGCCCATTGCAAGTGCATGAGGAAATTCGGTTCCGAAAATATGGACCACATCGGGATGGAACTCATCCAGTATCCTATTCATCCTTCCTTCGAGAGAAGGATCGAATGTTTCGGGGTGAACGGTATCCTCACGGAAAGCAAAGAAAGTAACCTCAAAATTTTCGCCTATCACAAAGGAATCCCTTTTTCCGTCATGCTCCTCGGAAACGGGAAATGCAATGGCAAGGCTAACTTCGGAAGCCTTAGAAGCCATGGCGGTCATAAGACCCTCGACCCAGCCTTCCTTGGGAATGCCTGAGATGCCGAGAATCTCGCCTGCCTGAGGCGGTATGAGATTGCATAGCCATAATACTTTCATTTAGTCGTCACGTCCGCCGTTCTGTTTTTCGTTCTTAAGAGCGGTTATCTGATCCTTATCAACGCCTTCCGTCGAATCGGGCCAGAGAAGAACCTTAAGTGTAAGAAGCATGAGCTTAAGGTCCAGCATAAGCGAATATTTTTCGATATAGATAAGATCCAGCTTTAATTTGTCGTAAGGTGAAGTGTTATATTTTCCATAGACCTGTGCAAATCCGGCAAGCCCTGCCTTAACCTTCATGCGGTATGCAAACTCGGGCATGATCTCAACATACTGCTTGATTATCTCGGGGCGCTCGGGTCTGGGGCCTATGAAGGACATTTCACCCTTTAAGATATTAAAGAGCTGAGGAAGCTCATCCAGTCTGCATTTCCTGATGAACTTTCCAACGGGAGTGATCCTGGAATCGCCCTTGCTTGCAAGCCTTGCAACTCCGTCGCTCTCCGCATCGACTCTCATGGATCTGAATTTATAGATCTTGAACTCCCTAGCATTTCTTGTGCATCTTACCTGCTTGTAAAGAACCGGGCCGTGGTCATAGAGCTTAACCGCAAGTGCCGTAAGAAGCATAAAGGGAGAAGTCAAAACGATAAGTATCAGTGAGAAAACAATATCGATGGTACGCTTGATCACTCTCTCCTCGATAGTAAGCGAATACTCCCTGGTAAGAAGTATGGGAGAATCAAATACGTGAAGTTCCTCCGCACCGGTCATTATTACATCACCGATCTTGGGGAAAAGGTAAAACCTGATGGAATTGCCGTAGCAATACTTGATTATCTGTTTTCTCTCTTCAACGGTGATATCACCGATAACAACGGCGTTGCATTTACCGGCAGAAAAGTCTTCCTCGATCCTTTTAACAACCGCTTCGTATCCCTGTTCAACTTCGATACGGTCGGTGATCTTGTATTTATCTTTTCTGGTCTCGAACTTCTCGCTCAGAACATCGGGCTGCTTGCTTCCGTAGATCATGAGAAGTTTTCTGGGCGGGAAAAGATGCCTGTATATCTTATTTGCAATAGGAATATAGATAACTACCACAAGGAACTGCTCAACTCCCATGTATATGAAATAGGGAAGTCTGAACAGCTGGAATGCCATAATGGAAAGTTCACCATAGATCATTATTCCCGCAAGGAGCGTTGCAAAAAGCTGCGAAAAAACAATCTCGGAATTTTTAAGATATCCAAGTCTCATTCCGCCGTACATGTTGGAGAACATCAAAAGGATCACACCGTAGATCGCTATCTCAAGAATGTGACCCTTGAACCAGAAATTTCTCAAAGGTTCAACAACACTGTGCTGGAAATGAAAATACCAATGAAGACCGAAGATTGCTATCTCCAGTCCTATGCATCCCATACAGAGCATCAGATTGATAAGTCTCTTTGTGCTCTCAAGTATTTGATCTTTTTTGTAGTGTTCGTCGTTAATGATCATTTCTTTTCTTGAGTCTTTCATGTGTCTTTTTTACAAATCTTGCCGGAAGGAATGCAAACAGCATCAGATTTCTCTTATGCTTTCCTGAAAAGTTCCTATCCCTGAGGATATTTCCTCTGAACACTTTAACCTTCTTCATCACCGAAGTATAAAGCGCATTGTCATTAGTCATCTCATCCGCCGGTATGTGGAGCAGAAACCACATTGCCTGCATCAGATAAAAATGGATCGCGTCGTCTTTGTACTCCGGAAATTTCCTGTCCGTAAGTTCCAGCATCTTATCCGCATTTTCCATTACGTTCTCGTAAAAGCTCTGCTTATAAGTGCCTCTTGTATTACTCTGCCCGCGAAGGATTATATGATATCCCGGTTTTCTCACCGCAAGTAGTTTTCTTATGGACGAGCTCATATTTACCAAGAGCTCGAAATCCTCATTAAGTCTCCCCTCGGAAAAAGAAAACCCTTCGAAGAAGTCCTTCCTGAAAAGCTTCGTGCAAAACGAACTGTCTCCCCTGTGGAGCAAAAGACTTCTGAAAAATTCCCTTCCCGTAAAGACTTCCGCTTCATCAAAGCCTTCACCGAAAGCCTTGATCACTTTGCCTTCTTCATCTTCCTCACAGGAAAGTATCTGAGCCGCATCCGCATCATAGTCGTTCTCCAATGCGTATACAAGGTTCATATACATATCTTCTTCGATATGGTCGTCAGCATCGATGAAACCTATATATTTGCCTGTTGCGATTTTAAGTCCCGCATTTCTGGCAGAGGACGATCCGCCGTTGTCTTTGGATATGACCTTGACCCTGGGATCCTCCGCGGCATAGCCGTTAAGCATCTGCAGTGACTCATCCACAGAGCCGTCATCAACGCATATGATCTCCAGATTCTCATAAGTCTGTTTACGGACACTGCCAATCGACCGCTCAAGGTACTTTGCGGCGTTATACACAGGTATTACGATGCTTACTAAAGGCTTATCCATAACTAATTTATTATATCATGGTGACAACGTATACGCTTCTATTTTGTAACTATGTCTATCGGGAGCGGTTCCTGTACTCCGCGGGGTGACGCGGATACATGATTGTCGAGACTTCGGTGGTCTGCGGCATGAGGTATAACCATCATGGTTCCAGGGCCGCCTGACCCCGAAAAGCGAGAGAATTATGTACCGCGGCAGGACCCCAGGAGTGAAGGAACCCTCCATTGAATCATTTGGTGACAAAATAGAAGCGTCCCCACTGTCACCTAAAGTCTTCTCTTTATTGCGTTAAATCCCCAGCCTATAAAGCAAAAGCAGCTGTATATAAAGGGCAGCTTTTCCGACTGACGGTACAGATTCCAGATACGGCGTGCAGAATCGGACTTATCCGAAGAAAGAGAATTACCGATCCTTCTGTAAAGCACCAGATTCTCGCACACACCCATTGCGGCATAGCCTTTACGAAGAAGCTTGAACCAAAGTGCCGTATCCTCCGACTTTATATCGGGAAATACCAGTTCTTCCTTCGGCACGATCTCCGTATCGAAGATCACCGTTGAAGTAAAGATCGTGGTATTGCAAAGAGCCTTTCTGTAACTGATCTTCGAAGGCACCTTAACCACCTTGCCCATGGGATTTGCATCCTTATCCGCAAATTCATATCCCGTGTAGCAGAATCCACACTTCTTCTCTTCCATGAGTTTCAACTGTTTTTCAAGCTTCCCCTCCATCCAGAGATCGTCTCCGTCCAAAAATGCGATATACCTTCCGCCGCTTTCACGGATTCCCAGATTTCTGGCACCATGAGCCTTCAGCTTCTTACCGGGCTCGATAAGTCTGATGGGAGCTTCAATGTGGCGGGCCTTGTACATATTGATGGTGCCCACCGAATTATCCGTGCTCATGTCGTCCACAAGAATGATCTCTATATCGGGAATATTCTGTGCAAGCACCGAATCCAGTGTATGCTCTATATATTTTTCAAGATTATAAACAGGTATTACTACGCTTATCATAGAATACCTCCGTAAACAAAATAAAAACTCTCACCGTTTGATGCGGTGAATTCTTCATAGCAGAAGCCTTCGGCTTCAAAAGAATACGGGTCGCAGTCTCCGGGCACAACCACAAGTCCGGCGCCCAGTTCAAAAGCTTCTTTGCAAACTTCGGGAGCGAGGTAAAACTTGTTGTCTTCCATATCAAGAAGATCATCCCGCAGCTGTCTTAACTCAGGAGAATAAGTTCCGAGACGGTTCTTGGTAAGCCTTCCGTCCCACATATCTCTTCCGTACAAAGTGGTAATGCCCCCGGATATTCCGTGAAGAGCTGCGGTGATATCATCATTTGCGACTACCGCGCAGGCATCATAATTCTCGCATATATAGACGGCTGCTTCCTTTTCGGATACCGATGCATTCTCATACCTTCCGGCCGTCCTCTCTACAGGTGTTCCGAGTGACCCGCACAGAAGCACGGCACCTGCCATAAACGCACAGGCCAAAGCTGCAGTACTTTTTTTCTCCTTACGAAGATCAGAGAAAAGCTCACCCACCATACCCGAGAGGCATATGGCGCCAAGAGGTATCAAAGGGATGATTCCCCATATATCCGGCACATCATAATATGTTCCGAATACAACCCTTATTACGGATGCACTTGCGGGACATATCAAAAGAACAAATGATACGAGAGTCATCAAAAGAAGTGCCTTGATCCTCTCATCCGTTTTCCTGCCGCTCTTTCCGAGCATAACCGCTCCGGCAATACATGCCGTAAAAAGCGAAGCGTTCAAAATAATGCATTCTCTGAAATGTATTATGCAATCTGTCAGGAGGCCTTTAAGCATTTCACCCTCCTTACCGCAAACAAGCTGAGTACGTACATCACATAGATGCATGCACAAAATCCTATACCGTACTGAGTTCTGCAGATAAAAACTTCACATAACGCGGGAAGAAGCGCCAAAATATATTTCTTCTCAAAGAGAAGATACAGCATAAAGGGGATCAGAACCCAGATCCTTATTGCCGTTCCCGTCCACATCTGCGACAGGACCGAAAAGCCCTGAGCATAGGATGAAAGATCAGCCGCATATGTAAACAAAATGACGCCTGTCATAAAAACGCTGCGATTAAAAATCTCGTTTTCTTTTCCGCCGAAGATACTCTTCGATAAGGCAAACATGGCGCAAAGTCCGGATACAAACCAGAATGCAGGCATGATGTTATATAAAAGTATCTCGGGTGAAGTTCCGAAAGCTGATACGAAAACCGAGTACAATCCGGGAAGGCTCAGGATCTTGTATCTCATGGGAACGCCCTCCGCATAAGGCATGCCGGTTAAGGGATCCGCAGAATACATCACTCCGTTTTTTACGAAAACCCTGACGGTCTCTAAAGTCTCATCCCCAACAGAGTTAACCCTGAGTCCGCATATGACGGTTACGAGAACTGCAAGCACTGCCAAGCCCGCAATGCATACAGCAATCTTCGATGCCGGATCAAGTTTTCTTTTCTCCTTCTTCTTGTCATCCTTGGTCTTACCCATGACAACGGTCAGAATGACAAATGCAAAATATGACAAAGTCATCACCGAGATCATAACTATCCCGGCAAGTTTTTTCTCATCCGCCAAAATTCCGCTTTGCAAGACCGTAAGCAAGTGGGATACAAAAGAAACGCACAGGACCACTAAAGTACCTGCGCAAAATGATGTGAAGACGTCCGCTTTCTTTTTGGAAAAGAGAGCGGAAAACAGCATCAGGGTACGCCCCGAAAAAAAAGAAACTATTATCAAAAATAGAACAAGCAGAACCGTTTTTGCCATCCCAGCACACCCTTGTCAGAAGCAGTTTTTCTCATTCTTAAGATAAAGCGGGCGATCTTTTACTTCGAGATAAGCCTTGGCAATATACTGACCCAGTATACCCGTGCAGAAAAACTGCACACCGCCCAAGAACACTATAACCGTCATAAGGCTTGCCCAGCCGTCAACGGGATCGCCGAAAACAGCCCTTCTGACAACTATAAATACAGTCATCACAAAAGCAATAAAGCAAAAAAGAATTCCGATCAATGAACTCATCACAAGAGGCTTGGTTGAAAATGCAGTGATACCTTCCAGTGAATACATAACCAGTCCCCAAAAATTCCACTTGGTCTTTCCGGCACTTCTGTCAACATTCTCAAAGTCAATCCACTTGGTCTCGTATCCGACCCATCCGAATATTCCCTTGGTAAAGCGGTTGTATTCGGTCATGGAAAGTACAGCGGTAATAAACTGGCTTGTCATCAGCCTGTAATCTCTGGCACCGTCCATGATCTCGGTGTCCGAGAGTTTTTTCATAACCTTATAAAAACGTCTTGCAAAAAAACTTCTGATGGGAGGCTCGCCCTTTCTGGTAACGCGCCTTGTGGCAACCGAATCATATCCCTCATCGATGTATGAAAACATCTCTTCGAGAAGTGAGGGGGGATCCTGAAGATCCGCATCCATGATAACCGCATAGTCGGAATCCGCTGCAGCCTTAAGTCCCGCATACATGGCAGCTTCCTTACCGAAATTCCTGGAAAAAGAGATCATGTGAACTCTTGGATCACTTTCATGAAGTCCCCTTACCACTTCAACGGTTTTGTCATCGGAACCGTCGTCTATGAATATCACCTTAAGCTCGGTTCCTCTCTTCTCGAGAAAAGAAGTCTGAGCTATCAGTTCTTTATAGAAAAGAGGAATGGCTTCCTCCTCATTTTTACAGGGTACTATTACAGTTAGTTCCGACATGTTGCCTCCGAACGTATCAATATACATACTCCGTGATATTATAGCATATCCGGACACATAAAAACAGCGGAGCACCAGGCTCCGCTGAAAAAATCTTATTTTCCGGACTTATTCGCCCAATCCGCTCTCTACTACAGCAACAAGAGCTGCGAGTGCCTTATCCTCATCCTCGCCCTCACAGACGAACTCTATCTCATCGCCGCACTTGATGCATGCTCCGAGAACCGAAAGAACAGACTTGGCATTGGCTGTGTTGTCATCACCGAATCTGAAAGTGATCAGTGATTTGTACTGCATTGCTTCCTTGCAAAGAATACCGGCGGGTCTCAAATGAAGTCCTGTAGGATTTTTGATCAAAACCTTCTGAGATACCATTCTTAATGCCTTTCCTAGTCTTTTTAGACACGCCTGCTGCCTTCGGCAGATCAGGTGGTCTTCTTATCTATGATAATAACAGATTAGCGTTACAAAAACAATTATTTTAGAACATCCTGTCCTGTATCAGATTCGCCAGTTTCTCTGCTTCTTCGCGGATCATGTTCTGGTCCTTACCCTCGATCATAACCCTTACGAGAGGCTCCGTTCCGGAGGGTCTGATAAGTACTCTTCCTTCTCCCGCAAACTTCTCTTCAAGCTTCTTTATCGCATCTGCGATTTCGGGATACTCCATGTACTTATCTTTCTTATGGTTTGCAACCTTCGCACCGACAAGAGCCTGGGGAAGAACATCCATGACCTTGGCAAGTTCGGAAAGTTTCTTGCCGGAATCAACCATAACCTTGAGAAGGTGAAGAGCGGATAAAAGTCCGTCGCCGGTTGTATTTTCATCGAGGAAAATAATGTGACCGGACTGCTCGCCTCCGAGGGAAGCGCCGATCTCTTTCATCCTCTCCATAACATATCTGTCGCCGACGGCAGTTCTCTCGAGGTTGATGCCGTTCTTTTCACAGCTTATGGAAAAACCGAGATTACTCATCACGGTAGCGACTATCGTATTGTTCTTGAGTGTTCCCTCTGCCTTCATGCTGCATCCGACAATAGCCATGATCTGGTCGCCGTCAACAACGTTACCGTTCTCATCAACTGCAAGAAGTCTGTCCGCATCTCCGTCAAATGCAAGTCCCACATCAGCCTTTTCGAATACGACTCTCGCACAGAGTTCTTCCATGTGAGTGGATCCGCAGTTTGCATTGATGTTGGTCCCATCGGGATGATCGTGAATAGCGATGACATTTGCTCCCGCTTTTCTGAGAGCTTCGATGGAGGTATAGTGAGATGCGCCTTCCGCACAGTCAGCAACAATCTTAAGTCCGGAGAGATTAACGGGTACGCTTCTTACTGCGTGGTTGATATACTCTTCTCTTGCATCGGTTCTGACTTTGATCTTGCCGATACCCGATCCGATAGGGAACTGTACATCCTCCATGTTCCTCTTGATCTGGTCTTCGATCTCATCCTCCAGTGCATCGGGAAGCTTGAATCCGTCTGCATCGAAGAATTTGATCCCGTTAAATTCCACAGGGTTATGTGATGCGGAGATAACAACTCCGGCATCAGCCATGTACTTGCGTGTAAGATAAGCTACCGCGGGAGTAGGGATAACACCTACATAGATACAGTTTGCTCCTACGCTGCAGGCACCTGCCATAAGCGCTGCGGAGAGCATATCTCCCGAGATTCTTGTATCGCAGCCTACCATAATGGTGGGCTTGTGGTTCTGCTGTTTGGTCAGGACATAAGCACCTGCCTGGCCGAGTTTCATTGCAAGATCGAGAGTAAGTTCTTCGTTGGCGATTCCTCTTACTCCGTCGGTTCCAAACATTCTGGACATTTTTTCGTTCTCCTTATTTTCAGACATCTTCTTCAACAAGTGTAAGCAATACCCTTACATATACAGGGTCGGCCTTTACATGCTCACTGAGATTGAATTTGACAGGGATCGGAATAATGTCTCCGTCATTTATGTCTGAAATATTATTTGCGGTCAGATACGAATCTATCTCGACAATACCTGTGAGAGATTCACTGCTTACCGCATTAAGCTCCGTCTCCATACCTACGAGTCTGACATTTATGTCTTCTTCGCCTACGACCTCCGCGTTAAAGCCTTCGGGAATATCGTGGAGCAAAAGTGCACCCGGCGAAATGGTCAGATTCTTTTCAAGCATCCTCTCCACATAAGCGGTAACGGTAACTTCGGGATCAAAAGACTTATCCTCGAATTCAACTCCCGCGGGAAGATATCTGCTCAGATCGTATGTCGCCACGATATCGTTCTTGGCACCGCCTATATCAACGGGATCGGTTATCTCGATCTTGGAGATATTGTTCAAAACACTGGTGTCACCCGCAATGGTGATGACCTCGGGATCCACATCGATGTCTCCGGTGTAGATATATCCGTTTGCGGGATCACCCGTAACAGATGCATAAATAGGTACCGTCTTGGTCGAAAGAACCGTTACGGTGGTGGTCACATAATCGGTCTGCTTTACGATCAGTTCATTATCGATCCTGGTTCCGGTGGGATCGAACAGGAAGATCTCCATATCCGCGGAAATGGTCTTGATGGCACCGTCAAGATCGATGGTAACAAGTGCATAAGCTACTCTGTCCACAGCGGATGCGGGACCGGATATCTCAAGTCTGTTCCTTTCCAGCCTGACGCCGCCCTGTACGCAGCCTTCACCCACGTTTCCGATGAGCTGGTACTGGATATTTATGTACTTGGTCTTCTTATCATCAACGTTTACGCGAAGCTCTTCATGGTCCGGGATTATTCTCTCTGCTCTGTCTAGGGAGTAAGTAATGGGAACCGTTCCGTCTTCTGTTATTTCGGAAAAATCCGCAACAGCTGAAATGTCCGACGCAGAAAGCGTGCTGATAACGGATTCGGGAGCTCTTACCGTAACCTTGACCACATCGGTCTGATCCAGTATCTGGTAGACCTTACCCTGTGCGTCAAGAAGCTCGGTATTCTTCAGAGTCACCTGCACATTGGAAAAAGAAACCGTTCCGACGGGGTTTGAGATCTGGGCAACGATGACCCAAAGCACAAATGAAAGTCCCAGGGACAATAGCTTCAGTCCGAAATTGTTTGTTATAAGTTGTCCGAGGCGTTTTAACGTTTTCATCATTTTCTGCGCCTCCGTTTTTTACTTGTGTCTTCTTTACCTTCCTCAGTCAGAAGTCCGAGTTCGGTAATAATATAATTTCTGAGTGCTTCCTCACTTAAGTTCCTCTCAAGCTGACCTTCGTGAGCTGCGGAGATCCTTCCGGTCTCCTCGGATACTATGATGATCACCGCATCGTATTCCTCACTCATTCCGAGTCCGGCTCTGTGTCTCGTACCGAGTTCCTTGGAAATCGTCTGGGACTGGGTAAGAGGAAGATAACAGGTTGCCGCGGAAATGCGGTTGTTGCGGACTGTTACCGCACCGTCGTGGAGAGGCGTATTCTTTTCAAAGATGTTGATGAGAAGCTGGCTTGTGATGTCGGCATCCACTTTGATACCGGTCTCGTCGATCCTTGATACGGATTCTTTGTTCTCGATAACAATAAGTGCGCCGGTTCTTACTCTTCCCATCTGCGAGCACGCTCTGACAATCTCATTAATACTCTGTCTTGAAAGGATCTCCTCCGCGGGCTTCTGTCCGAAATCAAACATTCCTCCGATGACATTTGTCTTACCCAGGGACTCAAGAGCTTTTCTGAGCTCGGGCTGAAGAACAACGATCAATGCGATCACCGCGAACTGAAGGATGTTGCTGGCAAGCCAGAGGATCGTATCCATGTGAAAGATCTTGGCAAGTCCGATAAAGATAACGATCACAAGAAGGCCCTTTAAGAGGGACCACGCTCTGCTCTGGTGGATCCACTTGATCATGTAGTACAAAAGAACGGCAATGATCACTATCTCAGTGTAATCCTGCCACTCAATGGTACCCATGTAAGTGACGAAGCTGTTCAGATATTCCATTGTGTCATTTAAAAATGTCATCCGTCAGCCTTCTTTAAACTGTTTCTATCTTAGTCTTTCTCCTCTCCGGGAATGGGAGCGGTAAGATAATCGGTATCAAATTCTTCTGTCATATCGCTCACGGCAGGTTCTCGGTTTAACACCGTACGTGCCTTGTGTGCACGGTTGATATTCTTGACCTTTCTGTCGGGAGCGGCAACGTTCATCTTGGGAACGGCCTTTACGTAGTAATAATATTCATCGTCTTCAAACTGTACACGTTCCGTACGTGTGTAATCGACACAGAATCTAAAGAACTCTATGACTTTACCGGCACCGACCGCAAGTATACATCCGATGAAAACACCGAAGATGTTGAATCCCGCATCCTTTACGACACCGCCGACCAAAACGGTGATAAGGCAGATAGCCGCGCCGGAAAGCATTGCGATGGTCCAGCAGTGCTCGATGGAAAGTCTTCTGATCACATAAACAACGATGGTGGTGATCGCAAATGCAAAGATAAGAACCAGCATCTGCTTGTTTCCGAGAAGTGAATCGATGATAAGTCTTATCTCGCCCATCAGGTCGGATATATTTCCGGAAACATTTGCCGCATTCGTTGTTACAACGTTAAGTGCAAAATAAACAATGACACCGCATACAACGGAAAGTGCCGAAGCGGGTCCTCCGATGAGTCCCATTACAACGGGAACCACATAGGGAATCTTGAGCACAAAGAGCATGGGTGTGATAACTATGCAGAGTGATTCCGAAGGAGTAAATCTCAGATAAATGAGATAAACCAACAGATAGATCACCGCTACGATGACCGCAACCTCAGGTGAGAGTGCGAAAACATGAGCCATCGAAAAAAGTGCTCCGAACAGCAGTATCGCTCCCGAAGGGAGAAATGAAGCCGCAAGGCTTACGATAAGTACGATGCCGATGTTGTCGATCTTGCTCATGTATCCCAGTTTTCCGTTTATCATGAGCATCATGATGAATGCAAGCAAAAACTTTACAACCGGAATCGCAAAAACATCATACTTGGCAAAAAACAACTTGATATTATCTCTGATCTCTAAAAGCTTAGTCATAACATTTCCTTACTGTCTTACTGTTTATCATACATACGCTTGAGTACTTTAAGATTCCTGAAATACTTCTTAAGACTCCTGCGTGAGATGTTGTATCTGATGGTGCAGACCACATATGTGATAATAACGTAAATACCCAAAAACCAAAGGTATCTGATCAATATGTCGCGTGCAAATTCAAGTATATCTATGTCGTACATGCTTGCGAGAAAAGTCTCGAAATTGTAATAGACATACAGTCCGAAAATAAGCGCATATGACAAAGTGCCGCAGATAACCCCCTTAAGGATGCCCACTGCGATATAGTCGCCCTTGAAAAATCTGACGACATTCATATGCTTTTTTCCTTCGCCTGCCTCATAGGCGGCCATTCTTGTCATCAATATGACTCTGTCTTCATTAAGCATTTTCTAACCACATTCCCAAACACACAATTAGTCACCTGCCTTATTCAGTGTCCGTTTCGGACTGATATGACAGGTGACCATATGTGTAAATTACAAGATCATTTGTCAAGGAAACGCATCTTAGGATTCTCTTTGGAATCGCTTTTGTTAGGCTGCATGGCAGCTTTATGCGCGTTTATAATACTGTTAAGGCCGTTTGTCACGTTGGCCCTGCATCTGTCACAATATCTTCCGGATCTGATGGGAGCTCCGCAAGATTCACAATTAAGCATAAGAGCGGAATCTTCAGTAACTTCGAGCCTGTCGTCCCTGAGCCACTGGCGTATCTGTCCGGGGTCCACACCGCAAGCTTCGGATACTTCGGTTATTCCCACACCTTTGTGCTCTCTGATGTATTCTTTTACTTCCTGGAATTTAGCTTCGGTCTGCTCCCTGCAAAGAGGGCAGATAGGCGGTCCTGCGATATAATTGAAGAGCTTGCCGCAGTTCTTACAATTTCGAACATTCATTAAAGATCCACCTCCGTATGAAATTCTATATTCCGGCTCCGGATGCAAGTGTCATGCAGTATATGCTCTCCGCTCCCGCTTCGAGTAAAACACCGGCACACTCGTCCATGGTTGCACCCGTAGTATATATATCATCTATTAATAATATACGTTTTAATTTTACTACACTTTGCCCGCTCTTAAAAGCGTTTTTGAGATTTTTTTGGCGCTCCGCGGGGCTCAAAAGCTTCATGGGAGCGGTATTTTTGACCCTTTTTACAGCTTCCGGGCAAAAGGGTATATTTAAGAGTTTCGAAAGCTCCAAAGCATAGTCTCCCGCCTGATTATAGCCCCTTTTAAACATCTTTTCGTCGGAAAGAGGCACGGCCGTTATGATATCTGGGCAGGCCATAGCCAGATAATCCCTCAGGATCTTAACTGAGCTCTCCGCAAAAAAGTACGCATATTCCCGTCTTCCCAGATATTTGAACCTGTAAATCGCATCTTTTACGCACGGATATTCGAAGACGCTCCTACATCTTTCAAAATTATGTTTTGTTTTTCTGCAGTCGCCGCATACTCCGGTATCAGAATCAAGCTTTTTCCCGCATTTTTCACACCATGGATACTTAAGAGCTTTGAGCATCTTCATGCAATTAAGGCATATTTTCTCACCACCCGGTGCGGCATCATCACAAACCGGGCACCTTACCGGGTAGATCAGGTCTATTGTTCTAGCGCCCGCACGCTTCAAGAAGCCTTTCCGCAAAAGAAGTGTATCTGTCATTCGAACCTCTCGTATCTGTCATTCGGTGAATGGTCTGGGAACTTCCGAGGAGCACAACGCACGATTTGGCCCTGGTAATTCCCGTATAAAGCAGATTTCTGTAAACAAGCGGCAGCGGAGGATCAAGTACAGGGATAATGACCGCGGGATACTCGCTTCCCTGGGACTTGTGGATCGTCATGGCATACGAAAGATCCAGTTCATCCAGATCCGAAAAAGAATACTTTGCAATTCTTCCGTCGTCGAAAAGCACCGTCATGTTACGGGCCGCTTCGTCGATCCTTCTTATCCTTCCAAGGTCTCCGTTAAAGACTCCGGTTCCCGCTCTCTGAAGCGATTCCAGCCTCTCATCCGTAGTCCATTCAAGTTTGTAATCGTTCTTGGTCTGCATGACCTTGTCTCCCTCGCGGTAGAGGGTGTCTCCGTAAATATACTCAGCCTTGGTCTGAGAAGGAGGATTTAAGATCTGCTGCAGAAATCTGTTAAGTTCGTAGGCGCCAAGCGCGCCCTTTTTCATGGGAGTCAGTACCTGGATATCAAACGCAGAGCAATGAATATATCCGGGAAGTTTATCTGAGATCATCCACCCGATGGTCTGCTTGATCACGCTCGAATCGTCTCTTTCAAGGAAAATAAAATCCTTTATGGAAGAGGACAATTCTATGTGTTCGCCTTTATCTATCTTGTGGGCATTAATTACTATGCTGCTAGTCTCGTCCTGACGGAATATCTTTTCCAGCTTGACCATGGGAAATGCCGGGCAGGAACAGATATCATTCAAAACGCATCCGGGTCCCACACTGGGAAGCTGCGAAGCATCCCCTACCAGTATCAGTCTTGAGGATATGGGCACCGCAGATAAAAGTGCCTTGAACAGCATAATGTCAACCATTGACATTTCGTCAATTATTATAACATCCGCTTCCAAAGGCTCCTGGGCGTTCTTTTGAAAGATGACGGACTGACCGGATTCATCTGCCATTGAGGTAACCCCCAAGAGTCTGTGGATTGTGGTGGCTTCGTATCCCGTCGCCTCCGTCATTCTCTTAGCAGCTCTTCCGGTGGGCGCTGCCAGCAGAATATCCAGACCCTGGTTCATGAAGTAACCGATGATCATGTTGATGGTCGTCGTCTTACCGGTTCCGGGGCCTCCGGTCAGTATAAAGAGTCCGTTCTTAATACATTCTTTTACGGCATTTATCTGGAGAGGGTCTGTCTGCATATCATTACCCTCTGCGATCTTAATGATGTCTCTTTCGATCTTCTCATCAAGTCCGGGGAGATCCTTCATCATCGGGATGTTCTTCTCCGCCAGCATTCTTGCACATGAAAGCTCCGCAAAATAAAAAGCAGGAAGATAGATATTGTCCTTGTCCTGTTTTAACTTACCTGCATGGATCAGTTCCCTGAGTGCGCCCTCCACGCTTCCGTGCTCGGGACCGAGGAGCTTTGTGGTGTAATCGATCAGGACATCCGTGGGAAGATAGCAATGTCCCTCAGCTGCGCTTTCGGTGAGAGCATAGGTTATACCCGCCATGCATCTGTCCGCGCTTCCCGGATCCATTCCCAGTTTATATGCGATATCATCTGCGGTTTTAAATCCGATTCCTCTTACGTCCTCCGCAAGTTTATACGGATTGGTCTTGATGACATTTATGTAATCGGGACCGTAATTGTCATATATTTTGACAGCCATGGACTGAGAGATTCCGAGGCCTGCCATTTGAACCATGGCATCGCGGAGGTCTCTTTTTTCCTCCATTGCGACGGCAATTTCCATGGCTTTCCTCTTACTGATACCCTTGATCTCCGCAAGGCGCTCAGGCTCCTCTTCGATGATCCTGAAGGTGTCGTCACCGAATTTGCTGACGATCTTGGAAGCCAGCTTCTCACCGACGCCCGTAACGGCACCGGAAGCGAGATATCTTTCCATCGCCTGAGAATCGGCGGGAGGGATGATCCTGTAGGAGTCTGCTTTAAACTGGATGCCGAATCTGGGATGATCCACATATTCACCGGTAACCTCTATAGTATCGCCCTTTGATACATCGGGCATCTTACCGACGACGGTCTCATCTGCACCATCGCAAATAAGAGAGAGGGCCTTATAGCCGGTCTCATGTTTCTCAAAAAAGACTTTATTAACATAGCCTTTCAGCACATTTTCTTCCTGCGAAAAATCCAAATCAATTCTCCCTAAAACGAATATTCGGTGCCGGGCAGAGGGTCCGGACCAGCTTGCGCGAAGGCGCGAAGTCAGACAGGTTCACTACCCGTCTAGGATAACACTAAGCGGGCAATAAGACAAATTAAGGTTATATTAAGCAAAGCCGGCGAAGAGTAAGCCTCCTCAGAAACCGGCCTTTTGACCCGGGCGGGCTGTAAATTCAGCATTTTCTTGGGATTTTACAGTCCATTTATCCTCAGAAGCTAGTCTTTTGCCCTTGGCGGGCTGTAAATTCAGCGTTTTCTTGGGATTTTACAGTCCATTTATCCTCAGAATCTAGTCTTTTGTCCTTGACTGGCTGTATTTTTCTTAATTTCTGAGGTTTTTACAGCCAATCTCCCCTCAGAAGCTGGTCTTTTACCCTTGGCTGGCTGTATTTTTCTTAGTTTCTGAGGATTTTACAGCCAATTTCCCCTCAGAAGCTAGTCCTTTACCCTTGGCTGGCTGTAATTTCCTTAGTTTCTGAGGTTTTTACAGCCGATTTCCCCTCAGAAGCTAGTCTTTTGCCCTTGGCGGGCTGTAATTTCCTTAGTTTCTGAGGTTTTTACAGCCAATTTCTCCTCAGAAGCTAGTCCTTTACCCTTGGCGGACTGTAATTTCCTTAGTTTCTGAGGTTTTTACAGCCACGCCGTGAAATTGTAATACCCCCGGCGGCGCTGGGCTCGTCGGGGGTACCACAAATATGGAAATTGTTTAGTTGTTTTTAGGTTTGATGTAGGCTACCTGATCTGCGGGAATGGAATTGGGATCAAGACCGTAGTTGCGGCGAAGCTGCTCGTAAAGCTGCTGTGCCAGTCCCAGACCTTCTTTTTCGGTGGACTGCTTTGCAAGTTCCTGAATGGTCTCACCCTTGAAGAAATCTACAAGATTCTCCGTGGATGCATCCTTGGATTCGTCGCCGTTTCTGATGACCGTCTTATCCAAGTGCTTGAAAACCTGCTCCAGAAGATAGCTTTCAAATTGCTTGCAAACGGAAAGAAGTTCGTCATCGCTGCTTGCATTTTCCGCTTTGTTCGAAAGGGTATTTGCAAGCTCCGTAGCCTGAGCCTGACCGGTAACAGAAGTATAGTAATCTGTAAGCGAAGAAATACCTGAAATATCCATTTATTATCTCCTCAGGTTGTTAGCCTCTTCTAGCATTGTGTCAGATGTGGTGATTACTTTGGAGTTAAGTTCATATGCTCTCTGGGTTGTGATCATATTGACCATCTCATCGGCAACCTGTACATTGGAGCCTTCGAGATAACCCTGGTTGATGGTACTCTTTCTGAGATTATTGTTGCCCGATTCATTGATCGCTCTTCCGCTGGCGGATGTTTCTTTGAAAAGAGTATCGCCCTCGCGGGAAAGTCCGTTGGGATTGTTGAACTGCCAGAGTCCGATGGTAATACCCAGTGACTTAGGGTTGTTCTTGTCATCGGGATAGCAGATCTCTCCTTCTTTGGTTACGGTGATGAGACTGGTGGTGTATTTTGAATCAAGTACGATGGGATTACCCTTGGTATCGAGTACGGGATTTCCGTCCGATGTCGCAAGCATGTTGCCTCCGTTTGATGCAAGGGTCCATCCGAAGTTACCGTTTCTGGTGTAGTAAGTATTTCCGTCGGCGCCTTTGATGCCGTAGAAGCCGTTACCCGAAATAGCAAATGCGGTGTCGCTTTCGGATGCAAAAAAAGCACCCTGAGTAAAGCTTGTGTTAAGAGAAGATACTCTTGTTCCGAGACCTACCTGCGCACTTCCGGGCTTGGTGTCACCGTTTGCCGATGTGGTCTTGGTCTGTATAGTCTGATAAAGAAGGTTCTTGAACTCAATGCTCTGGGATTTGAATCCTGTGGTATTGACGTTTGCAAGGTTGTTGGCGATATTGTCAAGGCTGGTCTGCTGTGCAAGCATTCCGGTTGCGCCTGTCCATAAACTTCTGACCATGTTTTCCTCCTTCTAAGCTTTATACTTTACCGATCCTGGTTACTGCGGTTTCAAGTGTCGAGTCTATCGTCTGAATGATCTTCTGGTTACTCTCATACTGTCTTGAGATGGTTATGAGATTTACCATTTCCGTTACGGTAGATACATTTGATGCCTCAAGATATCCGCTGTATATCTGACCCTCAGCGGTCTGCATCTCGGCGCCCTGGATAGGCTCCCAATATGTCTCTCCGTATTTTTTCAGATAGTCATAGTTTTTAAAATCAGCCACCTGTATCTGTGCGATGGTCCTGCCGTCCTGAATAACATTACCGGCTCTGTCGATGGTGGTTTCTTTTAGCGGATCTACGGTGATATGTCTTCCGTTTACATCGAGAAGATAATCGCCTTCATGAGTTACGATGTTGCCGGAGTTGTCGAGCTGGAATTCACCGGCTCTGGAATATTTGGTACTGGTCTCTCCTGCCTTGTTGGTAAATTCTATTGCGAAAAATCCGTTTCCGCCGAGTGCAAGATCATAAGTGTTGCCTGTGATCCTAAAAGAACCCTGAGACCAGTCGGTATAGTTTTCTCCGATCTTAACTCCGCGGCTTGTGTAACCTTCTCTTGTAGCAAGGTTATAACCTACGGTTGAGTCTTTGATCTTAAGATCAAGTACCTTGTCAAAGGACTGGCTGGTTGCACCTTCCTTCTTATATCCGACAGTGGTGACATTAGCCATATTATTACTGAGAACGTCCATACGATTCTGCTCGTTGATCATTCCCGTATACGCTGTGTACAGTCCTTTAACCATAGATTCTTCTCCTTCTGACAGTAAGGGCGTCCCTCTCTGTCAGGATTCCCGACAAGTGACCTACACTGTCAGATTACTCTATTGAACTTCTGAATGTAGAAATAAATTCAACATACTTACCGGTTCCGATGGCAACCGCGGTCATGGGATCTTCTGCGGTCATGCAGGTGATTCCGGTTCTGTCGGTAATAAGATCTTCAAGTCCTCTGAGAAGTGAACCGCCGCCGGTAAGAACTATTCCGCGGTCTGCAATATCTGCGGAAAGTTCGGGAGGAGTTCTCTCAAGTACGGAGTGAATAGCCTCTACGATGCTGTTGGTGGAGTCCTCGAGTGCTTCTTCCATCTCCTCACTGGTTACCTCGATGGATGTGGGAAGTCCCTTAACGATGTGACGTCCCTTAACCTCCATCTTATCCACTTCAGGTCTTCTGAAGCAGGTTCCGATCTTGATCTTTACATCCTCTGCGGTTCTTTCACCGATGCTGAGGCTGTGATTTTTTCTCATGTACTTAACGATGGCGTCGTTGAAGTCGTCTCCTGCGACCTTGAGTGATGCACTCTCAACCGCACTTCCGAGGGAAATGACAGCGATGTCGGTAGTACCGCCGCCGATATCAACGATCATGTTTCCGCAGGGTTTGGAGATGTCGATTCCCGCACCGATAGCAGCCGCGATGGGCTCTTCTATGATAAGAGTCTCTCTTGCGCCTACCTGGTAAGCTGCATCTTCAACCGCTTTCTTCTCAACTTCGGTTACGCCCGAAGGTACGCAAACTGCGATCCTGGGCTTTCTGAGAAGCTTGTGTCCGACTGCCTTCTGAACGAAGTACTTCATCATCTTCTCGGTTACCTGATAGTCGGAGATAACGCCCTGCTTGAGAGGACGTACAGCGACGATGTTGGCAGGTGTTCTACCGAGCATGAGTCTTGCGTCTTCGCCGATTGCTTTTACTTTCTTTGTGTTCTTATCGATTGCTACAACTGAGGGCTCCTTTAATACAACGCCCTTACCTTTTATGTATACGAGAACCGATGCGGTTCCCAAATCGATTCCGATGTCTAATGCTGCCATTACTAAAACCCCTTTCGGATACTTGCTAAAATATATATAATCCGATTTATTATACCCGATTTTGGGGTAAATTAACAGTGCTTTTTATCTATGTTGACTATGCGTCAATATATAAAAATACGCACGGATCTGCATTATCAGCTTCCGTGCGAAACAGTCATAAGTTTCCTTACACGATGTATATCGGAAAAGAAAACAAAAAAGTTAACCCCTGCGGTAGATTTTTTTTACGAGGGAATTGTAAAGTCCGGAAAGAGGACCTGTGGAGATGGCATGGCGAAGAGGCTGAAGTGTCAGGATCATATACATCCTGCAATAGAAAAGCTGCCATGCGGATAAATACATGGATGTTATCTCTTTATGCTCCTGTGCGGAACGCTTTGCCTGCTTGGGGTTATCGGAATAACCGCCCCCTTCATAACGGCAGACAGGCTCGTCGACGTAAACGGTATTCGTATTATTTTTCAAAACGCTCCAGAGGAAATGTTCATAATCTGCGCGAACTTTGTACTCGGGCCTGAAGAGACGCTTTGCAAAACATTCTTTGGAATAAAGGATTGCCTGATGACAGGGTATATTCCTGTAGCAGACAAGTGGTGTGATCTTAGGTGAGATATATTCCACGTTTCCGGTTGAAGATGCGAAACGGCTTCCGTAAAGGATCAGCGGAGTATTCTCTGTCGGCTCTCCGTTTGCGGATATATACTCTTCGGCCGCTTTCTCAAAACGTGCAAGAACATTGTCATCGTAAAAGAAATCGCCGCAGTTCATGAAGATGTAGTAATCACCATCTGCGTGTGAAATACCCTGATTCATTCCGTCATATATGCCGGTGTCCTTCTGCTCGAAAATTCTGATACGCGTGTCATTTAACGCTTTGATCTTTTCTACGGAACCGTCACTTGAAAGACCGTCCTTCAGAACGATCTCAAGATCCACATCCTTCTGCGCACGGATGTTGCTTACGGTCTCTGTTAGTTTTTCTCCCGCATTGAGGGATACGACGATTATCGAAAATTTCATGTTATCTCTCAGGTGACGAGTCAATGGGGACGGTTCTTTCTGACTCCATCCCACCATCACTTCTTTTTCAGGTATTCCATCACTTTATCGTAATTGCCGGGTATATGAGGGAAGTTGCAGTTTTTGCAGCTTTTGATCTTTCTGTCCCCTTTATCGATTATAGTATAATTTCCCGGACAGGCAAGGTTATAAAGCGGGCAAAAACAAAAAAGGCAATTCATGTCACCATCGATCTTGTGACAGGGATAATACTGACATTCTTTATTCGCAAAAAACTTACTTGAATTTTCCATCACGAACCTCTTTCATCCTGCCGATAAATCCGTCCACAAACGCAGGGTTCGAAGCATAATAAAAATGCGGAAATCCCCAAATCCCGTTGTTACGGTTTACGATGCACTTCCACTGCGTATCCCTGAAAGGTTTCTTTGCGGTGCAGCTTTCTCCGTTCATGCTCGAATCATAATAATGGAATTCATGACCCTTAAGGCCGTTTACACTTCCGTAAAGCAAATCGCTCTTATCAGCATCCGTTATATGCATGTATCCGAATCTTACAAGGCGTCCCGTAAATCTGCACTCGCCTTCGTATGCTCCGGCCATTTCATAAACAGATCCCTTATCATCCTCTATGCTTTTCCCGAGATACATAAATCCGCCGCACTCGGCAAGTGAAGGAACCTTCTTATCGATCAAGTCCCTTACAGATGCAAGCATTTCTTTATTGGATGAAAGCTTATCAAGATACAGTTCCGGATAACCTCCGCCCAGAAGCAGTCCGTCCGCATCTTCGGGAACCCTGCTGTCATTAAGCGGCGAGAAATATTTAATCTTCACGCCTCTTTCTTCAAACATCTCGATATTATCAGGGTAGTAAAAACAAAACGCATCATCAAGCGCAACTGCAAGAGTAAGTCCTTCTCCCGTATTCTTCAGATCGGTTCCGGACTTTTCGGATATCTCCATCTCCTGTGCACTTTCCATTATCGAAAGCATCTCGGCCACATCGATATTTTCTTCAAAAACTTTTGATGCGGTTTCTATCTTTTCACCCGTATCATCAGATTCACCGGGAAGCTTAAGTCCCAGGTGTCTGCTCTCAAAATCGATTCCTTTAGTCTTCGGGAAAAATCCGAGCAATTTAATATCAGGTCTCGATTCGGATAAAGCCTCTTCAAGTTCGGGGAAAAGCATTTCATAAAACTTTCCGCTTATGTTGTTTAAGATGATCCCTTTAATAAGTCTTCCGGCATCATCTCCCACAACTCCTTTGATCATTGAAATAACGGTCCTTCCCACCTTGCCCGCATTGACCACAAGAACTATGGGGGTTTCCGTGATCGCAGCGATCTCATAGCAGGAACCCGCGGATGATGAAGGATCGTTACCATCGTATATTCCCATGGCGCCTTCCATCACTGCATATTCATTTTCCGCTTTTGCCACATTTCTTTTTACAAGATCTTCTCCCATGAAAAAGACATCGAGATTCCGTGAGTCTATTCCGAAAGCTTTTTTATGGAACATGGGATCAATGTAATCGGGACCGCATTTATACGACTTAAGATCATATTCCTTTTTCAGAAGGCATCTTAAGAAAGCACAGGTAAGAGTCGTCTTCCCGCTTCCACTTGTCATACCTGCGAACATAAGTCTGTTTACTTTTATATTTTTCTTAACGCTCATATGGTAAAAGAAAATATCCAAACAGGATTTTGTGCACTCATCAAATGATGTCCGCCGGCTTTTCTGACACCTGTGACGGAAATCTGAACTATCTCGTCATCTGCCGCTTCATATTCCTTCATAAGCTTCTTGACTTCTTCAAAAGTCTCCAGGCTTACCGCATTGATAACGTATCTGATGCCTTTCTTACGGTCTGAAAGATACTTTATTATCCTTGAAAGCCTACCGTCGCTTCCACCGATAAACACTCTGTCGGGTGTAGGCAATCCTTCGAAAGTGTCCGGAGCATCCCCTTCAATAACTTCAACATTGTAAAGCCCTGCTTTTGCGATGTTTTCTTTGATAAGGCTTACCGCTTCCGGTTTCCTTTCAAAAGAATACACTTTGAGATTTCTTGAAAGTGATGCAGCTTCTATGGATACGGAACCGGTTCCGCCTCCGATGTCATACATCACATCTCCTTCACAAAGCCCCAGCCTTATGATGCTTTCATGGCGGATGCACTCTTTGGTCATGGGAATATCACCCCTGATCATGTCGCTGTCTTTAATTACATTTATCAAAGGCTTCCTTGCAGGAGCGTTATTGTATATAAATGCGGTCGTGACACCTTCTTTGTCATAAGAAAGCGCATCAGCAGGCGACATGGTAATAACCGATTCGTTGTCATAGGACAGATTATTGCCGGCAGTTATGCTGCCGTCTATGCCTGATGCAATCATTGCATCCGCAATCTTACGAATATCTTTTCCACCCGATAAAAGAGTAAAGACTTTGGCATTATATTTGATCAGATCCGACAGCTTAGCCATATCTTCTGCGCCGTCATGACCGTGCAAACTGAAAAGAATCGCATCATCGTATGATGTTTCAAGTTTTGAAGCCAGATAAGATATTGAGGATATACCGGGAAGAACCCTGATGTTAACATCCTTTCTCCACTCTTTAAGTGCAGCAATCATCTTACGGGTCCCGCTGAAGAAAGAAACATCTCCGGAATAAAGTATCACGGGACGCATGGGTTTTTCCGATTCAAGAACAGGGATGATATCTTTGGCCAGATACAGAGGGTATTTTTTCTTATCAATACCGGCAATAAGTCTTTCCGCGCCAAATACGACATCACTGTCTTTTATTGCCATCTGTGTTTCTATTGTAAGACCGCCATCTCCGCCCATCCCAAGACCTACAATGGTGATGTTCATGACAGGATCCGCTTCAATAAGCAGCATGGAAAGAGCGGCTTCAAGACTGATACCTTCTTCCGCCGAAGGTCTTTCTATGATATGCGCGGTTATACCTTCTTCACGGGCAGCAAGAATCTTTTCTTCAAAACCTCCCGCACCGCCGCTTTCCTTGGTTACAAGATGTTTAATGGAATACTGTCTGATAAGAGCGGCATTCATATCCTTCGAAAAAGGCCCGTGCATTGCAATGATATGAGTCTTTTCAATCCCTGCCTTTTCGCAAAGCTCAAGACTTTCGATCGAAGGAAGGACTCGGACATAGGTTCTTGCCAGAACATCTTTCGAAACATTTGCGCAATATACGGAAAGTTCCTTACTTCCGGTTGTAAGCAAAATATTGGAATCGGTTTTGCACAGAGCTTTTGCGCAGTCTTCTGCTGAAGCATACTTAGGATAGCCTTCCGCTGCGGATTCGTCCCCGCTTCTAATAACTCTTACATATTTAAGTCCTGTCGCATTGCATGCCTCTTTGATGTTTTTGGTCACTTCCGCCGCATAAGGATGTGTTGCATCCACGATAAGAGTATCCCTGCCCGCACCGGAGCTTTGGAAAAACTCCTTCATGGCATCCGCATCCATTCTTCCGACATGAACTTCTCGGCAGGGGTCTTCTTCCATCATTTCCTCACCGTATGTTCCTGCAACGCAGACAATATGCTTTATCTTATGTGCGGATAAAGCATCCGATAATGTTCTTCCTTCCGTTGTCCCGGAAAAAACAATGCATCCGATCATATATCATATCCTCTGGGAGTGACCATCATTCCGTTTGTGATCTTCGTTTTGGAATTTCCGATAAAGACGGTAACGAACATATCCACATTCTCATCAGCAAGGCTCGACAGAGTGCAGACTTTTTTCTCCATTCCGTCTCTTCCGATATTTCTAACATATCCGCAGGAAGTATCTCCGGGTAAAACAGTAGCGAGTATCTCACATGCTCTCTTTAAGTAATCGGATCTTTTTTTACTCGAGGGGTTATATATCGCCATGCAGAAATCTCCCTCTGCAGCTTTGATCAGTCTCATCTCGATTACTTCCCAAGGCGTAAGAAGATCACTTAAACTGATGATACAAAAATCATGAGAAAGAGGTGCCCCCAAAACCGCACTTCCGCTGAGTGCCGCAGTAACTCCGGGAACAATCTCCACATTGTCAAAACATTTTAAAGCAGCTATCTCAAGAAGGGGGGATGCCATTCCGTACACACCTGAATCCCCGCTGCAGATAAGAGCAACTGTTTTCCCCAGCAGAGCAAACTCTACACATTTTTCGCAGCGCTCTTTTTCACCGCGCATTCCGTTTTCATAAAATTCTTTATCCGGAAACAGATCTCTGACAAGATCCGTATATGTCTTATATCCTGCTATGATATCGCAGTTTTCAAGAACGCGCCTTGCTCTGACAGTCATGTCATCGGCATTTCCGGGGCCTATCCCCACAACATATATCTTACCTTCGCTCATATCCTTGCTCCGTTAAATGCATTTAAATCCGGACCTTTTTGCAATTGCTACAGTCATACCGCTTTTTGCGGTCTTTCTCAGGACAAGTTCTCCGCACCCCGCTCCCAGCACCGCAGCCCTTTCACAGACATTGTCAACACCGGTGGTACTTAAGACAAATTCCGATGCGGTAAATTCACCCGGTGCCTTCTTAAGAACTTCCGCATCAAAAGAAAGAACGGGAATTCTGTATTTATCCCTAAGATTATTTAACGCAGGTTCATCTTCCTTGATATCGATGGTACAGAGCGCATATACATCGCTTACATCCAGATTGTTCTGTTTTAATGTATCAAGAAAGAATTCTTCAACTTCTCCGGGATCCTTGTCCTTCTTCATCCCCAAGCCCACGGTGTACATCTTGGGCTTTAGTAAAAGAAGATGCTCCGAATCCGTTTCATCCGCGACTATCACATCAACGGGAAACTTGGGAGGATAATCCTTGATGGACAAAGTGACCTTTTTATTTTCAAGGGCTCTTGATGAGACTTTTTTAATGCCCTTTTTCTCCATGATGGTCAGTCTGTTCTCCACAGCAAAGGTATCTGCGGAAAACGAATCGTTAACATCACTTGATGTTGTGATCACGGGAATTGCATCCAAAAGGGAAGCGAGGATCTCAGCCAGTTTGTTGGCACTTCCCGCGTGTCCGGACAGGATTGGAATAACAAATCTTCCCGCATCATCGATAACCACAACAGGGCAATCGGAAAGCTTATCCTTGGGAAGTCCGGACAGAGCTCTTACGGCAATGCCTGTAGCTCCTACGAAAATAAGTGCATTACCTTCCGTGAAATTATCCGAAGTCCATTTATAGATATCCGAATCGGCATGAATAAATCCACCCGGAATCTCCTCTGAAGATGTTATGGCATAGGGGATCAAAGGCGTTATATCTTTATCCGCACATGCTTTGTTTATATTCTCTATGATATTTGCTCCGCTTTTTGAAAAGCAGACCGCTAATTTCTTCATATCGGTTATCGTAAGGATTGATCCGTGCTCTTTGCCTGTCTGAACTCTGTGGTAAATGTAGGATCATATAATCTGGATCTTTCGTAATCCGCATTTGCGATAACATCACCCACAAGTACAATGGCAGTCTTTGTTATGTTTTCTTTAGCCGCTTCGGAAGCAAGAGTCTTTAACGTACAGACAATTCTTTTTTCTTCCGGCCATGTAGCTTTATAAACGATCGCCGCGGGAGTATCTTCGGAATACCCTCCCGCTATAAGTCTTCGGCTCAGCTCTTCCAGCATTCCGGCACTCAAATAGATTGCCATTGAAGATCCGTGGGATGCCAGGCTTTCTATTTTTTCTTTTTCGGGAACTGCGGTTTTGCCTTCCATCCTGGTAATGATAAGAGTCTGCGAGATCCCCGGAAGGGTGTATTCGAGATTAAGAGATGATGCCGCTCCGAATGCCGCACTCACACCGGGGCATGTGGCATAGGAGATTTTTCTTTTATCCAGCTCATCCATCTGCTCCCTGATGGCTCCGTATATGCTCGCATCGCCGGTATGAAGTCTTACAACTTCCCTTCCGGACTTTGATGCAGGGATCATAACATCAAGAACTTCTTCGAGAGTCATCCTAGAGCTGTCATGTATCTCGCAGCCTTCCTTTGCATACTCAAGAAGCGCGGGATTTACAAGACTCCCGGCGTAGATTATCACATCTGCTTTTCTGATAAGTTCCATCCCGCGAACGGTAATAAGATCCGTTGCTCCGGGGCCTGCTCCGACAAAATTGATCATTTGATAATCTCTTTCTTAGCTTCCTCTAAAAATGCCTCGGCATTATCTGTTTTTCCGAGAAGCCCGTATGCATTCGCATAAACCAGACATTCGACTTTCATCTTATCGTTACTTCTTTTATTCAGATAAAAAGAAATCTTATCGGTGATGTATTCAAAGCATTCATCCTTGATGTTTTCATTAACAAGGATCTCTATTGCTTCTTCCGTTGCCACGCAGTCCAATATATTCTTAAGAGCATCTGTTCCGGCACCGCACCTTACCGCAGCCGCAGCCATCAGTTCCATCCTGCAATCACCCTCTTTGGAATGGGTGTTCATGATACCGCCGGATACTTTGATAAGCTTACCGATATGTCCGCAAAGAAGCATCTTCTCAAAACCCAGTTCCACTGCCATATCGATGGTGTCTCCGATATAGTTGGAACATTTTACCGCACGGTCAAGATCAAAAGTATAAGTATCCTTCATATAATCAAGACCGTAATTTCCCGGAGAAACAACCGCAACAGTCGCTCCCATTTCTTTTATCTGATTTAATTCGACTCTTATGGTATCAAGAAGTGCCTTGGTACTCATAGGTTCCACGATGCCTGTTGTCCCGATGATCGATATTCCGCCCTCGATGCCGAGTCTGGGATTAAATGTCTTAAGTGCCATCTCCTCACCGCCGGGAACGGAGATCTCAACCTTAACTGCTCCCTCGTGATCAAACAGATCCATTACCTGCATCACTTCATCCCTGATCATCATTCTGGGAACCGAATTGATGGCAGCATTTCCCACAGGCTGGTCAAGCCCGGGGCGTGTTACCTTACCTACTCCTTCACCGCCGTCTATGATCACCTTCTCACCTGAGCCTGTTCCGGCGTCAGAGTATGAAACCTTTGCATAAACAAGTGATCCGTTAGTGATATCCGGATCATCTCCGGAGTCCTTTCTCACCGCACATTTCACATAAGAATCTCCCCTGGTGATATCTTCGATATCAGGACTGTAAAGGGTACCCGCAGGTGTTGTGATCTCTATTTTGTTTTTCTCAATGCCGGATAAAAGCATCCATGCCGCAGCTTTCGATGCCGCAGCGGCGCAGCTTCCGGTTGTAAAGCCTTTTCTCATGGAGACTATGACCTTTACATATCGTACAAAACAGCGTTACATATAGCGGCAGAAATATTGCTTCCGCCTTTTCTGCCCCTGTTAATGATGTAGGGAACATCTGAATCAAGGAACAATTCCTTGGATGCAACAACATTCACAAATCCCACAGGAACACCTATCACAAACTTCGGAGTGTATATTCCTTCCTCCATCATCTCGTGCAGTCTGATAAGAGCGGTGGGAGCATTTCCTATGGCAAATATGACATCTTTGTCAAGTTTCGCCGCTTTTTCCATTGAAACCGCAGCCCTTGTGATCCCTCTTTCTCCCGCCTCAAGAGCAACTTCTTCATCCGCCATGTAGCAAAGTGCCCGGCCTCCGAATGATTCAAGCTTCTTTTTGTTAATTCCGGCAAGAGCCATATTGGTATCGGTCACTATATACGCACCGCTGCGGATCAGTTCCTTCATCCTTTCCACGGCACCGTCTGATATGGAAAGAGTCTCGGCATAATCAAAATCGGCAGATGTATGGATGCACCTTTTGATCACAAGTTCATTCTCTCCGGGAAGGACGATACCCCTCTCTTCAAGTTCGCTTGTGATTATCTCAAAGCTTCTTTTTTCGATTTCCGCAGGAGTTAATTTCTCAAACAAGGCACTCTCCTATCGCTTTGATAAGCTTAGTATTATCTTCCTTACCTCGAACGGCAATTCTGTAATAACCTTTGCCAAGGCTCGGATAGTCGTCACATTCCCTTATAAGTATTCCCTTGGAAAGAAGCTTTGCTTTCAGTCCTTCGGGACCTTCAAAAAGAACAAATGAAGTATCGCTGTCATATACACCGAATCCGTATGTTTTTAATTCCTTCGTCAGGTACTCTCTTCCGTTTCTTACGGCTTCAAGAGTTTCTTTCAGGAACTTACCGCTCTTCATGATATCGTAACCGGTGCTGATAACCGCTTCGCTTGTAACAGGAAGATTCCATTCAGGCACCTGTTTTGCGATTTCCCTTATACCGGCATGAGATCCGAAAACAACGCCGGCCCTGATACCCGGCACACAGAATAATTTGGTAAACGATCTAAGGATAAAAAGGTTATCGTACTTCCTCAGAAGATCGACGCTTCTAGTTCTGAATATGCCTTCGCTTCTTTCCGACAGAAGATAGAAGCTTTCATCAAGGATCACTCTCGCACCGGCTTCATGCGCTTTCCTGATCATCTCATTAAAAACATCATCCTTGATATTTTTACCTGTAGGATTGATGGGGTCGCATAAAAAGACAAGGTCTGTTTTGTCCGTAATGGATTTGGTATCTTCCATTGTCAGATCAAATCCCGATTCCTTCATAGTGTTGTGATAAAGGATATCCACGCCCGCTCCGTCCAGTGCCCTCTCATATCCCGTATAGGAAGGAGCAAAGATAAGTGCATTTTCGGGTCTCAGACTTCTTACCATCGCCGGAATAAGTTCCGATGCTCCGCATCCCGCAAAAACATTACCGAAATCAAGTCCCTCCAGATCGGCGATCTTTTCCCTTACCAGTCTTTGATCCTGATCGGGATATTCTTCGCTTCTGTCGAGAGCTTTTACCAATGCCTCTTTCATCTCCGGTCTGATTCCCAAAGGATTAAGGTTGACCGAAAAATCTATATTCACTTTATTTCTGTAAATATCTCCGCCGTGTGACATATTCACCTGCTTTCAATAATCATCTGAGACTATAACAAGGCGATTAGAGCAATCCCGACCGCCATAGATAAAATAACCGCAATTGCTTCTGTCATAAACATAAGTGCATTGGATCTGGCCACATCTTTTACTTCCGCATTTCTTTTTTCATCCCCGATAAACGGCTTATCGACCATTACTCCGCCATAGAGATGAGGGCCGCCAAGCTTAAGTTCGAGTGCACCGGCGCATACACTTTCCGTTTGGGCGGAATTGGGAGACTTATGATTGAGCCTGTCCCTTTTCCATATTTTGGCTGCGCCTTTCGGATCGTATGCCTTGCTGAAAACCCTGAGTACAAACGTCCCTGCGATCATAAGCAGTGCACTGATCCTTGAAGGCAGGAAATTAAATACATCATCAGCCTTAGCCGCAAAGAATCCGAAATCCCTGAACCTGTCATTTTTATATCCAAGCATGGAATCCATAGTATTGACCGCTTTATATAAGAAGCCCAGTATCGGCCCTCCGAGAGCCGTATAGATAAGAGGTGCGATCACTCCGTCGGAAGTATTTTCCGAAACGGTCTCAACCGCAGCCTTTACAATTTCTTCCTCGGTGAGTTCAGCCGTATCACGTCCCACGATCATGGAAAGATTATATCTTGCTCCGGGGATATCTCCTTTAACAAGCTGTTTTGAAACTGCCATACTTTCTTTGCAAAGACTTCTGGCAGCAAGTATGTAGCAAGTCAAAATACTCTCAACCACAATTCCGAGATACTTATTGATCAGGTACGCCGAGACTACAATCAGTGTTGAAAAGAAAACGGTAGTCAGTATGACGATAAACCAAAGCAATATACCACGTCTTCTTTCCATTGCCGGATTCCGGTCCGCTGCATCCTTGGTATCACCAAGAAGTTTTTTCTCAAGTACCATTATAAGCTTTCCGATATCCCTTATGGGATGCGGCATAAAATACGGATCGCCTACAATCTGATCAAGCAAAATTCCGCAGATCAACGCGGTCATATGCAGTTGCAACAATGTTCTTACCATCGGTCTCCAGATCCAAACAAATACACTCCAGGTTCTTAGTCATAAAATGAAAAAAATTTTCTCCGCTCAGGTGACTAACGATCCCCATTATATTTCCGCCGTGACAAACTATTGCGATCGTTTCGTCCGCATTCATATCACCCAAAGCTTTGATAAGACCTGTCATAGATCTGGCGATCAGATCCTCTCTTTTCTCCGCTCCCGGAATAGGATCTTCTCCGTTTGAATCGATCCATTTCTGATACACCGGATCACCGTTAAGGTCGTTGTAATTCTTGCCTTCGAAATATCCGAAGTCTGTTTCCGTTAATTCATCAATGACCTGCACATCCGCGTCACCGAATAAGATCTTCGCGGTTTCCTTTGCCCTGATCATGGGTCCGCAGCAAACTCTTTTTATCTGCTTATAAAAGGATGCGGGAATCCCTCTCTTAAGTCCCTCCGCTCCCCTTATTCCTTCATCGCAAAGAGGCTGATCGGTTCTTAAGCCTATATATCTCTTCTCGATATTTCCGATCGTAACTCCGTGTCTTATCAAGTAAACCTTTTTACGTGCCATCAAACAAACCTCAAAACCAAAATGACCAAAGCTATCATACATGCGGCCCCGGTCTCCGATACGCTGACAAAAAGTCCCGCCGTATCACCGGTCACTCCACCGAATTCTTTTTTCGTTTTATATTTATAATAAAGTGTGTATCCGGCAAAGAAAGCAAGTGCGGGAATTGCCGAGACCGGATCAAGGACGATCATCGCCCCGGCCGCTGCGATCAGCTGAACCGACAAAAGTGCGACTGTACCTTTCCTCATATTTCCGGCTTCTTTCGAAAGCATCCCGCTCTTTTTGGCCTTTTTCAAAAAGAGTGAAGTAAGTCCGGAGATACATCTGCTTACCACAAAGATAAGTGAGCAGGAAAGCACGGTCTCTTTGGTCAGTTCTTCCGATGTAAGTATAAATACGGAAGAAGCGACCGCGATCAGGATCAGCTTTACAAGGGAAATAACAGAGAATGCTCCGATGTGAGGATCCTTTAATATCTCCAACTTCTTCTCATGCTCACCATAGGAATTGAGTGCATCCGAAGTATCCATGAATCCGTCCAGATGAAATCCTCCCGTAATAAGTATGGGGATAAGAACCGAAAGGATTGCTCTGACATAGGGATCGATAAGAGTCAAGGGGCCGATGTTAAGGATACTTACGAGAGCCGCAATAACAAGTCCAACCAAAGGAAAGAAATCAAGGCTTGTTGCCATGTCATCTTCTTTCCACTCAAAGCGCGGCATGGGAATCCTTGAATATAACGTAAATGAAATTGCAATTCGTCTGAATATCTTCAAATCAGTTCCCTTCGGTATCTTTTAATAGATCGTGAACTTCATCGCAAAATAGAACTATCAGTTCATTTGTCCTGCTCAGAGTCTTAACGTAAAATCTTGTGGCATTGTCATATCCGTCACCGTCATGATCATACTCATCCGTTACGATGATAAGATTATGAACTTTTTCCGATAATGCTTTGATCTCTGCCGCAACCCCGGATGCGATATCATCACAGGATTTATCTAAATCGCATGCATCTATGTCAAAGTCCGGATCGTCAAAAATATAATTCGATACAAGATTTGCAACACATTCAAGTAAAACCGTTGATCTGCCTGCATCACTTTCATTATCCAAAATGCCTGCAATGTCCTTTTGTTTTTCTATGGTAATAAAGCCTTTGCCCTCGCGCTGTTTTCTGTGCTTTTTAACACGCTCTTTTCCCGCATCATCCATCACATTCATGGTGGCAAGGTAATAGACCTTCTCATCTCCCGTTTCCATAGCCAGTTTTTCTGCCAGGATTGATTTACCGGTATTTGATTTCCCGATCACTATCTCTGTCACTTGGTGTCAAACCTTTCGTACTCTTCAATCGGAGTATCCGCAAAAACGGTTCCGCTCTTATACATGGACATTACCATATCAAGAAGCGGGAATAACATCACGGCACCGGTTCCTTCTCCCAGTGCAAGCCTTCCGTATATCACAGGATTCAGTCCCAGCTCCTCGGACAAGGCTTTCATTCCGTTTTCTTTACCCATATGGGATGCGATCATATACTCTTTACATCCGGGCACAAGTCGGTTTGCGATAAGTGCGGATATCATACTGATAAATCCGTCGATCACAATAGGAACTTTATACACGACCCCGCCGATAAACACACCGGCAAGTCCGGCAATATCCAGTCCGCCGACTCTGCAAAGTGCATCGAAAGCATCCGCATGCTTTTCCGGAAAATGAAAAGAAAGAGCCTCCTCGATCACTTCTATTTTACGTCTAAGTCCCTCATCGGACAAACCCGCACCTCGCCCGGTGCATTCAGAGACATCAAGACCCGTAAGAATGCTCATAAGTGCCGATGAAGTCGTGGTGTTTCCGATTCCCATCTCACCGGTTGCGATTACGGAGATTCCCTTATTCTTAAAATCTTTTACGCAAGCAATTCCGGCATCCATTGCTTTTAAAGCTTCTTCTTCAGTCATGGCAGGTTCACGGAGAAAATTCTTTGTTCCTCTTGCAACCTTCATGGGGACAACTCCCTCAGGGGTGTCATCTGAATCGATACCGATATCGACAGTGAGGATATGTGCAGGATAATCTTTAAGCATTATTCCGACGGAACTTTTCCTCTTACCCATAAGTGAAGCTACTTCGTAAGTCACTTCTTTGCCGGTCTGGGATACACCTTCTTCCACGATTCCGTTATCGGCGCACATGATGATAAGCCCCTTTTCGGACAGATCAGGATCAGGCGTTCCCAAAATGCCCGCTATCCTGCAGATCATATCTTCAAAAGAACCCAGGCCGTCAATGGGCTTTGCCAGCGCATCCCACTTTCTCTTAGCCTCTGCTGCGACTTTAGGATTAGGTGGTTCGATATTCAAATTGAAAAGTTCATCTTTTGTCATTTGTTTAATCCGAGTACTTCATAGATATATTCCATATCAAGGCTCGCCCTGAGATTATACGCAAGCTTTTCATACACTTCTTCTTTGCGGTTCGTGTAATCTTCGGCACATGAAGTATCTATCTTTTTTCCGTTGGCGGCAGAAACCGCATCGATTACTCCGCGAAGGATTTCTTTTTTATCAAAGAATCCGTGGACATAGGTTCCGTACACATTTCCTTTGCAATAACCGGTTTTTCCGGAAGTGAATTCCCGCACATCCTCCGTGGGAACAGTTTCTCCCATGTGAATCTCATATCCGGTAACCGGTGAACCTGTGATTCCTTCCAGCATTCCGGTTGCGGAAACAATCTCGCCGCTGTAAACGGTTCTGATCTTTTCGCTTCCGATCACCGTTTTGACCGGAAGAAGTCCCAGACCCGTTTCGGTTCCGCATGTTTCGGCGCCTTCCGGATCATCAACAGACTCTCCCAGCATCTGATATCCTCCGCAGATACCTATGACAGGTGTTCCTTCTTTTGCTTTCTTAATGATCCGATCATACAGTCCGCACTTTTTAAGTTCCCTGAGATCTGCAATGGTATTCTTGGAACCGGGAATTATCAGAAGATCGGGATTTCCGAGTTCTGAAGGCTCTTCCACATATCTGACCGATACATCGCTTATCTGATCGAAGGTATCAAGATCCGTGAAATTGGAGATCATCCGGAGTTTTATGACAGCAATGTCAAATTCTCCCACCGCCTTATTTGTAAACCTGTCGGAAAGAGAATCTTCATCATCTATCTTAAGATCCATATAAGGGACAACTCCGACAACTTTGGTCCTGCCTTTATCTTCAAGGATCTTTATGCCGTTTTCAAAGAGTTTTCCGTCACCTCTGAATTTGTTTACTACAAGGCCCTTTACTCTGTCTCTTTCTTTTTCAGTGAAAAGATCCAGGGTTCCGAGAAGCTGGGGGAAGATTCCGCCTCTGTCTATATCGCCAACCAAGAGCACGGGAGCATCTATCATCTCCGCAAGGCCCATATTTACGATATCGCCTTCTTTGAGATTAAGTTCAACAGGCGAACCTGCTCCTTCAACAACTATGATATCTGCCATGTCAGCCAATTTATCGTAGGCTTTCATGATCTCGGGGATGTAATCCTTCTTGTGGCGGAAGTAATCCATAGCTTTCATGTTGCCGACTACTTTGCCGTTTACGATTACCTGAGAGCCCATTGCAGATGTGGGTTTGAGGAGTATGGGATTCATCTCCGCAACAGGTCTGATACGTGCACATTCCGCCTGCACCACCTGTGCCCTTCCCATCTCCAGGCCCTCATCCGTAATATAAGAATTGAGCGCCATGTTTTGTGATTTAAAAGGAGCAACTTTATATCCGTCATTCGAAAAGATCCTGCAAAGCCCCGCAGCAACCAGACTCTTTCCTGCATTGGACATTGTGCCCTGGATCATGATGACTTTAGCCCTGCGGAAAGTGTGTTCCGAATCCGATAAGACAGCCGGAGCTGCAGAATTCTGATCCGCCTCTTCTGCACCGGCCTGTTCACATGCATTTTCACCTGCTCCGGTTTCCCAATACTGATCTCCGAGAAGCTCGGACTCTACTCCTTCAATATTATATAACTTCCTGATAAAGCTTTCGGTGCACACCTCTTGAGGAGTTCCGATCTTAAGAATCTTTCCTTCTCCGACTGCAACTACGATATCAGATACCTTCCTCGCAATATCGAGTTCATGAAGTGACATAAGGACAGCAATATTTTTTTCTATGGCGATACTGCAGATCTTACTTAGCAGATCGATCTTATATCCGATATCCAGATAGGATGTGGGCTCATCAAGGATCAGTACATCCGGTTCCTGACAGATTGCTTTTGCCAGGAGTACACGTTGCTTTTGTCCGTCGCTGAGATGAGCAAAAAATGTGTCCGCAAGCGATACGGTATCAGTCTGCTCCATTGCATCCAGGACTTTGGTTTTATCCTCTTCGGATAAAATTCCGAGCCTTCCTGTATATGGATATCTTCCGACTTCGACGACTTCTCTGCAGGTCATGAGCTCCGGTTTTATTTTCTCCGTCATGACCATGGACATGGACTTTGCAATATCATACGGAGACATCTCAGATTTATCCCTGTCTCCGATACAGATCACCCCGCCCCGCTCTTTCAGTTCTCCGGTCAGGGTCTTTAGAAGCGTGGTCTTACCCGAACCGTTGGGGCCGATCAGAGTCACAACTTTTCCGGGCAACGCTTCAATGCAGATATCCGAGATCAGATCACTGTTATAACCTATATTCAGATTTTGGGTCTCTATTCCTTTTGACTCAGACATTTCAGTGATCCTTTTTCCTGTTGATCATTACATATATGACTACGGGGACAAGCAGTACCGCGGTTACCGAACTTATACTTACTTCAGTTGGTGCAAACATGGTTCTTGCGATCGCGTCGCTGATAAGAGTTACGATCGAGCCCCCTATAAAGGATGCAGGTATCACTATTTCCGCCCGGTCTGTTTTGAGGGATGATCTGACCAGATGAGGAACCGCGATACCAACGAATGATATGGGGCCGGCAAATGCGGTAACGCATGCGGCAAGCAGACTCGATACAAGTATCAAAACAATTCTGAGCATTCTGATATTTACGCCCGCATTTCTCGCATAGTTTTCTCCGAGCCTGTATGCATTCATCGGCTTAACGATCGTAAGTGAGATGAAAAGGCAGAATAGTATTACTACAGTAAATACACTGATCTCTGTCCAGTTTATTCCGGATAAACTCCCCATCGACCAGTTATGCAGATTTACGATATTTGAATCATCTGCAAATGTAACCACAAAGTCCGTTATTGCCGAGCAGATGTATCCGATCATAATCCCGCATACTACCAGAACGCCCATGCTTCGAACCTTCTGTGAGATTGCAAGCACAAATGCCATTACGATAAGTGAACCGATAAATGCGGAGAACACAATCCCGGCAAGTCCGATGTGATTTCCGCTGTACAATACGTAGATCATCATAAGTGCAACGCATAATTTAGCACCGGATGATATTCCCAGCACGTAAGGACCGACTATGGGATTTGCAAAAAATGTCTGAAGAAGATATCCGGACAGAGCAAGTGCACCGCCCAACACCAGTGCCGCCACTGCCCTCGGAAGCCTGATGCTTAGGATGATAGCTGCGGATGTACCTTCGGCTTTCCCCGCAAGGATGGTCATGATCTCGCCAACCGGGATGGAGGTGCTGCCCAGCACGATGTTCAAGGCAAACAGTCCGATTGCCAACAATATACATATTGTGAAAAATAATGTGGTACGCGTTTTACTCATATTATTTCTTGGT
The DNA here is from genome assembly GCA_016291475.1 of Lachnospiraceae bacterium. Next base: position 14,254 of record JAEEXJ010000001.1, on the reverse strand, counting down.
CATTCATATTATTCCTAGGCGGGAACACCTTTTTGAGTGGCATGGCTATAATCCTGCTCTTTCCTCAGAAATTTATAGCTCCGGTAAGGCTTTTAGAGCGGCTTTTGGATTCAATGGGCTGTAATTTCCTTGATTTCTGAGGATTTTACAGTCCGATTCACCTCAGAAGCCGGTCTTTCACCCTCAGCCGGCTGTAAATCTTTTGATTTCTGAGGATTTTACAGTCCGATTCTCCTCAGAAGCCAGTCTTTCGCCCTCAGCCGGCTGTAAATCTTTTGGTTTCCGAGGATTTTACAGTCCGATTCACCTCAGAAGCCGGTCTTTTGCCCTCAGCCGGCTGTAATTGAAGGGGGGTCTGAGGATTTTACAGTCCGATTTACCTCAGAAGCCGGTCTTTTGCCCTCAGCCGGCTGTAAATCTTTTGGTTTCTGAGGATTTTACAGCCCGGGCCGGGCGCTTCACTCAAGTTTATAGATATACGTGTAGTCTCTTTCGACCCCATTAAATATATCATTGAGGTCCCGGGCAAATTCCGCCATTCCGGTGGTCTGCTGGAAGAGATTTCGCTCGGTGCAATAGACTCTTCCTTCTTTAACCGCTTTGAAATCCGCAAACATAGGATTAAGAGAGAGGAGTTCGTCTATGGAAGAAATCTCACCTGCGATGGTGGAATTGTAGATAAGAACATCCGCATCCCTGGCACCTGAGTAGAAATCCTCAGCCTGCATATTCATGGTTGATAATGCATTTTCACCGTCGCCCGCGTTTTCCGGAACATAGTGTCCTCCGGAAATCTCTATCATTCGCGTAATGTAATCTCCGTTTTTGCGGACATTGATCATTCCGTTTGCCGTAACATGGAAAAATGCAACCTTCAATCCGGTGTCGGGCTTTTCGTTCAAAAGATCCGAAAGAGCTTCTATCTGCTCATCAAAATATCTGTCCGCTTCTTCTTCCTTGTCAAAAAGAATACCATATAGCTTGATCCATTCGAGTCTTCCCAAAGGATCTTTTTCATAACTTGATGTTTCTACCAGAACAGGGATGCCAAGTTCTTTTAGTTTCTCTATAACAGCCGGGTCATGATAGATCATGGTGTTTTCTATGGCAAGGTCACATCCCGTGTTTAACAGAAGTTCATAATCCGGTGCTCTATATTTACCGGCATAAAGAATATCTCCCGCAGCCATAGCCTGCGCCGCTTCTTCCACATACCAGTCACTTTCTTTGGTTCCGGAAAGCGCAATACACTCAAGTGCTCCGCAGGAAACAACAAGATCCATTGCGGAAGAACTCACCAAATATACACTATCAAGCGGTTTATAAAGAACACAAACACCCTCGGGCAATCCATCGGGAATGTTTCCTCCTTCGGGAATAAGCAAATACTCTCCGGAATTATCAATGGAAATAACCGAATACTCTCCGAATTCGGTAACTCTGTATCCAACCGCATACTCAGGGATCATCTCTCCCGTTTTCGAAAGACCTGCTTTTTCAAGCGCATCAAAAAGCTCACTTTCGGAAACGGCGGAATTATCATAAGATTCACTTGAAGTTACTGTCTTCTCTCCCCAGACAACCGTGTATTCGATCTCATGAGGAGTACTCATAGCAACGGTATCCCCGATAACGGTCAGAGGCTCCGAAATATTATCAAGACTCACCGTAAAAGTAGAAGGTCCACCGGGATTTTCATTATCGTATCTGATGCCGTCAACGATCATATAATCGTAATTCTCACTGCTCCAGACAAATACCGCTGAATAATCACCGTCAACGTATGACACTTCGACGGGAGACTTAATATAAGCCTTTCCGGTTCCGCCCTCAAAGCCTATATCTACAAGATAATTCTCTCTGACAGACTCAAATCCCTGCTCTTCATTCGTCTGATTAACAAAGGTAACCCCCTGCGAAGTGCAGGAGGTTACGCATAGTACCACTACCGGAACAAACAGTAAGGATATTTTCTTCTGTATTGATCTTCTAAAATTCATAATTATTCCGCAAGTGAAACACTGACCTTGTGATCGTACCAGACCCCTTTGGTTCCGATAAGTGCAAGATCAAATTCGTTGTCCAGATAAGGAACGGGTACATCAAATCCGTATACGGTCTCGGTAAGTCCGTCACTGTATGTAACCTCATCCTCGGTGGGCTGTAATAAAACGGCACCGTCCTTCTGTGCATCCTCCGCAAGTCCGGGATAAAGATTTACTATTTTCTGAGATCCGAGAGTAATGTGTACGGTCATAACTCCATCCTTAACGGTAAGAGTAGCCTTGTCATCATACTCTTCATTGATACGGAACATGGAGCTGTCAGTAGTGAAGATCACTTCATATTCTCCATCTTCAAGTGATGCAGTCTTAATATCAAGTCCGGAGATAACCTCTGCGGTATGGGCAACATAAAGCTCCTGAACGGCAGAGATTCTTCCGAGGCCTTCGATCTGGCAATCAATGGAATCAAAATATCCCGATGCATCAAACATACTCTTCCAGGAGTCCTCTTCATCCCCTGCCATATCATTGTTTGCATGATCTCCCGCAACTACCATAAGGGGGCGAAGAATAACTTTGGTATAACCTGCTTCATGAACCTCTTCGATGATATTCTCGCAAGCGGTCTCTTCAGGCTCACCCTCTACGGTTCCGATGAATACGTTGTCATATCCGAGATCAGCCATCTGTGTAGCCATCTGGCTGTAAGAAACTTTTGCGGTGTGTGCGGTTCCGTGCCCCATGAATACAAATGCAACGCCTTCTTCAGCAGCTGCATCAAGACTGTCGTATCCTGCAGCCTCTACACTTTCCGCAACTACAGCTTCGGCAACTGCTTTCTTATCATCATTGATGACAGTAGCATCATTTCCTACTTCTCCGAGAAGGGGCTCAGCTACGGATACGGTCTCAAAATTATCCTTGTACTCCTCAACAGCCTCGATAAGCTCGTCATACTCTGCACCGTGCATCAGATGAGTGGGCTGGATAACAAGATTCTTTACACCGTTATCAACTGCTCTCTGAAGAGCCTGCTGAACGTTATCGATCTTCTCACCGTCTCTTGCGAGGATATGATTGATAATGATCTGAGCAGTGAACGCTCTTCTAACCGACCAGTCGGGATTAGCATCGGCAATAGCTCTCTCAACTCCTGCGATATCCTCGGAACGGCTTTCATTAAATGAAGTTCCGAAAGATACTACAAGAATCTCATTTTCACCTATACCGTCAGCGTTCAAAGGATCGTCCTTGGAAGCATCGCCTGTGTCTCTTCCGAAATAATCGGGATCTGCAAATTCACCTTCTACAAGTTCCTTCTGGGCATCGGTAAGAGCATCCCATGCAGCCTTAGCCTGAGCACAGAGCTCATCGGTCTCTTCGGTCCATTCCTGAACATAGATGGAATCAATAAGATCGGCAACTTCCTGAGCAAGTTCTTCATCGCTGAGTACGGGAGGCTCCTCCTCGGGCTCTGCAGGTTCTGAAGGTTCGGCAGACTGTTCGGGCTCCTCAGATACGGGTGCCTCTGCGGTATTTCCGCATCCTACAAGCATCATGGCAGTCACTGATGCTGCCAAAACAACGGTTAACAACTTCTTTTTCATTTTTACTCCTCCTAATCTATCCAAAGAAGGCAATAAAAATACTCATTCCATAAAAGAATGAGTAACGGGCGCACACAAAAGACAGGGCATTACCCTGCTTACGTGATACGATCAATTACTCGTGATCCGGATGAATATCCTGTATCGTTATACATGGCAGGTTTCCCGGCTCATACCTTCGAGCATATCCGTAAAAAGAATACGCTCACGCTGCTTTTTGCCTTCCCGGTTTCCCAGTGACTTATGTGAAAGCTGCTCGGTATTTACGGTGACGAGTTCGCACAGGCCTTAAACCTGTTTCCCTTTTAACCTCGGAAGCAAATCGGCTTCTTCGGCACCACATACCCTTCTTTGTTAAATTGCCCTACGATTATAGCACATGTGGCCTCGGAAGCAAGCATTGCCACAAACATGTGGGGACGGTTCTCTTTGGGCTGTAAACCACCGCCCAAAGAGAACCGTCCCCATTTTCATCAATCAAATCTTCTGTTCCTGCCTGATTCGGTAACGCCTCGTTCTTTGATGCCCATAAAAAGCATCTTACGAGCCCTGTCAAAGGAATAATCCTTCTCATACTCTCTACGCATCTTTAACAGCCAGCGCAGACCCCAGAGCTTTGCCCACCTTCCGTATAAGTAATGATACAAAACCCCTCTGTCATAAAAGAGCTTGTCGTTATATCCGTTAAACCAGGTGGAGGGCCTGGGAACCTCCTCACCCAAAACTGCGGGAGTCGACAATATTTTCAACCCTTTATCCATACAGTTTTTCAGGAAAAGAGAATCTTCTCCGTTGGAAAACCTGGCTCCGCCTCCGAAAAGAAGACTGAATTTCAAACCTTCATTCTTTATTTTCGCAGACCTGGCAGCGATGCTGTATGCGGGATATCTGCCGTAGTTATACCATTTGACGGGTTTGAGACTTTCGTTCCAGTATGTCCTTCTCTCATCGCAGACCCTGACATTGAACAGGATCATATCTGCTTCCGGATGATCCTCAAACTCTTTCAGAACCGTTTCGGCATAACCCTTGTCATATACGATGTCTTCGTCCGCAAAAAGAATAATGTCGGCACTTGAAAGTTCGATGCATGTATTTCTGTTGATCCCGACACCCTTCGAGCGGGATCTGAAATACTTGATCCTGTTTCCGTTAAACTCAAACTCCTCCTGAGAAGATTCTTCTTCAAGCTGGGAAACGATTACCGCATCCGACTCAATATTCATTTTTTCAGCAAGATCACGTGCGTCTTTCTTCACACATGAGACAAGTAATTCAAAAGTCATATTTTTCCCTCAAAAGAGATTATAACATTTTGATACTGCAATGGGGACGTACCACACTGCCCGGAAGCAAACCGGCAGTGGAAGACGTCCCCTCAGTCAGCTATTTTTTCTTTTTTGCGCCTTTCAACGCGGGTGCCTTAGCGAGAGCCTTCTCTCTTTCCGCCGCTCTGTCCAGCATCTGCTTAACGTATTTGCCGGTGTACGATGCCTTGACTTTCACGATCTCCTCAGGTGTTCCCTCTGCGATGACCGTACCACCTCTGTCGCCGCCCTCGGGTCCCATATCGATTATGTAATCCGCACACTTGATGACATCCAGATTGTGCTCTATGACAACCACGGTATTTCCGCCGTCCGAAAGCCTTGCAAGAATCTCAACCAGCTTGTGCACATCGGCAAAATGCAGTCCCGTTGTGGGCTCATCCAGGATGTAAATAGTCTTACCGGTCGCGCGCTTTGAAAGCTCGGTTGCAAGTTTGATACGCTGTGCCTCACCACCGGAAAGCTCCGTGGAAGGCTGTCCCAGCTTGATATATCCGAGGCCCACATCATAAAGAGTCTGGATCTTATTTCTGATGGAAGGAATGTTTTCGAAGAACTTAAGCGCCTCCTCGACTCTCATATCAAGAACATCGAAAATGCTCTTTCCCTTGTATTTAACCTCAAGAGTTTCCCTGTTGTAACGCTTACCGCCGCAGACTTCGCAGGGTACATAAACATCGGGAAGGAAGTGCATCTCGATCTTGATGATACCGTCACCGGAGCAGGCTTCGCAGCGTCCTCCTTTTACGTTAAAAGAAAACCTTCCTTTGGCATAGCCCATACTTCTCGCATCTTCCGTTGATGCAAAGAGATCTCTTATCATATCGAATACGCCGGTATAAGTAGCGGGATTCGACCTGGGAGTTCTGCCGATAGGGCTCTGGTCAATGCATATTACTTTATCTAGTTTCTCCACACCGGCAATGCTCTTGCATTTTCCGGGGATGGTATGAGCACGGTTCAGTTTTCTCGCAAGATATTTGTACAGGATCTCATTTACAAGCGATGATTTACCCGATCCCGACACACCGGTGACACAGGTAAATACTCCCAGAGGAAACTTTACATCGATACCTTTAAGATTGTTTTCCGATGCTCCCTTTACAGTGATCCAGCCTGCAGGCTTTCTGCGGACTGTGGGAACGGGAATTGCCAGTTTGCCTGACAGATACTGCCCCGTCACGGACTCGGGAACCTTCATTATCTCCTCAGCGGTTCCAACCGCAACAACCTCACCTCCGTGAGAACCAGCACCGGGTCCGATGTCTACGATGTAATCTGCGGCAAGCATGGTATCCTCATCATGCTCAACTACAAGAAGCGTATTTCCGAGGTCTCTCAAATGCTTGAGAGTCGCAAGAAGTTTATCGTTATCTCTCTGATGCAGTCCTATACTTGGCTCATCAAGAATGTAACACACGCCTACCAGGCCGGAGCCGATCTGGGTTGCAAGTCTTATACGCTGGGCTTCACCGCCGGATAATGTTGCCGTGGCTCTTGAAAGCGAAAGGTAATCAAGACCTACGTCAACCAGGAAACCTACGCGGTTCCTGATCTCTTTTAATATTCTCTCACCGATGATGGCCTGCTGTTTTGTAAGATCAAGTCCTTCCAGAAATGCCTTCAGATCCAGTATGGAAAGTGTGGTCATCTCATAGATATTCTTATCGCCAACAGTTACCGCAAGGGATTCCTTCTTAAGTCTCTTGCCGCCGCACTCCGAGCAGGGTGTGATGCGCATGAAGGCTTCGTACTCTGCTTTCATTGTCTCTGAGAAGGTCTCTCTGTACCTGCGCTCAACATTTTTGACAAGGCCTTCGAATACGGTGGGATAAACTCCCGATCCGCGCTGGCCCACATAATGAACGTCCACGCTCACATCGGTTCCTTTCAAAAGAATATCTTTGATCTTATCCGGATAATCTTCAAAAGGTGTATCAAGACTGAATTTGAATTTCTTGCAAAGCGCCTGAAGAAGCGCATTGGTAAAGCTTCCCTCCTGATTGCAGGACTGCCATCCCGTTACGATGATGGCACCGTCATTGATCGAAAGGGAAGTATCGGGGATCATGAGCTCCGCATCAAATTCCATTTTATATCCGAGACCTGCGCATACCGGGCAGGCACCGAAGGGATTGTTGAAAGAAAAACTTCTGGGCTCAACTTCCGATATGCTGACTCCGCAATAAGGACAGGCATATGATGTACTGAAAGAGAGAGTCTCTCCTGCCATTACATCAACGTTAAGAAGTCCGTCAGCGATACGAAGTACATTCTCAGCCGAATCGGTAAGTCTTCTCTGAATACCGTCTTTTATGACAAGTCTGTCAACTACTATATCAATATTGTGCTTATCGTTTTTCTCGAGAGTGATATCTTCGGAAAGGTCATACATGATACCGTCGACCCTTACTCTTCCGTAACCGGATTTTCTCGCAGACTCTATAACCTTCTCATGTCTTCCTTTTCTGCCTCTGACAACGGGAGCCATCAGCATGATCTTGGTTCCTTCGGGAAGTTCCATGATACGGTCCACGATCTGGTCTACGGTCTGACGCTCGATCACTCTTCCGCACTCGGGGCAATGAGGGATACCCACTCTCGCATAGAGAAGTCTGAAATAGTCATAGATCTCCGTAACGGTTCCCACAGTGGATCTGGGATTCTTATTGGTTGATTTCTGGTCGATGGAGATTGCGGGAGAAAGTCCTTCGATTGATTCAACGTCGGGCTTTTCCATCTGCCCCAGGAACATTCTCGCATAGGAAGAAAGAGACTCCATGTAACGTCTCTGACCTTCCGCATATATGGTATCAAAAGCAAGTGAGGATTTTCCCGAACCCGATACACCTGTCATTACAACTAGTGCATCGCGTGGAATCTCTACAGACAAGTCTTTCAGATTGTTTTCTTTTGCACCGCGAACAACGATCTTGTTCTTGGGCAGCATCTTTACAGCCATTATAATACCTTTCTCGGGGTGAAACGTCCCCGCGTCACCCTAAATTAGTTTTAAGTTCAAACAGTTCGTCACGAAGCAGCGCAGCCTTTTCGAAATCCAGTTCCGCAGCGGCTTTTCGCATTGCACTTTCCGTCTGCTGAATAAGCTCTTTGAGTTCTTTTTTTGACATGGATTCGGGATCCTTCTTCCACTTTATGTCATCTGCTTCCACTTTTTTCGTAATGCTGATAAGGTCGCGGACAGCCTTTTCGATGGTCTTGGGCGTAATGCCGTGAGCCTCATTGTACGCCATCTGTATCTCGCGCCTTCGGTTGGTCTCATCAATGGCAGCCTGCATGGAGCGGGTTATGGTATCGGCATACATTATTACATGGCCTTCGGAGTTTCTCGCAGCTCGTCCGATGGTCTGAATAAGGGAAGTTTCCGAACGAAGGAATCCCTCCTTGTCAGCATCGATGATGGCGACAAGCGTGATCTCAGGGATATCCAGGCCTTCTCTCAAAAGGTTTATTCCTACGAGGACATCAAAGACACCGGTTCTCATATCGCGGATGATCTTGGTCCTTTCCAAAGCCTTGATATCCGAGTGCATGTAGTTGACCCTGATATCCGCTTCTTTCAGGTAATCCGTGAGGTCTTCGGCCATCTTCTTGGTAAGCGTTGTAACAAGAACCTTGTGCCCTCCGGCCACTTCTTTACGGATCTCGGATATCAGATCGTCGATCTGTCCGAAAGTAGGACGCACATCAACCTTAGGATCGAGAAGTCCGGTGGGACGGATGACCTGCTGAGCTCTTAACAGTTCATGCTCCGCCTCGTAATCCGAAGGAGTCGCGGAAACAAAGAGCATCTGATCTATATGAGATTCGAATTCTTCGAAATTAAGCGGTCTGTTATCAAGAGCCGACGGAAGTCTGAAGCCGTAGTCCACGAGGGTTGTTTTACGGGATCTGTCTCCGGCATACATTGCTCTTATCTGGGGTATTGTCATGTGGGACTCGTCGATGATGATCAGGAAATCATCGGGGAAGAAGTCCATCAGTGTAAGAGGAGGTGCTCCTGCGGGAAGATTGTTCAGGTGTCTGGAATAATTCTCTATCCCTGAGCAAAATCCGGTCTCCCTGAGCATCTCAAGATCGAATCCGGTTCTTTCGGAAATACGCTGTGCCTCAATGAGACGATCTTCGCCCTTGAAGTATTTGATCCTTTCTTTTAACTCTTCCTCTATAGCGTCGCATCCTTTTAAAAGAGCGTCACGGCTTACAACATAATGTGATGCGGGGAAAACAGCGATGTGCTCAAGCTGTGCAACGGGCTTGGCATTAACGGGATCCACCTCAAGGATCCTGTCTATCTCATCTCCGAACCATTCGATCCTGATGAGATAGTCTCCGCCCTGGGCCGGGTAGTATTCAAGAATATCGCCGTTTATGCGAAAGAGCCCCGGTTTCTTTTCCAGGTCATTGCGCTCGTATTGCATGGCGATCATGGTTTTCGCCACTTCATCCCTGTCGATGGTCTGACCGGGTCTGAGCGAAAGGATCATGCCCTTATATTCGTCCGGTGAACCCAGACCGTAGATACATGAAACCGAAGCCACTACGATGACATCCTTACGCTCCGCAAGGGATGCGGTGGCTGAAAGTCTGAGTTTATCGATCTCATCGTTTATTGAAGAGTCCTTGGCAATATAAGTATCGGACTGGGGAACATAGGCCTCGGGCTGATAGTAGTCATAATAGGATACGAAATATTCAACGGCGTTTTCGGGGAAGAATTCCTTCATTTCGCCGTAGAGCTGGCCCGCAAGGGTCTTGTTATGGGAGATGATCAGCGTGGGCTTATTAAGGCGTGCGATAACATTGGCCATGGTGAAGGTCTTACCGGAACCCGTAACGCCGAGAAGCGTCTGGAACTGATTACCGGCTTTGAATCCCTCCACAAGTTCATCTATGGCCTGGGGCTGATCTCCTGTTGGTTTGTATTCGGAATGTAATTTGAAATCCATATCAGAAAAAACTCATTTGTTCGTATTTATCGGGAAATTCTTCAATGTACCCGAAGCATTCTTCGGGTCTGTAAAGCATTCCGTGCTTTTTACAGATCTTTCTGAAAAGATTCATCAGTTCCCTCGAATTCGGTGACGGGACCTCGTAGGCGTTGCCGTAGCGGGCGATGTACTTTTCCTTAACTCCCGGGAAATGCTTATCCAGTGCGGCGTAGTAATACTCCCTGTCTCCCTCGCGGAGCGTAAGCCCCATGTCAAAACAGATCACTCCCTTAACTCCGACCCTTGCACATTCTTCAAGGATCGCGGTTATATTTTCCGGAGTATCATTAATATAAGGACAGATCGGAGTAAGCCACACGACTGTCGGGATTCCGCGTTCCCTAAACTTCTCAAGAACCTCGATACGCCTCTTGGTGTTGCAGACGTTAGGTTCAAGGATCTTGCACAGATCATCGTCATAAGTCGTGAGCGTCATCTGCACGACAGTTTTTGCCTTCCGGTTGATCTCGTCAAGAAGATCGATATCCCTGAGGATCATATCCGATTTGGTCAGAGGAGAAACTCCGAATTCGTACCTCGATATAATCTCCAGGCACCTTCTCATAAGACAGAGCTTTTCCTCGCAGGGCATGTAAGGATCGGTCATTGAACCTGTACCGATCATAGCCTTCTTTCTTTTCGACCGAAGAGCTGCCTCAAGAAGTTCGGGAGCATTCTGCTTGACTTCGATGTCTTCAAAGGGGTGAGTGAACTGATAGCATTTGCTCCTGCTGTCGCAATAAATGCAGCCGTGTAAGCAGCCGCGATATATGTTCATTCCGAAGTGCTCGCCGCTTCCGCTGAGCAATCCCTTGGCATCTACAAAGTGCATACCGTCCTCCCGCAAACATGGTAATTATACCATCGCAGGCAAGGGATGTCTATGATTTTTCGAACATTTGTTCGCAGAAAGCCGGTCACACTTTCACACTCTGTTTCCGCTGAGTACCTTCAGAACCTTGGGACAGATTTTTTTCATGACATAGAAAAGAATATAAGACGTCGCACAGGCAAGAAAAACCCTGATGAGTTCAAGAAAATTTGCATTGCGTAAAGTAAGGCGCGAAGTCAGAAAATCCGCAATGTACAAAAGTAAAAGATGGCTCATGTTTAGGAAAAATGCGGGGCCGGTGATCAATCCGATAAAGCCTTCTCCCGCGAATACAGACTCCGGAACGGCTTCCCAGATTGCAAAAGGAAGAAGAATGCGCAGCATCCAAATAACAAACGATGCAAGATTCATCCTCAAAAGAACCAGTATCACTGCAGTCAGGATCAGGCCTGCGATCACATTCTTAACTCCGACGGCTATTTTTTTCTCATGATGCGAGCCAATCGCGGCACCGATGCAATATGGAAGCACATACTCGCAGATCCTCACCAGATAAGCCCCTGCAAAGGGAATCTTGAGGATATATACGGGGAAAAATGCATATCCCAAAAAAGAAATCAGAGCGCCGATGACAATAAGAACCGTTGCTCCGTATTGTTTTGCAAGGAGTTTTGTAATGGGGAACGCGGGCAGCAGCATTATAAACAGCGAAAGCAAATACCATGAAGGCATGCACAGAGGATTGATGGTAAATGTTTCCAGAATGTTGTAAGGGTAGATTCTGCCCTGAAAGAGTCTGACAAAAAGATAGATCAGATTCCAGAGCAAAAAAGGAAGAACAAGGGTCAGGCACCTCTTTTTTAATTTGCTCAAAACGCCTTTTGTACTTCCGTAAAAAAAGAAAGCGGACACGCTGAAAAAGAATGCATTAGCAGCGGTTGTGAGGTCGTCGATAACAGGGTATCTGTACCTGAATTCCGAGTGGAACAAAACGATGATACCGACATACATCAAACTCAGTAATGAAATTTTCCTGCTTATCTTCTCGTTCATATGTTTAACAGGCCCCACTGACTCCCTCATCACCTGCCGGTAGAAATCTTCTTGATCCACTTTCCGCTCCTTAAGCGAAGGAACGCCCAGAAAGTTTTGACGATCTGATCCGACTTAAGCAATATGTAAATCCAAAATGCGGGCAGGTGGAATACGTAACCCGCAAGATACCCTAGAGGGATCGCGATGGTCCACAGGAAGATGTTGTCGGCCAGCATCAGCATCTTTGTATCACCGCCGCCGCGAAGTACGCCCTTTGTCATTATCGAATTGGTGGCCTGGAAAACAATGATAAGCGAGATCGCGATCATCAGATCGTTAGCAACTATCCTGGCTTCCTCCTCAACTCCCGTGTACATGGCTATAACCGGATGCTTAACAAGCAGGATAAAAAGTGCCGAAAGCAGTCCCAAACCCAGGCCCAATCCGAAGAAAAGAAAACCCTGCTTCATGGTTTTTTCTTTTTGGCCGGTGCCCAGAGTCTGACCCGTGACGATGGCACCGGCCTGACATACGCCCTGAACCACAACGGTTGAGAGCTGCTGGGTGGGACCGGTGATGGAATTGGCGGATCCGATGACGGGTCCCAGATTTCCGATGACCATGGTCACTGTGTTATTTCCGATGGCAAGTATTCCGTCACTGATAAGGACGGGGATGCTGATCCTGATGTATTCCCCGATGATTGATCTCGTTTCCATGAGGAGATGACTTACCCTGAAACCGATCTTTTTATCGGCGAAAAGAAGGTATCCCACGATCATGGATGCCTCAAATATTCTGGCGATGAGAGTACCGAGAGCTGCACCCGCAACCTCCATACGTGGTGCTCCGAATTTACCGAAGATGAATATATAGTTGGCGCAGAGGTTGATTGAAAAAGCACCGATCGAAACAAGGAAGGGGAGTTTGACCTGACGCACGCTTCTTAATGCGATGGTGACAGTAAGGGATAATCCCACAAAAAAATACGTGGGAACCGACCACTTAAAATACATGCATCCCAGCCCTATGACATCGTCCAGATCCGTGTAGGTTCTCATGATGTAATCCGGAATGAACGCGGTTGCCAGTGCGAAAAGAGTCGCAAGGAAAACAGTAAGCCTCAGCATCAGGCACACCGTCTGTCTTAAGGCATGTTCTGCTTTTTCAGGCTCTGTGCCGTTTTCTTTCATACCGTAGTATCTGGACACCAGGACGGAAGCGCCCATTCCCAGGCCCATGCACAGTATCTGATAAATGGAGATAAAAGAATTTGCCAGATTTGTTGAAAATAAAGCGTTTCCCGGAAGTGAACCCACCATTATGGTATCAAGCATATTGACCCCGACGGTGATAAGACTTTGAAGTGCTATGGGAAGCGCAAGAGTAAAGACGTTTTTGTAAAATCCCGTTTCTGTTTTATCGAATAATCTGTTTTCCATAATCTTTTGCCATTTTATCAGAATATGGTAGAATTGTCAGTCGTGACTCCTCGCAAAGGATATAAACATGAATAATACTTCTAAAATTCTGATAGTCGATGACGACGTGACCATCGGTAACATGGTTCAGGAAGCCCTGGAATCCGAGGGCTACAGTGCGCTTCGTGCCTATTCCGGCACCGAGGCTCTTATGGTCATGGAAAAAGAAAAACCGGATCTGATCCTACTGGATCTCATGCTTCCCGGTCTTACGGGTGAAGAAGTTCTGGCTAAGACTTGCGGAATTCCGGTGATCATACTCAGTGCCAAGACCGATATAGAAGGAAAAGTAAAGCTGCTCTACGAAGGAGCTGCGGATTATATAACCAAGCCCTTTGTGATCTCAGAGCTGATCGCAAGGATTGCCGTAGCGCTCAGAATGTCCAAGCTTCAGACAGGCTCCGCCTCCAAAGCTCCCGCAAAAGAAAACATCACGGAAGCCTGCGGAGTATCCCTCGATACGGATCTTATGATCGCAAGCATCTCCGGAGAAGAGATCCCTCTTACAAGGACCGAAGCCGCAATACTCAATATCCTCATGATCAACGCAGAGCGTCCTCTTGGCAGAAATACCATTTTGGACCGCATCGCGGATTCAACTCCCGATTGCACCGAAAGATCCCTTAAGCAGCATATCAGCAATATCCGTAAAAAATTAGAAGCCGCAGACGGGATCGACCACATCGAAGCCGTCTACGGCATAGGGTTTAGGTTTAAGTAGGAGTCAGTGGGGACGGTTCTTTCTGACTCACCGTCCCCACTGTCACATTAGAACTGATTTACTATCTTCTCAAGATTCTCGACATTGGCCTTATTTGCCTCTGCGATCTTCTCGATATTTCCGGATACGGAATCGGTCTGCTCGTTCATCTGTACGATGTTGGATACGCCCTCACCGTTCTCCGTGGATGCTCCGTTTACAACATCCATTTCCTTGGTTATCTCGGCTACGG
>JAEEXJ010000051.1 GCA_016291475.1 Lachnospiraceae bacterium | reverse complement strand
AAAACCCGAAATCAATTGGGGTATGCCGCAAGGCAATAAAATGTATGAGGTGAGTTTTATGAAAAAGAAATTATTAGCATTATTCCTAACATCGTCAGTGTTACTTTCTCTCGTCGGATGCGCTTCCTCCTCCGGTTCCGCGAATAATTCCGGATCCGGAGCTGCATCCGCCTCCACCACCGCTTCTGCAGATGCGGGACAGACGGGCGAAAGTAATTCAACCCCCGCTTCAACCACCGATGAGCCTCTTAAACTTACTTATGCAGAGGTTAATCCCGAAGATACCATCGTCGGACAGGTTGCTGCGGATTTCAAGGCCAAGGTAGAAGAGCTTTCCGGAGGATCCATCATTATCGACGTCCAGTACAGCGGCGTTCTCGGAAGTGAGGCAGACGTTCTTGACGGAATGCTCGCAAATTCAGGCGCTGCGGATATCTCCAGAATTTCCGCATTCTCACTTAACTCTTACGGTTCCGAGAAGTCTGTTCTCCTTTCTCTTCCTTACACTTTCGAGAGCAGGGATCATTTCTGGAATTTCGCAATGAGCGATCTTGCAGATGAGTTCCTTGATGAGCCCTATGAAAAAGGAATCGGCGTTAAGGGTCTTTTCTACGGAGAAGAAGGATTCAGACATTTCTTCACCAGAACTCCCGTAAATTCAATTTCCGATTTCGCAGGAATGAAGATCCGTGTTTCAACAGACCCTGTTATGACCGGACTTGTAGAAGGCCTTGGCGCATATTCAACCGTTGTTGCATTCGGTGAGCTTTATTCCGCACTTCAGTCCGGCCTTGTAGACGGAGCTGAGCAGCCTATTGCAAACTATAAGTCAAACTCCTTCCCTGAAGTTGCAAACAACCTTATCCTTGACGGACATACTCTCGGTGCCATCGAGATCGTTGTAGCTTCAAATGTTTGGGATTCACTTACCGAAGAGCAGCAGAACATTCTCCTCGAGGCAGGCAGATATGCTCAGGAGAAGAACAGAGAGAATTCTCAGGCTAAGGAAGATGAAGTTCTTGCACAGCTCAAAGAAGAGGGATGCAACGTAGTAGAAGTAACCGATCTTGAGCCTTGGAAAGAAGCTGTTACCGATATCGTTGCTCAGAATATCGTAGGTCAGGAAGATCTTTATGATCAGATTCTTGCCATGAAATAAATCTTTAGGAGTTTCATATGCCTGCTATTTTTACCAAACTTGATAAGATCAAGCCAATCTATGATCTGACTTATAAGGCACTTATGATTCTCTGCAAATTGCTCCTTATCGGAGACATTCTCATAACGTCCATGGCGGTTACGGGACGATACGTCCCCTTTGTCCCCGATCCGTCCTGGACAGAAGAGATTGTCCTTACACTTATGGCTTACATGGCGGTCATTTCGGCCGCCTTAGCCATCAGAAAAGGAGCACATATCAGAATGACCGCATTCGACAGATATCTTCCCAAAACACTTATAAAGGTGCTGGATATTATCGCAGATCTCTTCGTTATGGCATTCGGATTCGTAATGCTCGTGGTCGGTTTTAAGTATGCGTCTTCTATCGGAGCAAAAGGTTTCTATATCAGCCTTCCGAAATTATCTAAATTCTGGATGTATTTTCCTATTCCGGTAGCCGGATTTGCCATGATCGTTTTTGAGCTTGAATCAATCTACAATCATATAAAATCATTTTTTGTTACAGATAAGGAGGAGGCAAAATGACAACACAGAGTCTTGCCATTCTTGTTCTTCTCGGAACATTTATATTGCTGATACTTCTCCGTTTTCCCATAGCATATGCGGTTGGAATCTCATCGGTTCTATGCCTCCTTGTTCAAGGTGTTCCGGTATCAACCGTATGTCAGCAGATGGTCAAAGGAATCAATTCCTTTTCTCTCATGGCAGTACCGTTTTTCATAACCATGGGCGTGCTGATGGGAAGCGGAGGGATATCAAAGAAGCTGATAGCACTTGCTGACGCCTGCGTCGGATGGATGACCGGCGGAATGTCAATGGTTAATATCGTAGCTTCTTATTTCTTCGGAGGAATATCCGGATCCGCAGCTGCGGATACCGCGTCACTGGGTTCGATCCTTATCCCCATGATGAAAGAGCAGGGATATGACGAAGATTTTTCCACTGCTGTAACCATTACTTCATCATGTGAGGGCCTTCTTGTTCCTCCCAGTCATAATATGGTCATCTTCGCTATGGCCGCAGGCGGTGTATCCGTAGGAAGTCTTTTCCTGGCAGGATATATCCCCGGTGCGATGCTTGCACTGTCACTTATGATCGGCTCCTACATAATCTCCAAAAAGAGACATTATCCGAAGGGTGAGAAGTTCTCGGTTAAGAGGTTGATCAAACAGCTGGGCACATCGTTTTGGGCTCTTGCAGCAGTGCTTATCGTTGTATTCGGTGTTGTAGGCGGATTGTTCACCGCAACCGAATCTGCAGCAATCGCAGTTATCTATTCACTTCTGGTAAGTGTGTTTATATACAAAGGACTTACTTGGAAAGGCGTCTGGAAGATACTTGAGCAGTGTATCGACACCCTTGCGATCGTTCTGATCCTGATCGCTACATCCAACGCTTTCGGTTACTGTCTTACCACATTGCATGTCCCCGATCTTGCTTCCAAAGCGATCATCGGACTTACAAGCAATAAGATAGTCATCGCACTGCTTATCGATCTGATCATTCTGGTACTTGGTTGTATTATGGATATGGCCCCCATTATTCTGATCGCGACCCCGATCTTACTCCCAATAGCCGTATCCATCGGGATTAACCCTATACAGTTCGGTATCATGATGGTCCTTAACTGCGGAATCGGCCTTCTGACACCTCCCGTAGGTGCAGTTCTCTTCATCGGTTCCGCGGTGGGGAAATTACCAATGGAAAAGGTCGTCAAAGCAACGATTCCTTTCTACATATGCATGATAATAGTCCTTTTGATGATCACATTTATTCCGCAGATCAGTTTATTCCTGCCGGGATTGTTCATGTAGATTTAAGACGGAGCAAACTTTTCATTCGAAAGGTTTGCTCCGCTTGTATAAAGGGTGATATATTTTTTTTATGAGCAATAATATGTCGGCAGAATTTGCCGGTCCGATAAACAGAATATATCACAGATGGCTTAAGCTTACGCTTAAGAATAAGCTGAATCTTGTATCTATATTGGGATTAATCATAATCCTCACTTCTGTATGCCTTGACATTTGGACTGTTAAGTTTTCTATTTTCGATTTCAACAGATCGTATTCGAGCAGTGAAAAGATCGTTAACCTGATCCAGGCTCTGGATGCGGAGTACACTGCGCTTAAAGACTATACGAGAGATGACCTGACAATGGAAGGCTATCTTCAGACGGCACCTCTTACGGATTCCGCCGTGTCGGATCTTGTCAGGGACTATGAATCTCTCGGCGAGGAAAGATTCGCCTGGACCTCAAGCATAATAAATCTTTATTCCGTATACAGAAGAGAGTGCGATCATTTCCTCAAAATATCCGAGGATGATCCCGGATATCTCGAAAAAGAATACGAACTCTACGAGATGCTTGATTATCTTAAGACTTATTCAAGTAAGCTCCTCAGTCTTACTACCATAGCGACCAGTGATTTCTACAGGGAGAGATTTACGCGTCTTATCTTTTTCCCGGTGATCATAATCCTGCTTGCGATAATCTTTGTATTGATAATAGCCATTCTTTCAAAAGCTGTCTTTAAGAGTCTTATTGACCCTCTCATCAAACTGTCGGCAGCTTCCGGAAAGATCGCAAACAATGAATTTAATATAGCTGACGTTGAGGTTGATTCCGAGGACGAGATAGGAGAACTTGTCCACGCTTTTAATAAGATGAAATTTGCGACCGGCAGATACATAGCCACCATGGAAGATAACAGGGTCGCTCTGGATAAACTTCATGCAGAGGAACTCCAGAAAAAAGAGATCGAGAACCGCCTTGAGAGAATGAAATTCGAAGTCTTGAGGCATCAGATCAATCCGCACTTTTTGTTCAATACTCTCAATGTAATATGCGGAATGGCAAAACTTGAAAATGCGGAGACCAGTGAGAAAATGATCAAAGCACTGAGTTCTCTTTTCAGATATACTCTTCATACCGACGAAAAAGAAAGTAATGTGGCTCAGGAAATAGCCGTAATAAAGGATTATATATTCCTACAGAAAATGAGATTCGGAGACCGCATTAAGTATGAGATAGAATGTGATCCCGAAACGGAAAACGCGGGCATACCTTCTTTTACCATACAGCCTCTTGTGGAGAATTGTATCGTCCATGGTCTTTCTTCCGTTGAAGACGGCGGGACCATCAGGATTGAGACCGGGAAAACTGCAGGGGATAATCCGAGACTTAAGGTCGTCATATCGGACACCGGAGTGGGTATGACTCCCGAAAAACTCGCTGAGATAAATGAGAAATTAAAGAGTGATGATAATCCGGATCATAGGGGAATCGGTATCGGAAACATAAGCAGAAGATTATCTCTTATGTATCCCGATTCTGTATTTAAGATAGAAAGCACCGAAAATAGGGGTACCGTATTTACAATAGATATTCCATACATCGGAGGATAGTTTAATATTGATGCATAAGATACTTGTAGCGGACGATGAGCCAATCGAGCTTACCGTCGTTGAAAAGATCATAAATGAAAATCTGTCTGATAAGGTAAGCATCTGTCTTGCGGATAACGGACGTGAAGCGGTTGATCTTTATGAAAAAGAAAACTGCGATATAGCACTTCTTGATATTGCAATGCCGGGACTTAACGGGCTTGAGGCGGCAGAAATCATAAGATCAAAGCACCCGGGGCATGTGATAATATTCCTTACCGCGTTCGACGAATTTGATTATGCCAAGAAAGCGATAGCGGTCAAGGCACTTGATTACCTGCTGAAACCTGTTGATGAAAAAGAACTTATCCTGGTTCTCGAAGAGGCGTTAAGACAGGTTGAAAATGAATCGAAAGAAAATGTTTCCGAAAATAAGAACTTTGATAATACGGAATTTTCCGATATGAAAATGTCCGCTATCAGGACGAGGATTTCGGATTATCTGGAAAGCAGATATATGGATGATATTTCTCTCAGTGACATTGCGGGAGAACTTAAATATTCGGATGCATATTTTTCCAAGGTTTTTAAGAAGTGCTTTAACAAAGGCTTTATCGTATACTTGACAGAACTTCGTATTGAGAAGTCTAAAATTCTTCTGGAGGATATTTTTGTAAATATCAAAGACATCAGTGCCAAAGTGGGATTCAGGGATTCCAATTACTATACGAAAGTGTTTAAGAGAATGGAAGGACTGACTCCGTCTGAATACCGGATCATGAAAGGAATTCATGCAAATAACGACTAAGAAAATTTTCATAGCGGTCATTTCGGTTCTCGCATTAGGAATCATCGCAGGGCTTATATACAGACATGTAACCAAAGAACCGGTGCCTGAATATGTCTTCACCTATGCGGAGAATCAGTCCGACAGCTTTCCCACATCGCTGGGAGCGTATTATTTTGCCGATCTGGTAAATGAACGGTCGGACGGACGTATTAGGATCATGGTATATACTAACGGAGAGCTCGGAAGAGAAGCGGATGTCATCAGGCAGATGAAATACGGCGGAGTGGATTTTACCAGAGTTTCGCTTTCACAGGTTGCGGAAGTTTACCCGGACCTTAATATCCTGCAAATGCCGTATCTGTATAATGACGCGGATCATATGTGGCGTGTATTGGACGGACGTATCGGAGATATGTTTCTTGAACGGATGGAAGATCTGGATATGGTGGGGCTGTCCTGGTATGATGCCGGAGCGAGAAGTTTTTATGTAACGGGTGAGGGTGTCAGTTCTCCGGAAGACATGCAGGGACTCAGGATCAGAGTTCAGCAGTCCGAACTTATGGAAGATATGGTGGAGTGCCTTGGTGCGGAACCTGTTCCCATCAGTTACGAAGAGGTGTATTCCGCACTCGAACTCGGAACCATAGACGGGGCTGAAAACAACTGGCCTTCATATGAGGATATGGGGCATTACAAGGTTGCGGATACTTATATCGTGGATGAACATACCAGGGTACCCGAAATGCAGCTTTGCTCAGAGAATACCTGGAATATGCTGTCCGAAGAGGACAGGGAGATCATTAAGCAGTGTGCAATGGAATCTGCGATATATGAGCGTGTGCTCTGGCAGGAAAGAGAGAAGAGTTCCAGGGAAAGATGCGTAAATGCGGGCGTAACTATCATAGAAATAAGCGCCGAGGAAAAGAATGCATTCAGAGAAGCCATGGCTCCTGTCTACGAAAAATACTGCAAGGACAATAAAGAACTCCTGGAAGAGATCATAAACATGGGATAACAGTGGGGACGCAAAAGCGTCCCCATTATATTCGTTTAAGAATTCGCAAACGGAATAAGGTTAATCTGATAGAAAACGTTATAAATAGCTTGTGTGAAAATTACAAAAAAACTGTGATTATTGTTTTATATTGTGAATAGTAATGTGACAGTTTTCTATTCTATAATGATTTGCGAAGCTTTTTTAATCCGAAGCATTTCGGAGTTTCCGTACAAAGGAGTACCTTTATGAAATTGAATTACGGCAAGACGATTTACAATTTTCAGTTTGGCGGAGATGCGGTGACGGTAAATAACATTGTCCAGGCATGGCTGACTGCCAACGGTTTCACCTTGGTTAATAACTTCAACGAAACCTATTATTTTTACAAAGATGCCTGGTACGGAAACAGATGTTTTCAGTATACGATCGAAGGAAATATCATAACAATTTACGCGTGGACCATCGGTATCGGCAATAAGTTTTTTATGCTTGATTCCGGCGCTCACAACAATATGGCAGGAGATGCCTACAAATCGGTTCTTAACAGTCTTTTCTCGCAGATTAATATTAACAGTGCAACCAATATGTCGCAGAACCCCAACATGGCACAGGATCCTAATATGGTGCAGAATTCCTACGGCCCTGTTCCTGACTCGGCACAGTTCATCGATGCTTTCCAAAGAGAAGTAAATGAAAAAGATGAAAAACTGTGTACCATCGGTTTTTGGCTTTCTGTCGTCGGATTGTTAGTATCATTTATGGGGATAATGTATGGTGTATGGATATATTTCCTCGAGATATATTTTGCATACAGAGGATTAAAAACTTCCAAGAGAGGTAAAGCAATCGTGACATTTATCCTTGCGGGCGTCTCTATATTGATCATTATTTCGCAACTGGCGCACTAATAATCCGTGTCCGGAATAATCTGATTTGATAACGGATTAAGCATATGATACGGGGATGAGTATAATTAGGCTCATCCCTGTTTTTTTGTGACTTTCCAGGCCCGGGATTCGTCTGTATAATTGAAAGGAAACTGGGAGCTTTCCTGTGGGAGAACATTATGAAAAAATTGCTTATCATCATTGCCGCGCTTCTGGTCATGACCGGATGCGGAAGACCGCATGAATATACCCTCACGGAAGAGGAATACGAAAGGCTCATCACTCTTGACGGCCCTATGTTTTCCTATGGCCGTTACAGTAACGGTCTTGTTTCCGGAAGGGATGATTATTGGGAGGGAAGCGGTTTTACCGTTTACTATGACGGCACCATAGAAGGGTTTACATCCTATAACCTCTCGGGAGAGTTCACATCAACTGCACCCCTGGAAAAGGAAGACTATTTCACCATATACGAGTTCTGCAGAAACTGGATGCTGAGTGATATGAACGGAGTTTATGATTACGGCGGGTGCGAACAGGATTCCTACAGCTTTAACTTCTATGATGAGGATGGCGAACGAAACAGTCTTTATTACACTGACAATATCGATGACGATAAGCTGAAGGAGATTGTCGATATCTACGGTAAATACGATATTAAGATCGAAGTCATTCCGGTATTCAACGTTTTCCAATACCTTGCCGATCCGGACACTCCGGACCTGTTCGTCGCAGAATACAACGAGGCCAAAAACACCGGCTATAAATACGAATGCAGGTATGACGGAACAATGTTATTCGGTGGTGAGAACTGTGAGGACCTGGACTGGTATGTCTATATCCGCTCCGGAGACTCCGCTGAAAGTAAGGAGTCGTTCATACTTCAAACATTGCCCGAAACAAGCCTTGAAGAGTATGAAGTTAAGAAGGGAGACGTGATATTCGTTTATCCCGAGTATCACGGAGAAGGCGAACCTCCGGAGACCCATATGTGGGGCTACTACTCCCAACTGTATTGATAGAAACCTTACCTGTAAAAGAAAACCTTTGGAATAAAGCGATTGTGCGATACGTACAAAAAAAGCGTGATTATTCATATATATCGATAATATTAAAGTGCCCTGTACCTATAATATAATGCTCTTTGGGTATTAGTTTTGGGGTTCGCCGGTTTCCGGCATCGGGGTATATATGGATATAGACAGAAATTGGTTCGTTTCTGAAGATGACGCAAGGAATAACATCCTCTGCGTGATCGGTTTTGTAATTTCGATCATTTCTTTTGCTTTATCATGTTTTGGATTTCCCGTAGGATTAATCCTTTTTTTGCTTAATCTCTATTTTGCTTCTCAGGGACTTAAATCCTCTCACAGGAAGCTTGCGGTGGCAACTTTTATAATCTCGGGATTATCTTTCTGTATTCTTTTGATTTATTCATTCGTTGAGTAAGCAGACTTAAAGCAGATTTTGCTGATGAGATTGGATCCGGTACTAAGATGAACGAAGACTTTCAATTTGTAATTACCAGGCAATCAAAGAAAAGAGCTGTTCTGAGACGTGTGTTCAGGGAAAAGAAATGGAGACCGCTTCTTATATCGGGAAGCATTTTTATCATTTTATCCTTTGTGGGATTCGCATTTTTATTACAATTTTACGATCATAGTTTTCTATCGGAGTTTATACTTCCCTTCGCATGTTCTTTTTTACTCATAACCGGAGTGATCCTGTTATCGCTTGTCGGAAATTTTACAAGCCGTCACATTATGGACAGACTTAACGAGATTCTTTATGTTAAAGACGGTAAATTGCATCAGGTTTTGCGGTTTTCCGTTTCCGGAGGATACCTGCAAAGAGTAGCCGGCGACAGGGCATCGGAGCAGGTTTTTGATCTTAAAACGATCAAGAATGCAAAGTACGATCCTGCTTCCGGGCGCATGGAGCTGGGCGGACCGCAAAAACTCATTATGTATTCAAATTATGATGCGGGAACTATCCGGGAAGAACATATGCTGAATATTTATGAAGAAAAGTATTCGCATGTTTTTTACGATTATTATATCCCGGGCTTGTATGATTATTTATTGGCCCGTGGAGTTAAGCTCGAAAAAGGCACTATAAGTTTCAGCGCATTTGACAGAAGACCGTAATATGAATGATATCGAACGTGATGAAATTGTAACAGAAGATGAAAGGCAGCAGGCAGATATAAGAACACGCACTTTTAACGGCGTGGTTTATCCTTCCATATCCGAAATGCTGATTGCCAGAGGGACATTTGATACTCTCGAGACAGAGCGTATTAGGTCTGATGAACGGGCGATAAAATGTCTGCTTTATTCGATCATCATGTATCCCTTGTTTTTGACGATAATAGGCGGAATTGCAGCTTGGATAGCTTCTATATACAACGGATGCTTAGCGCTTGAAAAACATACGAGGAAAAAATTACCTCTCATAATAGGATTTATTCTGGATGCACTTCCTGTGATCTTTCTGCTGATCGGAATAATTGGTTATTTGTTTGATTAGTTGCCGGAGGAGACAGGCATGGATATTAAACTTACCGGGGAAGGAATTATTGCCAAGAGTCTTTTTAAGACTGTAAATGTTCCTTTTTCGGAAATTGCAGGCATCGCAAAACAGGACATGCACACCGATTTTATTACAAAAAGCGGTGAGACCTATAAATATATGGGCAGGATTGAATTTGTGGAAGGTGATCTTGATGAAAGTTTATATTTCATCTATGACCGCATCGAAGAATATAACATTGCCTACAGCGAGGAAAATATACTTGCCCTCGATCTTATTACTACTGCTCCGATTGAAAAGGCGCGTGAGACTGTACAGCACACATTGGATTGTATGAAAAAACGCGCAAACGAGATTTTAAGAGAAAGACTCGGCGCAGATTACGAGTTAAGGACAGAATTTGTTGAAAAGAAAACAGGTTACTCTAAGGCATATCTGACTCTTAATCAGGGTGGTTTTCCGGCAGCGCTTCCCGATAAAGCCAAATACATGGATGATCCGGATTTTCCCGAATCATTTGAATCTGTGGATATGTTCTACGGTCCTGTTTTGTATGATTCTCAAAAGCATCATTGGGAATACGCGCTTACGATGGAATGCTTCGATGAGGAAGCATTCGAAAATACTATTACGGATATGATAAATGACCTGGCTGATGCAGTCTTATAACCAAACAGGGGACAGGCTTTTGCGGACTCGTCACCCTGTTTTATTTTTCGGAAACATCAAGATCAAATTATGTTATAATAACGTAGTTTGTGAAGGAGATAGTTATGACTAACAGAGAACATTATGAAGCATTATGCCCCGAAATGGCCAAGCATTCCGAGGAAGTAGTTCGGAAAATGGGCAGGAACGATCCCTGCTGGTGCGGAAGCGGTAAGAAATACAAGGCCTGCCATGCAGCATTTGACGATAAGCTCAAAAAGTATGCCCTGATGGGAAAGATAGTACCCGATCACAGCATTCTCAAAACGCCGGAACAGATCGAGAAGATCAAGGAATCTGCAGCAATAAACATAGCGATCCTTGACCGTATCGAAAAGGAGATCCACGAGGGTATGCCCACATCGGAGATCGACAAGATCGTCTATGATATGAGCATTGAAGCCGGTGCGATCCCCGCACCTTTAAACTACGAAGGATATCCTTATTCCGTATGTACATCCGTCAATGAGCAGGTATGTCACGGATTCCCTTCGGACAAGGTTATCTTAAAGAGCGGCGATATAGTAAATGTCGACTGCTCAACAATCCTGAACGGTTTCTTTTCCGATTCATCGAGAATGTTCTGTATAGGTGAGGTTTCCGAGGAAAAGAAGCGCCTTGTGCAGATCACCAAAGAAGCCTGCTATGAAGGCCTCAAATACGCCAAGCCCTGGGGATACCTGGGTGATGTCGGACAGGCAGTTCACGATTATTGCTATGATAACGGATATACCATTGTAAGAGAGATCGGCGGACACGGTGTAGGACTTGAATTCCATGAAGATCCCTGGGTAGGATACCATTCCAAGAAGGGTACGGAAATGCTCCTTGTCCCCGGAATGATCTTTACGATAGAACCCATGGTAAACATGGGAAAAGAAGACATTGTGACCGACAAATCAAACGGTTGGGAAGTATCCACCAAGGACGGTCAGCCTTCCGCTCAGTGGGAGCTGATGGTGCTCATAACAGAGGACGGCAACGAAGTTCTAAGCTGGTAAACCTATGAAAAGATCAGTGATCATCCATATCTGCTTCGCACTTGCTGCGGTAGTGATACTCGCACTCGTGACAGTCAGATTGAAGGGCTGGTTCAGGATCGTGGATCTTGGGGAAATATCCGGCTCTGAAAGCGGCGTAGCGGATTATGAATGTCATGACAGCATCATGCCGCTGACCGACGAAGAATACAATCTCATACGTCAGAATGAAGAGGTGATCCTGGTTTTCGGTAACGATCCTTTTTCGGTAGACTGCGGTGAAAACGGCAGTTTATCTGCGATGGTTGAAGAAGCTTCCGGAGCTAAGGTGATCAATTGTGCGATAACCGGTTCCTGTATTGGTATGCAGGAGCCGGCTTTTGATATAACAAAAAGCCCCATGAATCTTTTCAGCCTCTATTATCTGGCATGTATAGCGTGCATGGATGCGGATTATAATCCTCAATTATCTCAGGCTAAGGATGCTCTCGGGGACGCTTTTCCGGAAAACGGTGAGATGGTGATGAAGATGCTGGGGGATCTTGATATCTCGGATGTGGACGTCATCGTATTATGTTATGACGGCAGCGATTATCTTATGAATATCCCCACAGGACTTGATGAAAAAGAATACAGCGATCCTTTTTGTTCTTATCTCGGTTCGTTTTCCGCATCGGTCGAACTCTTTAAGAAAGTAGCTCCCGGTGCGAGGATCATCATTTTATCCGCTCCTTATATGTTCCGCGTGACGGATGAAGGAGAGTGGGAACCCTGTGAAGATCATCCGAATCTTTTGGGCGAAGATCTGTCGGATTATGTATTGGGACAATATAAGCTCTGCACCGAAGCTTATGATATCAGCTTTGTTGATAATTATTATTCGAGCGTAAATATGGAAAACGGCCGGGAATACCTTACCGATGGCCGGATCCTTAATGAAGCCGGCAAACAGGTCATCTGTGACAGGTTTATGTATGCATTGACCTATTATGACGCCGAAAACGCCGGAAAAGTAAACTGACAGCGGGGACGCTTCATTTTTGTCATCAATGACCACTATAAACGGTCCTGCATTCCTGGGGTCCTGTCGCGGTGCATAATTTTCTCTCTTTTCGGGATCAGGCGGCCATAGAACCAAGATAGTTCTAACTCATGCCGCAGACCACCGAAGTCTCGAAAATCATGCATCCGCGCCACCCGCGGAATGCAGGAACCGTTTTCTTTGGGCAAAAGATGACAAAAATCAAGTGTCTCCACTGTCATTTTTCTTCAAATAGATGGTTTAAAAAGTTGCTTTAGTGTAGTAAAATATGTATTTGCAGTTACTTTGTGCTCTGACGGGCGCGCATGCACTTAAACTGATGTAAAAATGGCCTTTTTGAGGAGGTTTCATGACATCGGAAGTCAAGCTGACTGATTACATAGACAAGGACATACTGCAAAAGATCCAGGACTCCTTTTCAGATATGACGGGCCTTGCGGCGCTCACCACCAATGCCGACGGAACCGCTGTTACGGAAGGGTCCAATTTCTGCCGTTTTTGCACCGAATTAAACAGAGGATGCCCGCTGGGAAACCAGCTGTGCGAATATTCCGACAAGACCGGTGCGATGATGACCCACTCCATGGGTAAGCCTACATTTTATACATGCCATGCGGGGCTTGTGGATTTTTCCGCCCCCATAATCATAAACGGAGAGATGATAGGATGTTTTGTCGGGGGTCAGGCGCTTACTTCGGAGCCGGACGAGCCTAAGGTCAAGGCGCATGCCGTTCAGCTGGGTGTGGATCCGGACGAATACTGGAAAGCTATCTGCGAGGTTCCCGTGATATCCGAGGACAAAGTCGGAAAAGCCATGGATTTCCTCTACACCATATCGGGAGTCTTGTCCGATATCGCCTACGGAAAATATAACTCCGACAGGGCTAAGGTAGAAATGGAGCATGCCGTCAAAATGAAGTCCGACTTTCTGGCCAACATGAGCCATGAGATAAGGACTCCCATGAATGCCGTTATCGGAATGGCGGAGATGGCACTCAGGGAAGATATTCCCGACAATGCCAGAAGCTATATCAACCAGATCAAATCATCCGGAAGAGCGCTTCTTACCATCATTAACGACATACTTGATTTTTCGAAGATCGAATCGGGCAAGATGGATATAAGCCCGGTAGAATATGAGCCTATGAGCCTGTTTAACGATGTTGCTAACATCATCATGACAAGGCTGATGGACAAAGAGATCGAACTGATCCTTAACATGAACGTGGATATGCCCCATCTGATCTACGGCGACAATGTAAGGATCCGCCAGATACTTATAAATCTGGCAAACAATGCGGTTAAATTCACCCGTTCGGGACAGGTGCGTTTTGTAGTTGATTTCACCTGGATCGACAGTGATAACATAATGCTCAGCGTAGCGGTAGAAGATACCGGAATAGGAATAAAGCCCGAGAATGTCGGTAAGATATTCGAATCTTTCTCGCAGCTTGATTCCAAGAGAAACAGGGATGTTGAGGGCTCCGGACTCGGACTTGCGATATCCAAGAATCTCCTAAATCTGATGAACGGAACGATACATGTCGAATCCGAATACGGCAGGGGATCGGTGTTTTCTTTTAAACTGCCTCAGAAGGTAGTTGATAAGACGCCCAGCATGAGCGTAAAGAATCCTTCGGGAGTTCTCGCCATAGGATTGTTTGAGAATATTTATCTCTCGGACGGA
This sequence comes from Lachnospiraceae bacterium, assembly GCA_016291475.1. The sequence continues at coordinate 8,679 of JAEEXJ010000051.1, read as the reverse complement.
TTCACCTGGGATGCTGCCAAACTCGGTGTATCGGTAATGAACCTTGCACTTGATGCCGATCTGCCCATGGCGTGCGACACATTCCGTAAGAGAAATCCCGGAAGAAAGCTCTTTGTTTTTATAGAGCAGGAACTGCTCACCGAAGAAAAGAAAGCATACTTCCGTAATAATCCCGACATATGTGCTGTTGCCGTTGTGGGATTCTTTGACAGGATAGAATCGGATCTTTCGAATCTTCTCGTCGTAAAGAAGCCTCTGTCGGCAATGAATATGGCAATGATCCTTAATCACGAAAAGGTCAACTATACCGTGACCGAGGAGCATGCGGATGAAGTGACGTTTACCGCACCGGATGCAAAGGTTCTTATTGTAGACGACAACTCGGTCAATCTGACCGTTTCCGAAGGACTTCTTGAGCCGCTTAAGATGAAGACCGAGACGGCTATCAGCGGCAAGGAAGCTATCCGTAAGATAGAAGAGACGCATTTCGACCTGATACTGATGGATCATATGATGCCCGAGATGGACGGCGTCGAGACCACCAGAATAATCAGGAGAATGTATCCCGATTATGACAATGTTCCGATCATAGCCCTTACCGCAAATGCGGTAAACGGAGTAAAGGAAATGTTCCTCTCCGAAGGCATGAATGATTTTGTGGCAAAGCCCATTGAATTAAGAGTTCTGGTCAGCAAGATCAGACAGTGGCTTCCTCCGGGGCTGATAGTTAAAGGTGGCTCTTCGAAGGAAGAAAACGATACGGATAAGGATACTCCCGAAGAGGAAACAATCTCCGGATCCGGTGTTCTTGCGGATCTTGATACAGAAGAAGCAATGAGACTTCTCGGTACGGAGAAACTGTTCAATGCGGTACTTGCGGAGTATACACGTACCATTCCCGAGAAGGTAGAGAGACTGGAAAAACTCTACCGCACGAGAAAGTGGGCTGACTATGCCATCGAAGTTCACGGACTCAAAAACGCATCCAGACAGATCGGTGCCATGGAACTTTCATCCATGTGCGCGGAACTTGAAAAAGCCGCAAGATCCGGAAGCGAAGAGACGATCATGCAGATACATGACGGAATGATCGAAAGGTACAGGAATTATGAGCCGGTACTCAAAAAATACCTGGCCGAACACGTAACTTGATCATAGTTACGCAATGTTAAGATTTTTTAGTTTTTTTCAAAACGTAAAAATACAACGAATTAATTTATTTTTTTGCAGGAGGTTTTTAAATGTATTCGCTTGATGAAGTAAAGAACGTAGACCCCGAGATCGCGCAGGCCATCGTTGATGAGCAGAACAGACAGAATTCACATCTGGAACTGATCGCATCCGAGAACTGGGTAAGCAAGGCTGTTATGGCAGCTATGGGAAGCCCTCTCACCAACAAATATGCCGAAGGATATCCCGGAAAGCGTTATTATGGCGGATGTGAGTGCGTTGACGTAGTTGAGGAACTGGCTAGAAATCGCGCTATGGAACTCTACGGATGCACATATGCAAATGTTCAGCCCCACTCCGGAGCACAGGCAAACCTTGCGGTTCAGTTTGCACTCCTTCAGCCCGGTGACACCATTATGGGCATGAACCTCGATCATGGCGGACATCTTACTCACGGTTCACCGGTCAATATTTCCGGAACTTATTTCAATGTTGTCCCTTACGGTGTTAACGATGAGGGATTCATCGACTATGACAAACTTGAGGAGATTGCTAAAGAGTGCAAGCCCAAGATGATCATCGCAGGTGCTTCCGCTTATGCACGTACCATCGACTTCAAGCGTTTCAGAGAGATCGCCGATGAGGTTGGTGCATATCTTATGGTAGATATGGCTCACATTGCAGGACTTGTTGCTGCAGGAATTCATCCCAGCCCCATTCCTTATGCACATGTAGTAACCACCACCACTCACAAGACTCTTCGCGGACCCAGAGGAGGAATGATCCTTTCAAGCGCAGAGTTTGCCAAAGAGCACAAGCTCAACAAGGCAGTATTCCCCGGAATCCAGGGCGGACCTCTTATGCACGTTATCGCTGCAAAAGCAGTATGCTTCAAAGAGGCACTCGATCCTTCATTCAAGGTATATCAGCAGAATATCTATGACAACGCGCAGGCTCTTGCAAAGGGTCTTATCTCAAGAGGTCTTAAGATCGTATCGGGCGGAACCGACAACCACCTGATGCTCCTTGATCTCACTCCTTTCAATGAGACCGGCAAGGAGATCGAGGCTCTGCTTGATGAGGCACATATCACTGCCAATAAGAACACCATTCCCAACGATCCTCAGAAGGCTAATGTCACAAGCGGTATCAGACTCGGTACTCCCGCTGTTACCTCAAGAGGTCTTAACACCGATGATATGGATCAGCTCGCTGAAGCTATCAGCATCATTGTTAAGGAGAAGGAAGCAGGCGTTGAGAAAGCAAAGGCTATCGTAATGGCCCTTACAGAGAAGTACCCTCTGAATAAATAAGTAATTGACTGGAGACTGAAATGATTCAAGTAGCTGTATTCGGATACGGAACCGTAGGAAGCGGAGTTGTGGAAGTTATCGACCGCAACAATTCATACGTTTCCGATAATTCGGGAGACAAGGTTAACGTTAAATACATACTCGATCTTCGTGATTTCCCCGGAGATCCCAATGAGTCTAAGATCGTGCATGACGTAGATGTTATTATAGGTGATCCTGAAGTATCTATCGTCTGCGAGACCATGGGAGGAGTCGGAGCCGCTTACAAATTTACCAAAGCTGCTCTCGAGAAGGGAAAGAGCGTATGCTCATCCAATAAGGAGCTTGTTGCCAAGCACGGCGCCGAGCTTATTCAGGTTGCCAAAGCTCACGGATGCGCATATCTTTTCGAAGCAAGCGTGGGCGGAGGTATTCCCGTTCTCAGAACGCTTACCACTGCGCTCACTGCTGAGAGGATCACCAAGATCGCAGGTATCCTTAACGGTACCACCAATTTCATTCTGACCAAGATGGAGCAGGACGGTGCCAATTTTTCCAATACCCTTAAGATCGCACAGGATCTCGGATATGCCGAGAAAGATCCCACTGCGGATATCGAAGGACATGACACTGCCAGAAAGATTTCTATTCTTTCCGACATTATGTCGGGGCATTTTGTTGATTCCGATGCTGTTTCAACCGAAGGCATCACCAAGATCACAAGTTCCGACATCACCATTGCTTCAAAAGCCGGATACAGCATCAAACTCCTCGGACTTGCATCCAGAAATGATGATGACAGCGTAAGTACAATGGTAGCACCATTCCTTGTTGCCAAGTCTCATCCTCTCGCAGGTGTAAACGATGTATTCAATGCGGTATTCGTAACCGGTAACATGCTCGGTGAGACCATGTATTACGGAAAAGGTGCTGGAAAGCTTGCAACCGCAAGTGCCGTTGTTGCGGACGTTATCGACGCTGCAAGAAAAGGATCTTCCTGCATGTATAAGGGATGGGATGAAACTCCCGTTAAGGCGGCATCTCTGTCCGATTCCGAGTACAGATTTTTCGTAAGATGTTCATCAGGAGATGCAGAGGCTGTTAAGGCAGAGTTTGCAGGCGCCGATGAAGGTATCAGCGCAGGATCCGAGACCGGTTTTATTACAGCTAAGATGACTCAGTCGGAATTCGATGCGGCCGCTTCCAAGGCCGGCATCAGAATACTCGGCAGCATCAGAGTATATGAATAATTTTTGAAAGAGGATTATGAAAAAATGGCAAAGGTAGTAAAATTCGGCGGCAGCTCACTTGCTTCTGCCGAGCAGTTCAAGAAGGTCGGCGATATCATCAGAGCGGACGAAGAGAGAAGATATGTGGTTCCTTCTGCTCCCGGTAAGAGATCTCCCAGAGATACCAAAGTTACCGACATGCTCTACAATCTCTATGACAGTGTTTCGGACGAGAGAAGCTTTGCGGAGTGCCTTAAGAATATCCGCGCAAGATACGATGAGATCATAAACGGACTCGGACTTAAACTTGATCTTACTGAAGAGTTCGATCTTATCGCTAAGAACCTTAAAGCAGGAGCTGACAAGGATTATGCCGCATCCAGAGGAGAGTATCTCAACGGACGCGTAATGGCTGCATATCTCGGATATGAATTCCTTGATCCCGCAGAGTATATTATCTTTGACAAGAAAACAGAAAATTACGATTCCGAGAAGACTTACAAGAATCTCGGAAAGAAGCTTGAAAAAGTTGAGAGAGCCGTTATTCCCGGATTCTACGGTGCATATGCTGACGGCACTGTTAAGACTTTCTCAAGAGGCGGATCCGATATCACAGGTTCCATCGTTGCCCGTGCGATCCATGCCGATGTTTACGAGAACTGGACCGATGTATCCGGATTTATGGTGACCGATCCCAGGATCATCAAGAATCCTGCCAAGATCGAGACCATTACTTACAGAGAACTCAGAGAGCTCGCATACATGGGAGCCGGAGTTCTTCATGAGGATGCCATCTTCCCCGTAAGACAGGAAGGCATTCCCATCAATATCAGAAATACCAATGACCCCGGAGATGACGGAACATGGATCGTAGAGACCACTTCCAAGAAGTCCAAGTATGTCATTACCGGTATTGCAGGCAAGAAGGGATTCTGCGCCGTTAACGTTGATAAAGATATGATGAACTCCGAGATCGGATTCGGAAGAAGAGTTCTTCAGGCATTTGAGGAGAACAATATCTCTTTTGAGCACCTTCCTTCCGGTATCGATACCATGACCGTATTCGTACATCAGGATGAGTTCAGGGATAAGGAGCAGAGCGTTGTTTCCGCTATCCGCAGAATGACAGATCCCGATACCATTGATATCGAGTCAGATCTTGCACTTATCGCTGTTGTAGGACGCGGTATGAAGTCAACCAGAGGAACTGCGGGAAGAATCTTCTCCGCACTTGCTCATGCACATGTCAACGTTAAGATGATTGATCAGGGTTCATCCGAGATCAACATCATCATCGGTGTGGCTAATTCCGATTTCGAGACGGCTATCAAGGCCATCTACGATATTTTTGTCGAGACAAAAATGTAAAGTTTTCAATTTTCCGAGGGTTTCCCCCGGATAAAAGGAGCTGAGATTTTGAGCAGACATAAGAAGAAAAACAGGAAGAACAACTCTTCACAGACAAGTGAGGAAATCAAGAACAAGGTAACGGATGAAGTGACCGAAGAGGAAACCTCATCCGAAACCGAAGAGACAGATTCCGAAGAAACCGTAACCGAAGAATCTGCATCCGAAGAAGTACCTGCAGAAGATGCTTCACCCGAAGCATCATCCGACGAGGCATCTCCCGAGGAGCAGACTTCCGAAGAAGAAACACCTTCCGATGAAACTCAGGATGAAAAAATCTCGGAAGATGCTGATGTCCGGGAGGCTTTGGCTTCTGCGGAAAGTGAAGATTCCGAGAATAAGACATCCGAAGAAAAGTCTTCCGAAGAAACAGATTCCAAGTCGGAAAAATCACAGAAAAAAGAGAAAAAAGAAAAGAAAGTAAGCCGTGATGCTCTCAGGGAACAGACCGAAAATGAGAGGATAAGGCGCGAAGCCAGACACAGAAAGCGTATCCGTCAGCAGGTTACCGCATATGTGATACTGGTTATTATTCTTGCACTCATAGGATGCGGTCTCTTTTTCGGAATAAAGTTCTTTGTGAATATAGCCAGGGAAAGAAGAGCAGCGCAGGCAGCGGCGGAACTTGAAGCTCAGCAGCAGCTTGAAGCTCAGGCACAGGAGCAGGCTCAGACGGAGCCTGTAAGCGAAGAGCCTCCAGCACCAACCGTCGAAGACCTCGGTCCCACACCTTTGGAGCAGCTCGATGCGCTTATTGCTTCCGATATTGCGGCTATGACTCTTGAAGAGAAGGTTCAGGGACTAATGTTCATTACCCCCGAATCCATCACAGGCGTTGATCGTGTAATGATAGCGGGTGAAGGAACCGCAGCGGCACTTTCGGATTTCTGCCCCGGCGGTATAATATATTCTTCCAAGAATGTAACCAATGCCAACCAGTTCTCTGAAATGATGGCTACAACTTCAACGCTTGTAAGCCGTCCCGTATTCCTCGCGACTTCCGAGACCGGACTTAATGAATCCGGACTTGTGGGAGCAGGGGTCATCACTTCGTCCATGACACCTGCGGATGCGGCTGCGACAGGCGATGTGGAACAGGTTGTTAATGTAGGTATAAATGTAGGCGTAGGACTTCACAGCGTAGGTATTACGGTTGATTTTGCCCCTGTGGCAGACCTTTCCGTTACCGCAGGCGGAATCGGAGCAAATGCTTCTTACGGTAACGATGCTGCGGCGATTACGCCCTATGTAACCGCAATGGCAGACGGACTTGCCCAGTCAGGCGTGACACCCGTCTACAGATATTTCCCCAGTCTTGCGGCATGCGCTCAGAACCCTCTTTGGGGAAGAGCCGTAAGCGACAGAAGTATTGAAGATTTCAGAAGTAACGAGTTCCAGGTATGGCTTTCGGCTATTAATGCCGGAGCTTCAATGATCCAGATGAGTAATGTCATCTATCCGTCCATAGACAGCGATTCACTTCCTTCATCACTTTCGGACAAGACCGTAACCGGAGTCCTTCGTGATGAGCTTAAATACGACGGAGTCATTATCAGCGGACCTTTAAGCGATGCTGCGATCACTTCGTACTATACGGCCTCTGATGCGGCTGTAATGGCCCTTAAAGCGGGTTGTGACATGATTTATTCATCTCCCGATCCCAGAGCCGCAGTACAGGGCATTTTGGACGCTGTAGCGGAAGGCGTTATCTCAGAGCAGAGAATTGACGATGCGCTGACAAGAATCTACAGAGTAAGATATGCCGATGAGCTCGAAAGACTCAGAGGAGAGTATGAACAGGCTGCTGCTTCCATGGGAGTCGATCTCACCGGAGTTCAGTATTGATCAAAAAATTATGATTAGATTTATCCTCACCACAACAGATACAGTCACTACCACATCCGTGAACACTACTCAGGGATCTGTTTCTGCTACGTATGATGAGGAAGAAGTTTTGTATAGAACGTAATCTCAGCTATACAGCTTATATGTATCCAAAGCCTCATCAAGCGAAAGTTTGATGAGGCTTTTTTTATTAAGAGAGGAGCAGATATGAAATACGCGATTGAACTGTACTTTGACCATGAAACCGAACAAAAATTGTTTGAGTATCCGAAGCTATTGGATAAGGAAAAGTTGAGCAGTAAATATCTGGAGTGGAAAACAAGACCGCATGTGACACTGGCTTGTTTTAACGATGTGGATGAGGAAAAGTGCAGGCACATAATGGAAGATTTTGCGTCATCACATGCCGCTTTATTTGCTTATATAGGGTCACTTGGTTTCTTTACGGATACCAGAACTATATTTGCTTCTCCTGTTATGAACTGCAGTATGTATGATATACAAAGAGAGATTCACGGTATGATGAGCGATTTCGATACATCCGGGCACGAATGGTATCTGCCGGACAGATGGGTGCCTCATTGTGCACTGGCACTTATGTCTGAAGATGATGCGGAAGCGTTCTTTAAGGCAGGAGATTTGATTATACGCAGATTTGAAAAAGTCGCCGGAAAGTTTTCGTCTATCGGTTTGGTAAAGATTTCTTTTCCGGTAGAGGAGATATTCACGGTAGATCTTCAAGGTTAAAAAGTATTATTGATGCAGGGAAAAAATATTGATATAGGAGTTTTGAAATGGGAGAGGTTTTTAGTGTAAAGGACAGACAAAATACTTTTGATGATATCGTATCTGCTGCTAAAGAATGCGACAAAATTATATCCCTGGTCCAAATAGGATCCGGGGCTGTGGGATATCATGATGAAAAGTCCGATCTGGATTTTGTGGTAGCACTTGATTCAGGTGATTCCATGCCGGAAGTAATGGATTTTATGCATCAAAGGATAAGCGATAAATATGATGTTCTTTGGTTCAAGCAGGATGAATCCAGGCATATTCAGGTTTATGTATTAAAGAACCTGTTGGAGATAGACATCGGGTATGGCGGTTACCTGAATGCGGCAGCATTAAAGCCGAATTTTAAAGTTATCTATGATAAATCGGGTACTGTTGAGGCTAAAATGACAAGGTCAAGAGAGTTTATAGATGACAGAATATTCGGAGATAAGTTTAAAAAGGATATAGAGTCGGTTCGGGATACTTTCTGGTTCCATCTGATGCATGCAGCTGTAGCCGTTAATCGCGGTAATTATCTACGGGCGATCGGGGAGCTTGAATTTGTCAGGAATCAGTATATTGATCTGCTTGGGGACTGCTACAGGTTAGAAAGCAGATATAACCATGATATGGATAATCTGCCGGAAGAAGTAAAAGACAAAATCAGAAGCACATATGTGTTCAGCGAAAACCCTCAGGATATGTGGAAGAATATTTATAATCTGACTCATCTGCTGTATAAAGAGCTGGAAGATTACGAGGTTCCTGTTTCTCGGGAATTGCTTCTGGGGTATTATAACAGCTTTAAATAGTTGCGGAAAAAATAATAATCCCTCAACCGTATAAAATTCCGGGGTTTAGGCATAAAAAAAGAGCGATAGACGGGGCTCGAACCCGCGGTCTCCACCTTGGCAAGGTGGCGCTTTACCAACTAAGCTACTATCGCATGTCTGCTTCAGACG
>JAEEXJ010000152.1 GCA_016291475.1 Lachnospiraceae bacterium | reverse complement strand
CCCAAACGGGATCGCCTGCGAAGATCTGGTTGTACTCGGGAGTTCTTGCGAACTTTACGCAACGAAGCTTCATGATGAAGTGATCTACGAATTCCTGGATCTGCTCCTCGGTGAAGGTTCCGTTTGCAAGGTCACGCTCTGCATAAATATCAATGAAGGTGGAGGTACGGCCAAGGCTCATTGCTGCACCGTTCTGCTCCTTAACGGATGAAAGATATCCGAAGTAGGTCCACTGGATAGCTTCCTGAACGTTTGCTGCGGGCTTGGAGATATCGCATCCGTAAGATGCAGCCATCTCTTTCATCATCTTGAGAGCCTTGATCTGCTCGCTGAGCTCTTCACGAAGACGGATAACGTCATCAGTCATAACGTAATCGGTAGAAAGCTTCTGCTCTTCCTTGTCCTCGATAAGTCTGTCGATACCATAGAGAGCAACTCTACGATAGTCACCGATGATACGTCCTCTTCCGTAAGCATCGGGAAGACCGGTAACGATGTGTGAAGAACGGCAATTTCTCATCTCGGGGGTGTAAGCATCGAAACATCCCTCGTTGTGAGTCTTACGGTTTACTGCGAAGAAAGCTGAAACCTCGGGATCAACTTCATATCCGTTGTCCTGGCAAGCTTTCTCAGCCATTCTGAGTCCGCCCCAAGGCTGAAGAGAACGCTTGAAAGGCTTGTCGGTCTGGAATCCGACGATCTTCTCCTTGCTCTTGTCAAGGTATCCGGGGCCGTGTGAAACGATGGTTGAAACAACCTTGGTGTCCATATCAAGAACGCCGCCTGCTTCTCTCTCCTTCTTCTGAAGATCGAGAACCTGTGCCCAAAGATCCTTGGTAGCCTGTGTAGGTCCTGCAAGGAAGCTCTCATCTCCGTCATAGGGATGATAGTTTCTCTGGATGAAGTCACGGACATTTACTTCTCTGTCCCACTTACCTGTTTTGAAATCCTGCCATTCAGGTCTTTCCATTTAGTAGTTCCTCCTATTGAAATATAGAATTAAATTGTTACGAAGTTCTGTGTTCACGGAGTATTTTCGGCATTGCATACTGACTCCTAAACCGCTTCGTGAGTGATTCAATTATAGTTAAGATTGTATACAGAAGTCAAGGAAATGCCGTGTACTTTTTTACGTACAAGCCCCATGAAACCTGACTTTTTTGTGTATACAATGTTTCACGGAAGATAAATTTTTCATTAAAAACAAAAACATATTGGTCAAATTGGTTTTTATGAGATATACTGTCTTGACGTAACGACATATTTTACATTTACAATCACTGTACGGAGCAGATTATGGATACCGAATTAAAAGAAAACCTTGATATGGATCTCGAAGACGAAGAAGTCTCCATGGACGGTGAGCCCGTAAGAGAAGTCTGCGGAATCAGATCCAACATGACTCTCGGAGACATCATGACCAAGAAGCCCGAGGTCATCCCCATCCTCATGGAAGCAGGCATGCACTGTGTAAGCTGTCCCGCAGCTCTTATGGAGACCCTTGAAGAAGCAGCCATCGTTCACGGAATCCTCATCGATGAACTTATGGATTACATCAAAGAGTCCCTTGAAAGAGACGCCAAGCCTGAGGAAGTATAATTATATCGTGAAAAAAGCCCGCCCGGAATTATCCGGACGGGCTTTTATTATGCCTTAGGTGGTCTGTCATCAAAGTCTGAATCTTCCTATGATGTCGGTAAGGTCCGATACAACCTGCTTGGTCTCGTTAACCTTATCGATACTGTCTGCGGTTTCAGCAGACATCTCGGAAGTCTTCTCGGCGATATCAACAACACCGTGGGATGCTTCGGTAACCGTGGTATCGATTCCCTCGATGGAGGATACGATCATATCCATATCCTGAGCAAGTTCCTGAATGCTGCTCCTGATCTCGTTCATGCTGTTGCCGAATGTATCGGCATCGACCTTGTACTGCTCACTGACTTTGCCGAATTCAGCATAATCCGCAAGAACGTTGGTCTCAAGGAAGTCAGTTGTCTGGGTCAGGCAATCCGACATCTGACCGACGGCACTGTTAACTTCATCTACGATGCTTCCGATATTCTTAACCGCTTCAGAGGTCTGAGTTGCCAGATTGGAGATCTCGGTAGCAACAACCGCAAATCCTCTTCCTGCCTCACCTGCTCTTGCAGCCTCGATAGAAGCGTTGAGTGCCAGGAGTCCTGTCTGTGAGGAGATGGCCATGATGGTTCCGGTAAGTTCGTTGATCTTGTTAACCGCCTGTGAAGCAACGATCGCTTCTTCGGATTTAACCTTAACGGACTCATAGATCTCGATGGTCTTCTTGCTGGCCTTTTCGGTAGTTGCAGCAAGTTCACCGGCACGGCTGAGAACTTCGTCGGAAAGTTTGGTTCCTTCGCCTGCCAGATCATCAATGCCGCGTGCGCTCTCACGTACATTGGCAACGTTCTGAGCAATGGTGGTTGTGGAAGCTGCGGTCTCCTGCATTCCTGCAGCAAGCTCTTCGGTGGTAGCCGAGTTATCTTCACATACGGTTCCGACCTTATCGATGGTTGTCTGCAGAACTTCAACATTGGAATTGATGTTGTTGCTTGCATCGGATATGGAACCGACTACATCTCTCAGATTGTTTCTGGTAGTTGCAAGAGCTCTTGCGATGGATCCGACTTCGTCCTTTCTCTTCTCAAGAAGTGCGGAATCCTTATCTTCGGTGAAATCGTAATTTGCGGTCTTGTTGAGAATGGGAACAAGCTGTTCAAGTGCTTTGAGCAGGAACATCGAGAATCCCGCAACAAGAATGACCGCAGCGATGATACCGATGATTCCGTAAACGATGAGGCCTCTTCTCATAGCAGAAACACCTGCCATCATCTTATCTCTGTCAGCGGTAACGATTACGATATTTCCGTCTCTTGTAAATGCATAACCCGCTACCTTGTCAGATCCCTTGTACTCATAAGTACATGATCCGTTTGGTACGGTCTTTCCGGCCTGAAGGTCGGTTACGATTCCCTTAACGGCTGCATTTTCAACAGGCTGTCCGATCTTCTCGGCATTGGTGTGATAGAGCATGGTTCCGTCGGGAGATACCATGTATGCGTATGAGCCTTCTACGCCGGACATCTCGATCTTACCGATCAAAGTGTCATAATCAATCTTGATTAGCTTGTCATAGTCAGCAGTCACAAGAACTATATTACCGGTATCGGTGAAGGAGTATCCTGCAAGCTTAAGTGCATCCTTGTACTCATAAATGACATATCCGTCATTTACTGTTTTGCCTGCCTGAATATCTGCTACGATTCCCTTAACAGCTGCATTTTCAACAGGCTGTCCGATCTTGTCGGGATTGGTATGCCAGAGCATGGTTCCGTCGGGAGATACCATGTAAGCATAAGACCCTTCTACCCCGTCTATCTCGATATTTCCGAGAAGAGTATCGTAGTCGATCTTCATGAACTCATCGTAGTCTGCGGTAACGATGAGGATATTGCCCGCATCGGTAAATGCGTAGCCCGCAAGCTTAAGAGCTTCTTTGTATTCGTATAAAACAGAACCGTCCTCAACAGTCTTACCAGCCTGAAGGTCTGCAACGATTCCCTTAACTGCTGCATTTTCTACGGGATTACCGATCTTCTCGGGATTGGGATGCCAAAGCATTTCTCCGTCCGGAGAAACCATATACGCATAAGATCCGGCAACGTCCTTGATAGCAACATTCTTAAGAACGTTATCCAACTGAGCGGTATTAAGTGCCGCGCCGCCTGCAAGGTCAACCGCCTTGGCAGCCTCCTCAGCAAGATTCTGTGCATAGGACTTATAAACCGTCTCTCCGAATTCTCTTGAGAAATTAATGGAGATTGCCGCTTCCTGGGCAAGATTCATTGCATATCCGCCGTAAGCCTTCTCTCCGAACTCAGTTGCGAAGTCAACTCCTATTGCCGCTTCTTCAGCAAGATTCTGAGCATAATTGAGATATGTGTCCTCCATCGCGCTCGATGCTCTGTTCGAAGCAACGAATACCTGAACACATATCACAACGAACACGATAATACTGACTGCCAATGCAATCTTCGTGCTCATCTTGTGAATAAACGTAAGCTTACCCTCGCTCTGTAGCGACCCGGAACTGTTTGCCGCCATAATACTTCACCTCCGTTTAGAAAATAAATATATCAATCGGATCCTTCCGATTGGCGTCAAAATAGAGATGTAAAACCAAGGACTAAAACACGAACCGTATTGCAAGAACTAAGACGAACATAAATGCCGGACAGATAGTACTTTTTAGGTAAATTAGAACAAAAATGATCGAAAAAAAAATCCAAAATTTGTCAGATAATTATAATAAACAATTATAATCCGTCTAACGATTTCACGCAAATAAATAGACTATAAATTACCACAAAAAGCAACAAAAAAAGACCGGATATAAAATCCGGTCTTTTAATACCTTTATTTTGATCAAAAAAGGGATCAATCCTGGGTATAAGGAAGGATTGCCATCTGACGAGCACGCTTGATGGCGGTGGTAAGCTCTCTCTGGTGCTCAGCACAGTTGCCGGTGATACGGCGGGGAAGGATCTTTCCTCCCTCAGAGATATACTTACGAAGCTTGTTAGCATCCTTGTAATCGATTACGTTGTCCTTACCGCAGAAAACGCACACC
>JAEEXJ010000151.1 GCA_016291475.1 Lachnospiraceae bacterium | reverse complement strand
TTTCCAGAATAAAATGCATTACTTAGAAATATCCGGTGAAGCGACCATGAGCAGAAAAATATAATTATGCCCCCACGCCGCGAACTGTTCTTACCCACAGCAGCGGGCCGCAGGTCTATTCCGTCTCGGGGTCGAATTTTTCAGTCATTTCAAGTATCTCGCCGGCGTACATGGGGTATGCCTTGGCAAGGCTTGTGATCTCATCCTTGGCGGAGCGGGCTCTTGTCTCGTTATATTCGATCTGCTCACGGAGTGACTGACGTCTTAAGATGTATCCGTGGCGAAGCTCCACCATCTCACGCTTGTCAAGAAGTGCGGGAATCTGATCCAGCCACCTTCTCGGACGAGCCACGTGGTATTTTCCGAGAAGTCTTATCAAATCGTCCCTTGCGATCTCCGCACCCGCGGAATTTTCATTAAAGGCTCTTCTGTCCTCCGCTTCTTTCGTATACATTCCCCAGAGGTCGTCAAGCTCCTTGCCGTTCTTACAGTCAAACTTAATGTAAAGATACTGAAGAAGATTTCTGTTGTTAACGTATCTGATCTTAACGGTGTTCTGAAGCTGAATGAGCTTACCCATGTTACCGGATGCTTTAGACAGTTCCCTGTTGGCATCAATAAATTTAACGCATACCACCGTAAGTGCAACGGATACCGTAGCAATGGCCAGGAAATATCCGATGTATACCGTCATTCCGAACGCAAACTGCATAATGGCAAGAATGATCATAAGTGCCGCTGCGGATACCGTGAAAATAACAGCCATTCCGCGCATGTTATCCATGGTCTCGCCAAGTTCGTTCTCTCTGAAAGCCAGGGCTTTTCTCTCACCGTCAAGGCGTTTTAAGTCCTTCTTGATCAGAACGGCCATTCTTTCGTTTTCCTTGATCTTCGCAAGACCCTCGGGTATTTCTTTTTCCCTTCTTCGTAAAGAAGCAAACTGCTCGTCCGTCAGAGGAGATTTTCTCGTCCTGAACTTTTCGATATCGCTTTCGTAGTTTTCTATCTGCCTTGCCAGAGTATCGATCTCACGTCTCTGTTTTTCGGGAAGCGCTTCGATCTCCTCCATATCCTTCAGATACGAAGTCACAAGATCGTACTCATCCCTCAGGCTGTCCATCTCACGGCTGCCTTCCGCAATCTGCTCGAGGCACTCCGCCACATATCTGGTGCGCTGGGTCTGGTCATGAAAATCAATGCCTTCCCTGTCGTATACGATCTCCTCGTTTTCATCTTCGGTGAAGGCATGTTTTTTACCCGATGCAATTTTAAAAAACTTAGATAAAAATCCCATTTACTGTTTAACCGACAGGCATCTGACTTCTGTATTTTTCCTTGAGCCCCTCAAGGATGTGTTCGTTATCGCGGGCTATGTCGTTGTAATCCATGGACTCCTTGGTCTTCTTCATGATCTGATGTGACATGCCCTCGCCGCATGATTCGTATTCTTTTTTCAAAGCATCTATCTCACCGTCAATGGTGATGGAATCGGGACCAAGGTCGGGATGGGATGCAATGTAATTAACGAATTCGGGACCCGGCATGGAAAGCCTGAGCGCCGCTATATAACTGTGACGGTGCGCGGGTGTTTCCTCGCATTCGCACGCTTTCTTAAAAGAAGCCGCAGCAAGCCTGTACTTCATCATGCCCGCATATGAACATCCCAGATTATGATATACATTTCCGAGAAGCGAAAGTGATGCGGGCAAGTTGTTATTGTCCATTCCGCCGCACTTATCGATCACATTTCTGTATGCATGAATTGCAGCTTCGTAGTTACCGCTTTCCGCAAGATTATCGGCCTGCTTCTTCTGTCTTTCGAGAGTCGACATTCCGACACCCATGGTCAGAGTCCTGCATACTTCGAAAACAGTACTTCTGTCAAACAGTCCGGTATACTCCAGAATGTATCTGCAGAAATCACCGAGACTTCCCTTAGAGGCAATGATTCCCGCCAGAGCATCCGCAAGTTCCCTTAAGCCGAGATCCTTGTAGATCCACTCCAAAAGAGACTTGTTCATTATCTGCTCATCGATAAGAACCGCATTCTCCTTAAAGGCAACGCAAAGCTCCTCTATGCAATAAACCGGTATTTCGATCGCCGGCATTACATAGGGGACCTGAGAATATATTCCGATGCTTAATGATATTCTGGATGCCATTACGGAAGTTTGATCTCCTCTTCCCATTTACGGGGCTTGGTCTGTGTGAAAACACCAAGGCCCTTGTCTTCTATCACTACATTTAACTGTCCGGGACCCGACATGGTCGCAGTCAGTCTCATTCTGGTAAGTTCACCTTCATATCCTTCCAGGGTAATGATAACGTCCGAATTACCTCCGCCTATGATGGACGATAAAGTAAGCGTCACATCATTTCCTCCGGATATGTAGAATTCAAGTCCCGCCTCCGCTTCGTACCAGCATGTGCCGGCATCAAGCAGTGCGTAATAAACATCACTTCCCTGGCTTAAGATGTTCATTCCGATATTCGCGGAAAGCTTGTCATCACCGAGGAATATGTACGGAGAAGGCTCTCCGGTGTTTTTAAGTTTCTCCAAAAGTGCATATACCGCACCTTTGGAAAAGAGATTGGTTCCGCCGTAAACCTTTCCCCTGCTGCACATGAACTTCAGTGAATTTGAGATTGCTTCTTCCGCAAAATCCTCGCCCACTAAATAGTATGAATACTCCTGACCGAATTCCTTACAGCTCTGGGCGGCTTTGAGAAGCAGGTTATCAAGCTCGTCGGGAAGTGCTCCTCTACCCGCAGGAAGCTCGAAGTAGGAATTCTCCGCATATACAACCTGAGGAGTAGTACGTCTGTTAAGCGGAAGCTTGGTCTGCGTTATATATCTGTCATCTACGGTAAAGAGGATCGGATTCAGATGCATCCTGTCTTCACCCTGATTCGATACGTAGTAGAAAAAGCTCTCGGAATGGCTGAGGAAATAAACTCTGTCAGTCTTGATATGAAGACTCTTCAGACATTCCCTGATAAGTTCCATAGCCCTGTCGGTCACTTCGGGAAGAGTAAACATTACGGCTTCCATTCTGTCCGATGAACCGACACTCTGCAAAAGTCCGAAGGCTCTCTTAAGATAAAGAGTAAGCAGCGAATCGGCACCGTAGACAAGACCGTCTATCTGGGTATCCTCGCCCGAAAGTGCTTTACTGTAAAGGCCGGTAACAAGAATACTCTCTCCCGCCTCCGATGAAGTATAAGCTTCTTTTCCGAAGAACCACTGTCCCGCGCCGTGTCTCTTTGAAAGTGCAACGGGAATGACATACTCCTCGCTTCCCGCAACAAGCGAGACCGTGCGAATATCTCCTCGGTCACTGCAATAACTGATCCCGCAGGAAACATCACTCAGGTCAAAGCCCACAATATATCGTTTTCCGGAGCTTCCAAAGCCCCCGGGAAGTTTAAGCATATTACTCCAGACTGAACAATTTTCTGTTCAAATACTCTTTCCTGTAATACTCGTCGTAAAGCTTATCAAATGTAGCGTAGTCCTGAAGAGTATTGCTGACCAGCATATCGGATATAAGCCCGAATACCGATCCTTCCGCAGAACCGAGCACATCATTTTTCCTGAGAACACCGCTGGTCTTAAGTTCCGAGCCCGCAGCGGTCTCCTCGGTTATATAGTACTGAACGCATTCTCCGAAAAAGAGAACGAATTCTTTGAAGCATACGCCACCACAAACATCTCTCATACGCTCTTCGCGGTATTTGCATTCCTCTTCGGATTCACCCGCAAAGGTATAATGGATTATGGCTGTATTTCCTTCCGATGCCCTGTAATCGATGATGGTACGATCATGCATTACATCAAGCACCTCCAGAAGATTTGTCCTGAGTTCCCCTTCGGGGAAAGCATCTTCGGACAGGAAGTTCTGGAACATCCCGAGATGAATACGGTCTTTCATCATCACATTCAGAAGTTCTATTATCCTGACTCTGATCTCATCCGTGATCTCCTTGGGGGATTCGGAATAATACTTCAGATATGCCAGAGCAGCTTCCTTGGGAAGATCCTTGCTGCTTCCGCCATACTTGCCAAGTTCCGCAAATATGCCGGGGGCTATCAGTTTCTCATGCACAAAGTAGTCGTAACATGACTGAAGAAGAAATGCTCTTACCACTTCGGGATCCGGCTCGTCTATAAGATAGTCCTCGAAGATCTCATTCCTCTCACCAACAAACGCTCCGCTGTAAAGCATCTGTATGATCATTCTCTCTTCGATGCCTTTACGGTTAACACCGTAACCTCCGGACATTTTCCAGATATTCCTGAGGTCCTTGCACTGTCCTTCATAATGATCGGACAGATACTGAAGGATGATGCCGTCCTTTTTGCCAAGGCTTACACAGTAGATCGCGGATGCGGTTAAGATCTCATCCTCGCCCTCCGTATCGATAAGTCTCCTGTCAAGGAAGGTCTGCATATATCTGGGATCCGCAAAGTAGGGACCGCACGCTTTTATCAGGTCATAAATAGGCCTGTAGTCCGCTGTCATGAGCATCAGTCTCATAACCTCGCACTTATCCTCGGCATTCATAAGACCGGGATGAATGGTCTTAAGACCGTTGATAAGCGATAATCTGTCGCCTTTGAGTGCAAAATGATCGAGAAGCTTTAACTTGTACGAATCAGCCA
>JAEEXJ010000150.1 GCA_016291475.1 Lachnospiraceae bacterium | reverse complement strand
CAAAAACATCTGTGCATAAAGCGACAGAAGATACTGTACAGATTAAGAGCGCCAGCATAAAAAGAGTAAATGATGTATAAATCGTACGAGTCTTACCCCTCATCGCGTTTCTTCTTCCGAGGGATCTAATGATCGAATGGCCCTTCAATTCATGGTTTATCTTTCTGATCTTCTCATCCCCCTGATACTTAATAGCATCCACAGGCGAAGTGCGCATTATCTTGATCATGCTCTTAAGATTGACAACAGATATTATGAAGCATATAAACAGAAGAGCTGACACAAAGATCATCGGACTGAAATGCCATGTCATATCGATATCATAGCTGATTCCCAATAATAATCCGTTCATGAGGATCTGGCCGAATATAGCCTCAAGAATGCTATATAGTCCCAAAGCCAGACCTGATGTGAAGATAAGATACAGGAGCATACTGAGCATAAGAGCAGTCATCAACTGTTTTCTGCTAAGTCCTATGCAGCGAAGCATCCCCATACGTCTGACCATATTAGGGTATGTCATCCTAAAGAGGTTAAAGAATAAGGTGGCCGAGATAAATGCTATAAATGCACCACAATATTTGAAATATTTAACGTCATTTGAACCTATTTTATACGATGCTACTTGCGCAATCTCATTAAGATCATGATTAAGAAATACTGTTTCTTTCCAGAATTCAGTTGCAATCTCCCTGTTTCCATACTTCTCAATATAATCCTCAAAAAGTTTATGCAATTCTTCACTTATTGTATCGCTGAGAAGTTTGTCCGATGTGTTTACGTTTACAAAATACCCTATCTCCTTATCCAGATCATGAAAAATATCTTCTGCTCTGTCCACTGTCAGCAATCCCATTATTGAATTCGTAGGAGCATCCCTCACATGGACAAATCCACAGACTATGAAATCATACTTTGTAATATTCCCGGAGCGATCCTGACATGTGAGTGATATGCTGTCTCCAATATGACACTCTGGAGATATAAATTCCCTGTATCTGTCCTCAATGATCATCTCATCATATCCATCGGGATAATCACCTTCGATGACCTCAAAATTATATGTCATCTCATGGTCACCTTCGCTGCCACACATTTGAACAGCGAAGTCATTAACCGATGTTCTAAAGTGAAGCACATCTGCAGTAATTACCGACATGACAAATTCCGGATAATCCTCGCGAAGTCCATCTGCATATTCTTCTGCACTTTGTCTGTCATCGAACAAAACTTTATATGCCCATGGACGGCCTTCTCCATATATTGCATCATAAAAGGATGCCTCTATGCTTCCGCCTACTGCAGCAATCATTGATATCATGGAAACGATGATTGCTGCCATGATAATGATCCACTTTGTATCTTTTGATTTCCAGAAGATATCCTTTAATATCCTGTTATATAACAATATTTTTGATTTCATTTTATATTTCACACATACAATAGTTGCAGCAACGTCATGATATAATTATTAGATTTATCCGAAAGTTCTAACCATTACCTTTTCCAATCTGCTTCACAATCTCATACGCTTCATTGGTCAGTATTGCATTTTTACCAGAATTTACATCCTGTATAAAGACACTATGTTCACCGCTCTGAGGATACACTCTGTCACCAAACTTAATTTGTTCCCATCTGAATTCGCTCATTTATGCCACCCAAAGTTACTTACAAATTTCTATATGCTTAACCCCAAATTGTATAAGACGACATATTTAGATTATCCACCTGTCACCCTTTCATCAATACCCATTGCAGAAATCGGACAAATCTTGCAGAAAACGGACAAAAAAAGCCGCCTCCATTTGGAGGCGGAATTTCAATAATTAACCCCGTTTAGCTAAAATCGTATACCAGTCTTTGTCTTCAAAACTATCCATCGCATTATAAGAAGGAAATGAATAAATCTGAATATCGTTGTAACCGAGTACTTTAAGCTTATCCGTGATAGTGTCTTTTGATATCGGATTATAGTGCTCTTCAAACATCTCTTTTCGACAAATCTTCTGATCCTTTTCGAATGTATAGAGAAGGTTGAAGGTCATGGAGCCATCCGTGTTGTAGTCCCACACCTGCATGAGATTGACTCTTTCACCGTTAACGAAGAAAGGATCATAGAGATAGAACCTCTTCTTCTCCCGCAGAATCTTTTCCCAATTTCTAATATCAATATAGATATATCCATTGTCTGACACATGCTCATCCATCTGCTCCAATACCCGGAGAACATCTTCGTTGGAAACATATGCAAGGGAATTACCTGTGCTTCCAACCACATCAAATTTTCGGTCTCCCCAACAGGAAAGGTCTCTGAAGTCAGCCATTTTAAGATCCGGATCAAATCCCTTATCGGAAATCTTCTTATTGCATCTGGCAAGCATCTCATTGCTGAGATCAGAGCCACTAAGAGCTATTCCTAGATCCAATACCGGCAGAGTCACACTTCCAGAACCGATGCTGATATCCAGCATAGAGGCTATTTTCTTTCCTTCAAACAGATTCTCCCAATGCTTTTTATAGGCTTTATATCTATCCTCACTTTCTATCAGATCATAGATATCCGCCTTGTCGTACAAACTTCCCATTTTCTTACCCTATCAAAACTATTACCAAAACCAATATGCAGCTTATGATTGCATTTACTATGACGAATATACCGGTATATTTTTCCTGGTATTTTTGCAGATCCGGAATTTTGCGTTTTTCCTCATCAGTCATTCTCCATGTTGCAGGAAACAAAGCAGCGCAGGAAAGGATCAGAAACACTAATAAAGATACGAAGAGCAGAATTATTGCCACTCCGACGTCTCCCTTAGGATGGCTGATCTTATAAATTCCTGTCAGCAAAATGATCAGAAGCATAAGAAACTCCACGCATTTTTGCCATTTATTGAACTTAGCCATCTGATACCTTCCTATTCCGGATAGAGATCCAACTTATCAATTAATCGTTGACCATGCAACAATTAATTGATTGTTGATTTGATGCTTTTCTTTCGATATAACTATATCACACCGGTGAGTTCACGCAAAGGAGAGAAATATATGCAGGTATCAATCGGAAGTAAAATAAAAGAACTCAGAAAACGTGACGGAAGAAAACAGGAAGATGTTGCCACCGCTCTGGGCATTACCAATCAGGCAATCTCCCGCTGGGAAGCAGGCAAGGGATACCCCGACATGGAAATGATCCCTGCGATTGCCAACTATTTCCATGTATCTATTGATGAACTTTTCGGATATAACAACGACCGCGAAAACAGACTTTCCGGTTATATCGAAAAAGCTTACGAAATGGCAAAGCCTGAGTTTATGCTTAACAGAAAGAATCTGAAAAAACACGAACAGTTCCTGAGAGAGGCTCTGTCCGAATTTCCCAATGAATGGAGATTACAGGAAAGGCTGGCTGTTGTATTACAGGTAAAAGCCGGTTCATCATCTTCCGGCAAAATCGATAAATGCATTCTTCGTGAAGCCGCAGAGTTATTAGAGCTTTCCGGAAAAGAATGTGATGACGAGCATAGAAAAGAAACAATGACCGATACTCTGATCTCGATATACACACAGATTGGTGACTACAAAAAGATTGAGGAAATGGCCGCCTGTGCATCCACTATTCACTGTAGCCGTGAGATCATCAAAACAACAATTCCGAATGCAGGGGATAAAAACCACCATTTAGATGATGCATTCCTTTCACTTATCCACGAGCTTTCCGTTCTCCTGTGGAAAAATCAGGATAAGTTAAAAAGTGCTTCCTTTTATCTGTCGATAACCGATATTTATAAAAATCTCTTTGAAGAGGATTTCGGTTTATTCAATAGTGATTTGTGTCTCCTTTTTCTTCAAATCTCTCGCATATACGCATGTGAAGGAGAAGAAAAACGCGCTCTCGCATATTTGGGCAAAGCCCGCAAGCACTGTATTTTATTTGAAGAAGCATTCAATAAGAACAGGAACTCGCAGATTCACCAATGGAGCTTTATCTACGTAAGTGAAAATACATTAAAGGAATTCACATCCGTTTTTCCTAAAGAGATCATCAGCAAAATACACAGATAAAAAATAAGCTCTCCCGTTTTGAGGTGAACCCCAAAACGGGAGAGCTTATTTTATGCATATCAGTATTCTTTATCAACATGGTCTAACCCGTAGGTCTTCATGAACAGGTTAAGGTCTGAGTTATCTTTGATGAACAGCACTTCCGAGAATTGCCCGGTAGTTTTGTTCTTGAATCCCGCAACCTGTTCACCGTTGCATATGGAGGCTTTTATTATGGGTTTTTCTATCTCGGGATCATACTTATAAGATGGTGCATTAGGTATCTTCGATTTAAAAAATCCGAATCCCATAAGAGCCTCCTCTCATTGCAGGTCCATCTGTTCGGTCGTAAGGTTGCCGTTCCACTCATTTCCGTCACAGCGATGATATTCGGTAAAAGTATTTCCGCTTTCCATAGTATATACTACCTTGAATACCTGTCCGTCTTCAATACTCATGGGATAATTATAGTAGGGCAGGACATTACCTGTGGTAGGCACATCTTTAAAATCTTCGTAAGCATCTTCGATTCTCCAAACATCGCGGCGCTTATATCCGGGAAGCAAATTCGTCAGATCTATGCTTCCGAAATAAGATGCAGTATATTCTTTACCGTTTATGGTTAAAGT
>JAEEXJ010000149.1 GCA_016291475.1 Lachnospiraceae bacterium | reverse complement strand
AGAAGTTTTTATGTGACCGGAGGAAGTGTGAGTTCTCCTGAGGATTTCGAGGGACTCAGGATCAGAGTTCAGCAGTCGGAACTTATGGAGGATATGGTTGAATGTCTCGGCGGCGTTCCCGTTCCAATCAGTTACGAAGAAGTTTATTCCGCATTGGAACTCGGTACCATAGACGGTGCGGAAAACAACTGGCCTTCATATGAAGATGTCGGTCATTACAAAGTTGCCGATACTTATATCGTTGATGAACATACGAGAGTACCCGAGATGCAACTTTGTTCCGCAAATACCTGGAATATGCTCTCCGAAGAAGACAGGGAGATCATAAAACAGTGCGCAGTTGAATCTGCGATATATGAGCGCGTACTCTGGCAGGAAAGAGAAAAGAGCTCTCGTGAAAGATGCATTGAATGGGGGGTTACCGTAGTCGAGATTACTCCCGAAGAAAAAGACCGCTTCAGAGAGGCCATGGCTCCCGTCTACGAAAAGTATTGTAAAGACAACAAAGAACTGCTTGAAGAGATCATCCGAATGGGCGGTTGATGCCTATCTGAATATAGATTTCGTTATAAAGAAATTGTGTGATACGTACAACAAATCGAATGATTATTCATTTATTACGATAATATCAATGTATCCTTACCTTATAATATAATGCTGTATGGGTATTAGTAATGGGGTTCGCCGTTTTACGGCACAGGGGTACATATGGATATAGACAGAAGCTGGTTGGTTTCGGAAGATGAGAGCAGAAATGAAATTCTCTGCGTGATCGGTTTTGTAATTTCGATAGCTGCGTTTGCGTTATCGTGTTTTGGTCTTCCGATAGGATTGATCCTTTTTGTCATGGATCTTTATTTTGCATCTCAGGGATTGAAATCGTCCCGCAGAAAATTTGCGATCGCTACTTTTATAATCTCGGGCTTATCTTTCTGTATTCTTTTGCTTCATTCATTTATATTCCACATGTAGACAATTAAACAGTCGTAGGAGAATGTGATGGATAATATCGACAACATCGATGAACTTATCAATATGATAGACGGTAAGATGGAAAACGGAGTAAGCAGACTTAAAGTGGGCTTTTCCGAAGAACTTGAATCCGGCGTTAAGAAGGAAGCATATCATCACGGCAGATGCGATGTGGGAAGTCCCTGGGCTACCGGTACCGTAGGAAATTGTGACGCGATAGATGCGGAGATTGATGAGTGAACGAACAAGCTGAAACAGAAGATAGAAAAGAAGCGGATACTTATGCGATAGTGTGTATCGTTTTGGCAGTCATAGCTTATCCGCTTGCCTGTACCATATTCGGAGGGGCGTTATTACTTTTTATATCGGTTATATTGGGAATAATTGCTCTAAAGGATCGTACATCAAAACGGGAACTTGCAATAGTCGGATTAGTGTTGGATGCATTTTTATGTATTATTGTAGGCATTGTCGTTTATCTGCTATCTACATTCGGTAGCGTGACGGTTAAAGAAACTTCCGTATCACCTTCGGGATCATATCAGGTTGAGGTTATTGCAAATGATCAGGGAGCAACCGGCGGGAATTATGAATTGTACTTTGAACGCTCATCCGAAGGGAAATTTGCTTCCGTAGGAGATAAGAAACCGCGAGATGCAGAGTATATAAGCGGAACCACAAGGACGTGGGGGACTTATTACGACATAAAGTGGACCTCGGACGATACATTCTATGTCACTGCAGATTACGTTCGTGTTTCCGGGATTAATCTGATCAAGGTGGAATTATTCCCGGATACTTATCAGACACATGAGGGAAAAGTATATTTAAACCGCGATGAATCGTATTTCGATCATTATGAGATATCGGGTGATAAAGTTTTCTATGTGTGCTATCTGAACATAACCAATACTTTTTATGAGCCGATAGATTTTTCACTTGAGGCTGAAGACATAAAGGGGCAGGATGGATTGCTTCTTGACGGTCATATGGTCTCAGCGGACCGTGAGGGTGGCGAAGCAGTTTATTCGATAGGTCCAGGAGAGACCGAAACGTTTGAAGTTGTTTTATGCGGGGATAAAGGAGCTAAAGACGAGCGCATAGAGGAAGAGCTGCTCCCGGCTATTTATTTAATCCCGGTGTCTTATTATCCGAATTACGAACCGTAAACTGATTTATAACCAAACATGGGACAGGCTTGCTGATATGTACCCGAAATCCTGGACACACATAATTTATTAGTATAAACACATGGATGCTTTTCTGTATTTTACAGGAGGCATCCATTTTGTTTTCTTTTGAATTCGATTATTGTTGTAATAATCTATGTATTCTTTGACTGCTTCTGAGAATTCATTAAAAGTTTTATAGTTATTCTCATAGCCATAGAACATTTCATTTTTCATTCGCCCAAAGAAAGTCTCCATAATACAGTTATCATAACAGTTTCCCTTCCTAGACATTGACTGTAGAATTCCTTTGTTTTCTAATGTTTTTCGATATATAGCCTGTTGATATTGCCAGCCTTGATCAGAATGGAATATCAAACCGGTCACATTGGGAAACTTTTTAAAGGCTTTATCTAGCATTCGTTTTATCTGTTCCAAATTCGGACTTAGAGACAAGTCATATGAGATGATCTCGTTTGTTGCCATATCCAGGATCGGCGAAAGATAACATTTTCCCCATGAAAAGTTGAACTGAGATACATCGGTAGTCCATTTCTGCAAAGGAGTCGATGCATGAAAATCTCTTGATATTATATTGTCCGCAACCTTGCCAACTTCCCCTTTGTATGAGTGATATTTCTCTTTGGGCCGTTTTCCAAGTAGCTTAGCATTATGCATAAGTCTCTGGACTCTTTTATGGTTTACCGGAATTCCTCTGTTTACCAACTCTCTATGAACGCGCCTCACCCCATATCTATGCTTATTTTTTTCATAGATATCCACAATCTCGGCTAAAAGTTTTTCATTTCTCTGATCTACGGGATCTGGTTTTCCAATTTCAAAGTAATAGGTGGATTTGGGCATTCCCATGGCTTTTAAAAGATACTTCAGTTGGTATCCTTCTTCTCGGAGTTCTTTGATGATTGCTGCTTTTTCGCCTTGAGTCGCGCAGCTTCTTTTTCTTGCCTCAAGGCTATCCGTTTTTTTATTACTTCTATCTCAGACTTAATATATTCGTTTTCTGCTCTCAACCGAATCAATTCTTCACGTTCGGTTTCGTTTAAAGGTTTTGATATTTTGTTTGTATCTTTTTTCATACTGAAATTTTTTGTAGGTCTCCCTTTTGGATGGTCTATGAGTCCATTATATCCCTCAGTATTATATTTTCTAACCCACTGAGAAAGAGTGCCATTATTTAAAGCCTCGGAAATAGCAACAGATGTTAGTGATTCACCAGCCAAGACTCTAGAAACCAATTCATATTTTTCTTCTGCCGTCCATCTCTTATGATGTTTTTTACATTTAAGTGCTTCAGGGCCACATTTTTCCTCAATACAGGCCCATTCCCAGATTTTTTTGCGAAGAGTTTCTCTGGTTACTCCTTGTGGGATATCCGGAAAAGATCCTTCTCTATACAATTTTATACATTCTTTTTTAAATTCATAACTATAACGCAAAAATACCCTCCTTCCTGGTTGTCCAGGAAAGAGGGTACATATCATGCGGGCTTGTCCCTGTTTTATTTTTCGGGAACTACATGCTCAAAATATGTTATAATAGCTTAGTTTGTGAAGGAGATAGTTATGACTAACAGAGAACATAATGAAGCATTATGCCCCGAAATGGCCAAGCATTCCGAGGAAGTAGTTCGGAAAATGGGCAGGAACGATCCCTGCTGGTGCGGAAGCGGCAAGAAATATAAGGCCTGCCATGCCGCATTTGACGATAAGCTCAAAAAGTATGCTCTGATGGGTAAGATCGTACCCGATCACAGCATTATCAAGACACCCGAACAGATCGAGAAGATCAAGGAGTCCGCTGCGATAAACATCGCGATCCTTGACCGCATCGAAAAGGAGATCCACGAGGGTATGCCCACATCGGAGATCGATAAGATCGTCTATGATATGAGTATTGAAGCCGGGGCTATTCCCGCACCTCTTAACTACGAGGGATATCCTTATTCCGTATGTACCTCCGTCAATGAACAGGTGTGTCACGGATTCCCTTCCGACAAGGTTATCTTAAAGAGCGGAGATATCGTAAATGTTGACTGCTCTACGATCTTGAACGGTTTCTTTTCCGATTCATCGAGAATGTTCTGCATCGGTGAGGTTTCCGAGGAGAAGAAGCGTCTCGTGCAGATTACCAAGGAAGCCTGCTACGAAGGACTCAAATACGCTAAACCCTGGGGATTCCTGGGCGATGTAGGACAGGCTGTGCATGATTATTGCTACGATAACGGCTACTCCATCGTCAGGGAGATAGGCGGACACGGCGTAGGCCTTGAGTTCCATGAAGATCCGTGGGTCGGATATCATTCCAAGAAGGGCACCGAAATGCTCCTTGTTCCCGGAATGATCTTTACGATCGAGCCCATGGTAAACATGGGAAAAGAAGACATCGTAACCGACAAATCAAACGGTTGGGAAGTTTCAACCAAGGACGGCAAGCCCTCGGCTCAGTGGGAGCTGATGGTTCTTATAACCGAAGACGGCAACGAGGTTCTCAGCTGGTAAACAGATGAAAAAATCAGGTATCATCCATATCTGCTTCGTCCTGGCGATAGTTGCCATAGTTGCACTTGTGATAGTCAGGATAAAAG
>JAEEXJ010000050.1 GCA_016291475.1 Lachnospiraceae bacterium | reverse complement strand
TGACTCTATATCTTCCATGGCAAGATCATCAGCCATTTTGGACAATATCACCGTCGAATAGTTATGCATCATGGTGTCGGAATAGACAAATTCCACCAACTGATTGTAGGAGTCAAGTGTTTCCGTGATGGTTTCTTCATCGAGATGAGCACTGCTTGCGTTCCCGGTATAACCTATGATTTCATCGGATAAGTATCTGTAACCGGGATATGGCAGGGAACTAATTCCAAAGAACTCATTTATATAGATGTTATTTTCATCTACATAACCGGCTACTCCACGCTGTTTCATATACTCGGAGTTTTCCGTCTCATCAGCAGCGATTGTTTCTGCTTCTTCGTCTATATCATCTTCCGGAGCTGCTTCTGTATCATCTTCAGTAAAGTCTTCCGCCGAAGTATCTATTTCAGATGTATTTGATGATGTATTTGCAGATGCAGTCCCACCGGAACATGCGGTTAGACATAAAGCCATAATGATTGATAACGAAATCAAAACTTTCTTTTTCATAAATACAAGTTCTCCATAATCCGGTTATATAGTTAGGCTATCAAGGTATTAATTA
Source organism: Lachnospiraceae bacterium (assembly GCA_016291475.1). Next base: position 22,910 of record JAEEXJ010000050.1, on the reverse strand, counting down.
AGGGACTGCACCGGCTATCTCGCTCTTTAGGAGTGAGTCAGTCGGAACCGTCCCTAATAACTCCAAGATTCGTTTCCAATTTTACAGGTGTATAAAGAAACGTGTCAAGTGATGCACGTAATGAGTTTCTGTATAACGATTCTTATAAGAGACATATTTTATTGTGAAATATATTCTTTGAAAAACTTACATTCATCATCATTACATTTCTTCGCTTCGGGCAAACGCATATTGCAATGGAATACGTGGTGAAGAGGGTTCGTCTCGTTTCCGTAGAACCTGTAACAGAAGGGGACTGAGTTTGCGGTAAATGCTTCTATTATGTACTTGGCCTGACCCTTGATGAAGTCTCCGGGACAAGTCATTACAAAGGCGGGCGGGAATTTGGATGTTACGAATCTGTCCCCGCATACCAGTTCCATCTCCTTCTTGGTTCCACGTTTCGGAAGCAAGTCTTTGATAAGGAATTTTACGTTAGGATCAAGATCCATATCCTTACCAAGATCGTATTTACCGCAATTAAGTGCGACCGCATTCAGATGCATTCCTTTGGGAAGGGAAAGCTTAGCCTTCGGGAACAGTGCTTTGAAAGCCTTGCGGCAATCCGGATTTATCATCAGATCGGTGAAGATTGTAAGAAGGTGCGCCCCCGCTGAATCTCCCACAGCAAAAATATTGTTAAGATCAAATCCGTACTCATCCGCATGGGAATAGATGAATTTAAAAGCCAGGCAGATATCTTCAAGCTGCGCGGGATATTTATATTCGGGAGCAAGTCTGTATGAAAAGTTCACTACGGCAAAACCGCGTCCTGCCAGACTCATACCATAGAACTGATATACATCTTTATCTCCGTAAACCCATGCGCCGCCGTGAATGATCGCTATGACGGGAAGCTTGCCGGATGCTTTTTGAGGGCGGTATACATCAAGCAGATTCCAGGTGGGGTGAGGTCCGTATGAAATGTTATCAAAGCGTGCGATACTCTTAGGTGTCTTAAGTCCCGCATCTCTTTTCCTGTCGGAATCCCCAAAGGATTTTCGGATCTTATCACTGTATTCGGACATACACCCTCCATAAACAAAAAGAGTCAGAGAGAAGATTCTCCCTGACTCGAAAGTATTATTTATTTGCGTTGATGATCCTTGACTCGGTAGCTCCGGTCTCGATATCAATGAATCTGACAAAGAGCGATACTCTGTTATCACGGTTGAGTGAATCCCAGATCAGGAGTGCGAAATCATCAATATCTCCTGAGATCTTGACGAGTTCGGGCTCGCCTTCAAAACTGGGAAGCGGATCGCCGTCGTGCTTGTAGGTGTGAATGAAATGTCCCTCACCCGCAACAGGCTTGCCGTAAGAGTAAGTGCAGTGGATAGGTCTTTCCTCGGTTCCGTCCTCGCTCTTGATGATGGACATCTGATAATCATAATTTCCTGCGTGTACATTGAGTACTGCTGAAATCCTGGGTGTGAAATTGGGAGCATCGGGCTCGAATGTACGGCTTCTTAAAGACTGCTCAAAAGTAAATCCCTTATCGAGACCGTTTCTGACGGTATCGGTCTGATCACCGTTTGTAACGATAGTGGTGTGACCGTCAACTCTTACGGGATGATAGATGATAAGGCTGGGGTCGCTGAGCTTGCTCATATCGAAAGGTCTTGTTTCGATACCGTTATCCTCAGGAACTTCCACGAAGATACGGTTTCTGCTGTTAACGCTTCTGCCCATTATGAAATATGCGCATACGGCGTATTTTCCGTCAGCGCTGAGTCCCGCTACGATGCCTCTGCCGGGATATGAATTTTCTCTCAAACTTGATTCCAGTGACATATTACCCTCCTATAGATCAATTGCCCTTTGTTTTCAAAACGTACTTTTTTTCAAATTCCTGTCTGACAAGCGGCTTATCGAAATAATATCCCTGGATGTATTTGATCTTCATTCCGTCAAGCTTATCAAGCTGGTCTTTGTTCTCAATACCTTCGACACATATCTTTACACCGATGGTTTCCGCAAGTTCGGCGACCATTCTTACGAATGACTGGGCATATGCATCCGTATCCAGATCTCTTACAAAACTTTGATCGACTTTGATTATGTCGAAAGGTATTTCTCTAATGTGGTTGAGCGATGAATAACCCGTTCCGAAATCATCCAGCGCTATGGTGCATCCGAGGGCCTTGATCCTGGTAAGGATCTCTATCATCCTCGGCATGTCATTGATCGCAAGAGACTCGGTAACCTCAAGGCACAAATGTCTGGGATCGATGCCGGTCCGCTTAATGGTCTCTTCGACCGATTCAACTATATCATTCTGAAGCAGCTGGACCACGGAGAGGTTAACGTTAACCTTGTAATCCAGACCGTATTTTTCATTCCATTCCCTGCAGTTCTCACATGCCTTTTCAAGCACATGTCCGCCGATGGGATTGATGAGTCCGAGATATTCCGCAAGAGGGATAAAATCGGAAGGGGATATGAATCCCATCTTATTGCTGTTCCATCTTACAAGAGCCTCGGCTCCCGCACAGAAAGGCTTACCGTTTTCCACATCGATTATGGGCTGGTAATAAACCTCGAATTCCCTGTAACCGGTGGAAGAAGCGTCTCTCATGTTCTTCTCCATGTCAAGACGTCTTCCGGAATAGGTTTCCTGATCGTCGGTATATTCCGTAATACGGTTCTTGCCCGACTTCTTGGAGGAGTACATGGCAATGTCAGCTTTCTTGAGAAGGTCCAGGACATTGTCTCCGTAATCGGGGAATGTAACGGTTCCGATGCTGGCCGTGCAGTAGTACTCGATCTCCTTGATGATCCAGGGGGATGAAAATACTTTAACCACACACTCTTTGATCTCTTCAAAGTGCTCATATGCCTCAGGAGGGATCAGAATAACAAATTCATCGCCGCCCATTCGGTAACAGAAATTCTCTACTCCGGTTATCTTCTGAAGTGAGCCCGAGATCTCCTTGAGCAATACGTCTCCGTACTGATGACCGAGACCATCGTTGATATGTTTGAAATCATCCAGGTCTATGAAGATTACCGCTCCGCTCTTTCCGGACAGCCTTGCTTCATCTATAAGTCTTGCCAGATCCTTCTCACAGCACATACGGTTATAAAGGCCGGTGAGGAAATCTGTAAACGCCTGCTGCTCGATCTTACGCTGATATAATCTCCTGTCGGTTACATCATAAAGGGAATGAAGCATTGCGGGAGATCCGTCAACCCATTCCACTCTCTTATACATAAGGTCAAACCAGCGCCTGGATTCGGGATAATATATCTCAAATGATCCGTTAACGGGATTGGAGAAATCACCTTTGGAAATGATCTCCTGAAGATCCCCCTCCTGCCAGTCCGCACCGAAGGTATCTATGTGCATTCTGTTGGCAAAAAGAACCTTACCCGTGGTTTCCTGAGTCAGATATACGCAGCATCCCACATTATCAAGGATCTCGGTAACGGAGCCGGAATATCTGGAGATCGTACCGTACATGAGTCTGGATTGAATGATGCTCTGCATGATCCTGACGGCATCACCGGCAAACCTGATCTCATCCATATCCCAGTTATGTCTGCGGGATCTGTGAACAAAAAGCGATATGAATGTTCCCTCACCGTTCTCACGTACCAAAAGAGGGAAATACATAAACGATTTAACATCGTATTTTCTGGCGTTATAAAGTCCGGGCTGTTTATCGATAGCCTCGGAAGAAATGATCAGCGGCCCATCATTCTGAGGAATGTCACCGAGCGAAAACTCAAAAACGGAATCAAACCCCGTATTTGCCAAAGGTGCATCATACCTGGCTACTGTATCGATCCCTCTGTCACTGAGTCTGAATACTCCGCCAAAATCAACTCCCAGGAAAGCAGATGTAAGGCTGACCCATTTACGGAATACCGATTCAATGCCTTCATCGGAATCAAGAAGCTCCAGGATATTCTTGGTCGTCTCAAGTATCCTGACGGAAGAATCATCACTGTCACCGCTGTATAAACGCTCTGGATTGATCTCATCTTCGGGGGTAGCCCTCAGATAGCTTTCAGTGGTAGCTTTCATAAAATCAAGGAACTGAGCGAATTTATCGCTTCTGAAAGCACCGGGAGCGGTAACGAGAGCCGTCATGAACATCTTTCCCGCAGGCTTGATGCTGACAACACCCACGTGAACCATACCATCTTCACTGTCTTCTATATTCTGGATGCAGATATCCTCCGGCGAATCATCACGGACATTATCAAGCATCTGATCGAGGTACTCGCTTCCGAGAAGCTGTGAGACAGCGCTTCCCGAGACGTGGTCATTGCTTATCGCGGATATGGCAGAGCGGTTCAGATCGAGCATAACACCGCTTACCCCGACGAAGGAGCATATCAGATCCTGTATCATCTGAAGTTTTTCCTTGTCTATTGTCCTGACTCCGACCATGGCAACCTCAAAAAACGCTTTCCGAAGATACAAAATACACAATCATCAATGTATAAAATATACCATATTTCGGGGGCAAATAAAAGGAAATGACATGGTGCAAAACATAGAAAAAGCGGCGGATTTTAGCCCGCCGCTTATATAATCACACTAAATACTTTATCACGTTAAAACGCATCAGCCGTCTACGGAATAGTTGGGAGCTTCCTTGGTGATGTGAATATCGTGAGGATGGCTCTCCTTAAGAGATGCGGCAGAGATCTTAACGAATCTTCCGGTCTCCGTAAGGGTAGGAAGATCCTGTGCTCCGCAGTATCCCATTCCTGCTCTCAAGCCGCCGAGAAGCTGGAATACGGTATCTTCAACGAGTCCCTTGTATGCGACTCTTCCTTCGACACCTTCGGGAACAAGCTTCTTGGCATTTTCCTGGAAATATCTGTCCTTGCTGCCGTTTTCCATGGCTGCGATGGATCCCATTCCGCGATATACCTTGTATTTTCTTCCCTGATAAAGCTCGAACTCTCCGGGGCTCTCCTCGCATCCTGCGAAAATAGAACCCATCATACAAACGCTTCCGCCTGCCGCAAGAGCCTTGGTTACGTCTCCGGAATACTTGATACCGCCGTCAGCGATGATGGGAATACCGTATTCTTTGGCAACAGCATAGCAGTTCATGATCGCGGTGATCTGAGGAACACCGATACCTGCTACTACTCTGGTGGTACAGATGGATCCGGGTCCGATACCAACCTTGATGGCATCCGCGCCGGCTTCGATAAGTGCCTTGGTAGCTTCACCGGTAGCGACGTTACCTGCAACGACCTGAAGATCGGGATATTTTTCTTTGATCATCTTAACGCAATTGATAACGTTAAGAGAATGTCCGTGAGCGGAGTCAAGAACAATGACGTCTACCTTGGCATCTACAAGTGCGGCTACTCTGTCGAGAACATTGGCGGTGATTCCTACGCCTGCTCCGCAAAGGAGTCTTCCCTGCTCATCCTTGGCAGCATTGGGATATTTGATGGTCTTCTCGATATCCTTAATGGTTATCAGACCCTTGAGATTATAATCATCATCTACGATGGGGAGCTTCTCTTTTCTGGCTTTTCCGAGGATCTCTTTAGCTTCCTCAAGAGTAACTCCTTCTTTGGCAGTGACAAGGTTCTCGCTTGTCATGCACTCTTTGATCTTCTTGGAGAAATCTGTCTCGAATTTAAGATCACGGTTAGTGATAATACCTACAAGCTTGCGGCCTTCGGTAATGGGAACGCCCGAAATACGGAACTTACCCATAAGATCGTTGGCGTCTGCAAGAGTATGATCGGGGCTCAAGAAGAAGGGATCGCTGATAACTCCGTTCTCCGATCTCTTAACCTTATCTACCTCATCTGCCTGAGCTTCAATGGACATATTCTTATGAATAATGCCGATACCTCCCTGTCTTGCCATTGCGATGGCCATACGATGTTCGGTAACAGTGTCCATGCCCGCACTCATAAGTGGAATGTTGAGTCTGATCTTCTTGGTGAGGTTAGTGTGAAGGTCTACCTGATTAGGAATGACTTCAGAGTAAGAAGGGACCAGAAGCACGTCGTCAAATGTGATACCGTCTTCAACTATCTTTGCCATGATCTTCCTTTCCGCAGCGAATCTGCTAATGATTTTTAATGATTAAAAAAAGAAAAATTTTAAAGATATTATCATCACCCAAAATAAATGTCAAGGAAGTTTTTTATCCCGTTTAAGGTAAAAAACTTCCTTGACTCAGTTAATCAATATTCACTGAAAATTCTGGGGCATTTACTCTTAAGGATCTTGATCATTTCCTCATCCAGCGAGAAAAGGATCTTTCGATTTCCTTCGTAGTACATAACGTATTTTTTAAGACCGTTGTTTTCTTCGGCGCAGCTGTAATCGGTAACTTTTCCGTTCATCTTGCCGAAGTTATCGAGCTTGGAGCTCTTTTCCGGTGCGAATACCTGTGCCTTATCAAGGCTCAGGGTCTCGGCGTGTTTTCTGCGTTCCTTGTTGAATACCTTGTCGATGGAAAGTTCTTTTTCCAGATACAGGTACTCATATTCCACATCCGTGAACAGTGACGCAAAATATGTACCTACCCCGAATGCTACTCCCAGGACCATCACAACCATGTTTCCGAGAAGGAGGGCTCCGATAAGAGTGAGGACCGTCAGTATGAACAGTACCACCTTTAAAATCTTAGCCATGGTATTGGGCTTACCCTTTACCAGAAATTCATAATATCCCTTATCCATAAAAAGCCTTTCCTCCAAAATATCTTTAACGACCGACTTAGTAACTGTAGGTTGAAAGTGATGAACCGTTTGTTGAGCTTGCAAATCTTATATATTCGATGCGGCTTGCAATCTTAAAGCTTTCTTTTCCGTTGTAGAAGCAAAGCTTTTCACCTGCAACGTAGAGTATCTTCTTATCTGAGAAATATCTGACATCCCAGAGAGAATCAACCTCACCGAGTTTTACGATCTCTTCTCCGGCTGAATTGTAAAGGGTAGCCTTTCCTTTTTCATCGTAGACGATCAAGTTTCCGTTATCATATACGAATCCGGATTTGTAAAGGCTGACATTCTTTAATACCTTAACGTTATCTTTGCCGTCATAAATATAGAGGTCACCGGTCGAGCTGTCATCGGAAATATTCTTAATGAAATAAACCTTTCCGTTCTTGTATCCGGCAACAAGTTCCGCCTCATCATCAAACTTGGAATCCTGCTCAAGAGATGTTCCGTTTATGGTGTAGAGAATGAACTCGGATTTATCATCATTATCGATCTGAACAGCTATACGTGAATCGGCTGAAGATCCGCCGATGCTTCTGATCATTCCGCTTTCACCGAGAGAAAGCTCTGCGTCGCTGCCGATAGCGTAGAAGATCTCGCCATAATCATTTGATGCGGAATATCCGAAAAGCTGATCATATGCATCATACGCATATGAGATGTCGTCAATGCTAAGCTTCTCGATCGAATCGGAATCTGCCTGGTGATAAAGTGCCATGGGAGTATCAAGACCGATATAAGCATATTTAACGTCCTTGCATTCGCTTACGATCTCTTCACTCTGTCCGTCGTGGAAATAGTAAAGTGCTACATATCCGGGATCTACTTCGTACTCTTTAAGAGAGTCTCTGAGATAGATTCTGTTCTGGATATCATACCAGACTTCCATATCTTCATAGTACTTGTCTCTTGCCTCTGACATCTTATCGCTGTCATAACGGTAGTAAACATCGCCCGCTATGTCATAATAATATGCTTCATAGGTGTCGCTGTTATAGGTATAGTAATAATCTTTTCCGTTATAGGTATAAGTGGAGCAGTTGCTCTCCATGTAAGCTACGGGATCTCCATCGAACTTCTTAACGATCCTGTTAAGCTTATAGCTATCGAAAACCTCCTCGGGATCTGCCTGAACAAATCCTGCATCGGAATCGGGATACTTAGGCTCCTCTGCCTGAGCATCGGATGTTGCATAAGGATCATCGATAAAATCGTAAAGTGTTACGGTTGAAGCAACTTCTTCGGTATAGTAGAAGCCATTCTCATAAATGCTTCCTGTTGATCCGAGTGAATCGGTTATCTCATCGGTATTTCCCTCGAAATCACAGGTATAGAGAGACTGGATATAATTATAATCCTCATCATATTCGGACTTGGTATAGATTACATAACCTTCTTCTACGGAATTGACACGGTCAACCTTATCGTCAAGCTCGGTAACATCATCACCGGTAATGCTCATATATGAAAGAGTATATCCTTCATCGGACTCATAGTCTCCGAGACAGATGACTGCCTTTTCATCATCGGTAAGATAGAAATCTTCTACATCCTTGGCAATCTCTTCGGGCTCTTTTCCGCCATAAATGCAAAGCTTATCTTTAGAAGTGGTGTACATGAGCTTTCCGTCGGAAAGAACGGTAAAGTTGGGGATATAGACATTGTCATCGATAACTACAACCTTAGACTCATTCTTAGACTTATCCTTGCCGAGTTTGGATATCTGAACGGAGCAAAGATCACCGTAATTATCCGAATCCACATCATCAAAGAAATAGATAGTCTTATTATCATCGCTCCAGGTGATGAAGTTATAGGGATAATATGCGCCATTGTCAAGGTCGATGTCGCAGACTTCGAAGATCTTGGGCTCCTTTGAAGCAGCATCGGTGATAACGCAAAGGGTTCCCTTGGAAACATATGCTACTGCGGTTGAAGAACCACCTCTGCTTCCGGAACCTATCAGCTTAATGCCGAGTGCGATAAGCGCTATAAGGACAACTGCCGCAGCGCCTGCAATGATAAAGGGAATGGGAGACTTTTTCTTAGTCTCGCCTGCCTGTGCCTGAGGCTGTACCTGAGGCTGAGGCTGTGCCTGAGCTTCGGGCTGAGCAGTGCTTTCTTCTTTCTTTTCCTGAACGGGCTTCTCTTCGGCAGGCTTTTCTTCCGCCTTGGGAGCTTCCTTAGTCTCCTCGGCCTTGGGAGCTTCTTCAGCCTTAGTCTCTTCCTGCTTTACTTCAGCAGCAGGCTCGTCCTGCTTGGTTCCGCAAGCCTGACAGAAAACTGCGCCATCCATGAGCTCGTTTCCGCAATTCTTACACTTCATGTCTTTTCTCCTTTTCTTTCGGAACTATAAAACATATGTATTTTCCACTTTTAGTGGTGAAAAGTCAATGTTTAGAGCATATACAGGTAAAAAGCCGGGGGGAGGACCGAGGTTATATACCTGATGATTGGGAAATAACCCGCTATATCAAAAAACACCGGGCAGATTGCAAAGCATACGAACATGAGGACCGATACAGCAGGAAGATACTTCTCGCTTCTCTTGAAAAAGCTTACGAATACCCCGCTCCATATACAGCCGAATAATACAAAAGCCGCATATATAAGAAGCTCACGGATAAAAGGCACATCCCCCGGATCAAGGGTGCGTATCATCACAAATCCGCTGGCTGCCGGGATGATTATGGAGGAAAGTTCGTACAAAAACAGGCTGAAGGCCTTCTCTTTTCTCCCCAGCGCCTTAAAGAAACGCCCCGCCTTTCCGAAATATGAGCTTGCACTGTAAAGTCCCAGTATAAATATAAGCACCGCGGCAGTTCCCCTTATGGGATCGGAACTGTCTCTTAAAAAGTCCGTCGAAGCATCCGGAGCAGTCTCAACTACTTCATATTCAAGTCCGAACACCTCGTCGCTTCCGACGAAATACTCGTATTTTTCCCTTACATAATCCCTTACAAGATCCGGATCCTCGAAAAAAGAACCCAGAGTACTTTCGATCGCATCCGCATTCATCACCCGGTAAAGTGCGGCAAATACACTTTCCCTGACGGCCGGGCCTTTGGCAGAGAATGTGGAAGTGACCATAACGATCATATGACGCGTATCCCCCGATGCGATCTTTTCTTCCATATCTTCCGGGAAAATAAAACCGCAGGCTGCCTGGCCCTTTCTCACCATCGTTCTGAGGCTCTCCTCGTCATCAGCCTCCCTGAATACATATGCTCCGCCATGCTCGGCGGTAACCTCAAGAAGTTCAAAAACCCTTTCCCCGTATTCACCCGATTCGTTAAGGATCAATACTTCCGAAGGCTCCGAAAGAGGAATGACCGATTTGGAAACAAGGTAAAGGGAAAATGCGATCAGAACCATCCATATATAAGTAAAGGGACTTTTCAGCCTCGCTTTAAGGAACAGGAGGAAACGACTCAGGTATACAGACATGTGATCCCCTCCCCTCCGGCAAACAGCAATGTGCCCATAACTATCTCCCTGAAAGGTCCGCCGGAGAAGATGTCATTTCTCCACAAAGCCGCAGGAAGATAAGACCCGAGATTTTCTATGGAATCGGGTAAGAATACGGAAGGAACGATGCACCCTCCGACTATGAGCATGATCATGAAAACAATAAGAAGGATGAGACCTGAATCCTCTCTGCTTCCCAAAAGGGAATAGACAAGATGCGTAAACCCGCATATACAGAAGAGAACCGGTATCACGTTTCCGAATGATTTAAGAACATCCAAAGCCTCGGCAAGGGATTTTCCGGCAAGAACTATAGCTTCATTATCGGAAGAAACCATAATATGCGATGCGATCATGACCACCAGCATAAATACCAGATAGATAGCCAAAAGCTGAAGCATCATGACAAACAATCTTACAAATCCTTTTTTGACGGGACCTATTCCGTTTCTTTTAAGAAGATACTCGACGGATCTGCTTCTTTTCGTATACAGATAACCGAAGCCCGTGCAGGTGACCATAAGTATCAGAAGACATGCGGATACAACCGCATAAGATATCAGATCATCCACATCCAGTGAACTTTCCAGTTCCTCATCAAAAAACTTGGTGCGGTTAAGAAGTGTATCAAAAGAAAGATTTGTAAGATAGTTTTCCATGTCCGCCTTACTCACATACATACCGTATGTATAGTAAGCATCCGATACGGCATAGATTCCGCCTTCAACCGTATCGACAAGTGAAACTGAAGCTTCCAGAAGATCTCCGAAATTCCTTAGGCCTTCCGTCATCTCTTCGGGAATAAGGATAAGAGCGGGGGGGTTAACTCCGGTATTTACACCCTCGTAGAAATCCCTTGGAAGAACTATCGCGGCTCCGTATGTTCCGTTATATACACCTTCCCTGGCATCCTGCTCATCCGTCAGTTCGAACTCACACACTACCTTTATGGAATCCATTCCTTTGAGAAGCTTGATGGCGAGTTTTGCCATGTTCCCTTCTCCCGGAGTGGATACAGCGATCTTAACAGGTTCGGAAATACCAAGGCTCTGCAGCAGCGTATAAAGCGCTGCCGCAGAGCCCAGTGTAATAACAGATATGATAATAAGCGTAACCATACCGCTCATCAATGCATGAGCGGCTCTTTTAAGCTCTATTCTTATGTACTGTAAAGAATAGTTCATTCCAAAGAGTGGTTCTCACACCGACAAGTTACGGTCAGATCAGAAGCCATAATACAAGCTGTTAAGATCAAGTTCCTCAAGGAGTTCCTGAAGCTCGTCATTATCCATGATCTCTTCCACGACTTCCTCATAAAGATCCTCAAAATCATCCTCATCGGCAGCTCCGAGGTCGAACTCTTCTCCCTTAGGCTTAACGATCTCGGCCTTGGTGGAAATAGTTACGATGTACTTATCAAAATCGAGGTCCATTCCATAAGAAGAAAGGGTCTCGAATTCAATTGTGTATGAATTCTTATCGACGGTAATGGTAGCTTCGCAGGAATAAACCTCACGGCCAAACTGCTCCATGGTCATCTCAAATGCACCGGTCTTCTTGTCGTAAGAATACTCGAATGTGAAGCTGTCATCCTCAGCCTCAATGGTGGTAGTCTGAACATCACCCTTGGTTTTACCGGAAACAGTGAGGATGGTCTCCTCATCTCCGTCGTCATTGAAGATGATCTCTACATTCTGAGCGAGGTAATCTCCTCCCTGAAGCTGAATCTCATAATACTGATCTTCGTCAGAATTGGTAATACGGATAGCTGCAGTGGTGTTACCTTTGGTGAAGATAGAAATGTAAGCTTCCTCATCACCGTCAAGCTCGTCAAGAATGGTTTCAAATGCATCCTCGATATCGAGGTCTTCGCCGCTAAGCTCTTCGAAGGTTTCTACAAGATTGGAATTGTTCTCTACGAACTCTTCAACGATCTCCTGATATCCGCTGATCCATCCGGCTAAGGTCTCTTCCGAAAAAGTAGCTCTGTACTCCTTGCAATCAACCTTGTCTCCGTTAACGGTAAAGGTTTCCTTGTTTCCGGTCTTTTTGAAATCAAGACTTGCTGCACAATCGGTAAAATATGCAACAGACTTGCCGTAGAACTTCTCGATAGAGCCGGAATTGTCATTAAGGAATGCAATCAGTGCATTAAGATCGGATACCTCAAGGTCCATTTCATCAAGAGCGTCTGCGATAATTCCGTCGTGCTTGTCGTTTGAATAATCGTATGTGAAGAGATAATCGCCGACAAGAGGGCAAGAAGCGAGAATCTGTTTCTCATCGATATAAGCGGTTGCATCTACGGTAAATCCGTCGTATGTAACCTCAGCATAAACACTTCTTGTGTGAGAAGAGTGCTCGCTTGCAAAGCTCATGACAGCCTCAACATCATCCATCTCTATCTCATACTTGATGGTAACATCGTTGAAAGGCTTGTAAGCGATATTTCTGGTTGCTTCGGAAAGGTACTCTCCGTCATAAGCGTGGGTCAATGTATTAAGAAGCGATACCTTTGCTCCTAATCCCTTGAAAGCAAAGAAAGCGACTACTCCGATAACTACAAGAACTGCAGCTACGATACCGATGACAACACCGATGGGCATGCCCTTCTTAACGCTGTTTGAATCAGAAGGAGCCTGCTGAAACTGAGGTGCCTGCTGGAACTGAGGTGCCTGCTGGAACTGAGCGGCATTCTGTGCTGCCTGCTGAGCTGCTGCGTTGTTAGCCTGAGCTGCATCAGCCTGTACCTGCTCTGCAGCCTGAGAAGCAGCTGCCTGTGCCTGATTTGCGGTATTTTCGGCGGTAGCCTGAATCTCGTCACCGGGATCCATGATCTTTTCGCCTGTGTTTGGATCAAAATGCATTTTTCTTTTCCTCCTCGTATTCTTTGATGATGCCGTCTTCAATAAGAAGGCACCTCGTCGAATCCGACATCTCGTCGGAATCGTGAGTAACGGTGATAATGGTTCCGTTCATTTCCCTGTACTGCTTCATCCACTTTCTGACTTCAAGTCTGTAGTAGATATCAAGTGCTGCAGTCGGCTCATCCATAAGCATTACCGGCGGCATATGCACACAAGCACAGGCAATAGCCACTCTTCGCTTCATCCCTCCCGACAGTTTATATACCGGATCCTTAAGCATATCCTTCAGATGAAACATCTTTACGACTTCATCATCGGGGCGGACCCTCCTGCCGGACCAAAGTGAAATATTGTCTGCAACGGACAGCTCTTCTATAAGAGGATTCTCCTGAGGCAGATAACCGACGATATGTGAAAAACTGCGTCCGGTTTTAATACCTTGTCCGAAATAAGATACAGTTCCGGAATCAGCTTTTATCAGACCTGCCATTATCTGCATGAGAGTACTCTTGCCGCAGCCGTTCCTGCCGACAAGTGCTATCTGCTCACCGGGCTGTGCCGAAAACCCTACTCCGTCAAGAATGAGCTTTCTACCGTATGATTTGCGGATATTACTGACTTCAACCATATCACCACCCATATACATTCAAAATTATATTTGCTTTACAGGCTTATTGCAATAATATTCTATGGTATATATAATTGATGAAGTACCTATAAATATGTATAATGTAGTGTTTTCAATATGGAAGACGGTTTTTTCAACGGATAGGTCACCGGTTTACATAATCCGTTAAACCGCTCTCATATGATAAAAGGGAGATATTAAATATGAAATGTCCTAATTGTCAGACCGAACTCACAGGTCAGGAAAAATTCTGCATCAAGTGCGGAACCAAGATTCCTGAAAACAACACTCCTTCAGCTGAAGAAGTTAAAAAGGAAGAATCTGCAAAAGAAGAAACCAAGGCAGAGGAAAAGAAGCCCGCTTCCGCTCAGCCCGTTATCATAACCCCCAAGCCCATGAACCTTACAGAGCCTGAGGTAAAAAAGGAAGAGCCCGCAAAACAGGGAACCGCTAAGATCGAGCCCATAAAGCCCGAGAACATCAAGGCAGAGCCCGATATCAAAGATCCCGAGTCACTTATCGTAAAGACTCCCGTCTCCGCTCCCCCTGTTTTCTGTATCAAGTGCGGAGCAAAGATGCAGCCCGGAGCCAAATTCTGTACCAAGTGCGGAACCGCTGTTGATAAAACCCAAAAGCCCGCAGGCGCTTCATCCGTACTTGCTTCAACAGCAAAAGAGCCCGCACAGGCTGCTCAGGATGCTCCCGTTCAGAGTTCTCCCGCTGCCGAAGAAAAACCTAAGAAGAGTTCCAAGGGACTTATCATTCTTATCGTGCTTGCGATCTGTGCGATCATCGTAGCAATACTTCTTGCGCTTAAATCTGCCGGAGTATTCTCAGGAATGGGATCCGGAAATACACACGATTCCGAAGAAAGCATCGACAATCCGGGCGATGAAACATCCGATGAGGAAGGCGATGGCGAAGAAGGCGAAGAGCCCGAGGAAGATCCCGAAGCAGACGAAGCAAGACGTCAGGAGATCAGTGACATAATGGACGAGATCTACGCCGCTGTTGAAGAAGGCGACAAGTCCGAATATATCACCGAAGATTACGGAAATGCTCTCGACGGATACATCACCCTTGCCGGAAAGTACGGACTTGCCGATGATGTTTCCAAAGAAGCTGCCGAAGTATTCGAAAAGTACGCCGCACAGGTCAGAGCTTCCATTGCTCTTCTGGACGGACAGAAGGTAAGTTCAGGCCTCTATATCCAGTCAAGAATGGATTATGATGAGATCCTCGGATATGCCGATGCCATGACCAACGCAGGCATCAAATTCGATGACTGCGGTATACCCGCTGAGGCAGATGCTCTCATCGACACCTACAGAGACAAATACATCTTTGCGATCAACGAAATAACCGCCCGTGAGAACTGGTCAAGGGACGAGGCATGGGAGCTTATGGAAGATGCCGCTTCCATCACAGATGAGAACGGTAACAGGATCCTCTTTAACGAAGATGATCCCGACGATCCCATGAGACTCCGCCTGATCTATTCCCTTGCATGGAAGACCAGAAAAGATATCGAGACCGGAATCGCAAGCGGAGAGATGACTTATGAGGACGCACTGGACAGGATCGACTCCGTTCTTAAAGATACCGACTACAATCTCATGCTTCTCCATGACGGAATCTATTATTGTGACAAAGCGGGAATCGACAATGCTCCTTATACCGTTGCTTTCAATAATGAAATAGAGAAGATGCAGTCATTCGACGGCGTCATAGTCGTTCTCGATCCCAAGAAGGCTGATGAAACTCATATCGAGATGAACCATTTCTGGATCTTCAATGATATAAGCGGAGATGCTAACCCTGCATACCAGATAAGCTACACCAACGGAACTTCCGCTCAGACCAGAGCCTGGATCAGAGAGAATATCAGGGTTAACAGATAATGGCACCTGAAAAAAAGAAAAATACTCCGGATACGGACAGCAAGATCACGATGATCCTGTCTGCAATATTGCTGTTTCTGACCGTTGCGGGCCTCATTCTTTTCTTTGTACTCCCAAACCCCGATACCGGGGCACCCGAAGAAGTTGAGGTGGCAGATATTCCCGAGCAGTTGCCCGAACCTGAACCGGAGCAGGAACCTGAACCCGAGCCCGAGCCGGAACCCGTAACATATCCGGCACCGGATTATAATTTTGTAGAAGAAAATGTTTATATCGAGATCCCCGGTCTGGAAAAAGCCTATACCATAGCCTGGGTTTCGGATATCCATATGATCACAGATCATGAGGCAGGCGATGTATCGGAGGGAAGCCTTGAGACGGTGGAGACCAGATATGAAACTCTTTCCGTCACTCCCGACGGAATACACGGCGCAGATCTGTGGCCCAAGATCGTAGATTATCTCAACTATAATGATTTTGATGCGGTAATATTCGGAGGAGACCTTCTTGATTATTGCAGCACCTCTAATATGGAGACACTTACAGCAGGATTCAACAGACTGAAATACCCTCAGGACCGAATTCTGTATATAAGAGCTGATCACGATTACGGAACATGGTACAGTGACGGAAGCACCGGCTTTGACGATTATAAAGCTCAGGCACTTCACGAAGAGCTCGACGGTGATGACTATACCCATAAATATATTGATCTTGGGGAATTCATCATCGCAGGCGTCAACAATTCCATCAAAAAGCCCGGCGCCGAGCAGATGGAAGTGTTGAGAGATCTTTATTCAAGAGGCGTACCGGTTATAGCCGCAACCCACGTTCCATATTATTCACAGACGGATCCCACGCTGGAGATGCTCTCCATGCTTGTAAGAAACAAGATCTACTACTGGGCACCTAACAGTGAAAACTATATTCCCGATGCGGACATGTGGGAATACCTGAACATGCTTTACGACGAAGATTCGAATTGTGCTTACGTTCTTGCCGGACATATGCACGCGGCATGGGAGGGTGAGATCAGAGAAGGACTCACACAGCACATCTTCTCTCCGGCATTCATCGGAGTGATAGGCGTAGTCCATGTGGTTCCCGAAGGATATGTTTCGGATGTATCCGGTAATTAAATCAAATAAATGTGAAACAGGGGGACGGTTCTGTCGTTCCACAAGAATCTTGTGGAACGACAGAACCGTCCCCCTGTTTCACATTCTCCACCGTCATTTTTATATCAGGGCCAGTTGCTTAAGAGAATAATATTTCCGAAGGCATCTTCGGTAAATACACTTCCTTTGTCTTCATATCCCGATGCCTGACCGATGAGCCTTACGTAATACAGACCACCACTTTCGGTTATATAATAGGGGATCTGCAATCCCGTTAATCCTCCGAGATAAGCGGTCACATCCTCACAGGTTGCCAGATTCATAAATCCCGCGAGAGAAGTGCTCCTGACAGTCCTTGCCATATTCATGTTACCGTACCTGTCGGATGAAGTGGTCAGATAATAATGTGTTCCCACATGGACTACCTGGACCACACCGCCAAGTTCGTCGGGAACGGGATAAGCTCCCACAAATCTGAAAGTCCTCTTGTTGACCACTACGATACCGCCTGCGCCCTGACTGCACAGGAGTATATTATTTCCGTCTATGGTAAAGGATCTTGTATATAATCCGTAAAGTGCCGGAATCTTCTTGACAGCGGAAAGAGTAACATTGTACGATCCGGCGCTTCTCTTATAAATGTACATCTCACCCGTGTATGAACTCCATACATAGAAAGAAGCGGTAGGGGCATCATATACACAGTAATGAGGTCTGATACCCACATTCTCAAAGCTCTGCAGCTCGATGAATTCACCGGTGGGAATTCTGGCATAAGTGGCAACCCTGTTGTTATCCGTATCGGTAACAAGATAGATCAGCCCGTCGGAAGTTATTGAGTGAGGCTTGTTAAAATCATCAGCCATAACTTTCCATGAAAACAGATTATATTCGAGATTTTCCGAATCGTTGTAAAGAATCCTGTCATGATAGGTATCAACTATGAAATTGATCCCGTTAAGGCAAACCTGCTGTGTTGAAACGGCGCTTTCCGGCGAATCACTTGTCTTTACAGGAAAAACAGTACCCATACCGGCTCCGGGAGCGGCATGCACCCTGCCGGGGAATATAAATGCAAATACCAGCGCCAAAAATAAAATACCTAATAAACTTTTAGTCTTTTTCAAAGAAGTATCCTCGCAATTACTTATTGATACCGTTATTATAATTCATCTCAGCACCGTCATCAATTCATCAAGAACGCTTCCCGAAGAAATTACTTCACATTCCGTTTCCCAGGTAATCTCATCGTCACCCTTAAATCCCGTTATCGTAACTTTGATACCGGTTCCATCATAATCAAGCGGAACGGTAAAGTCCGTATTATTTTCGAAAAGGTATTCGGGGGAATCAGTATATACGATTCTCCCCTCAAATCCGGAGAGGCTGTCCGGTATCCCTCCGTCCGTGACATACAAAACGTCATATTCCGAAAGACTCACATCGTCAAAAGAAACCAGCACGGCATCAGGGTACCCCCATACCCGCGAGATAACATAACCGCTCTCTCCTTTCTTGATATATGGTCTTCCCTCGTCATCAGTTAAGGGTCCGGTCACAGTATCCAACGTTCTTACGATCTCACCGCTTACATCAAGTTCCGTAAGCCCCGCACTTTCCTGAGTTTCCTTATTTCCAACATTATCCTCGGCGGTAACACTTATGATGAATCTGCCGTTAAACAGCATATTGTCAAAGCATGGATTCTCGGAATCGGGGTCCTGTTTCAACTGAAGATACAGATGCTCACCTGAGCTCGTATACTCTCCTTCCAGCCCGTTGTCCAGATTGATCACCCGGACATAAAAGTTATCCTTAAGGCCTGAGCCCGGATCCGTCACATAAATATCTATGTCTACATCCTCGTATCTTCTGTCCACCACATGGGTTGCGGAGACATTTGAGATGTTTACAAGTGACAGCTCTTCATACTCCGATCCGTTAACGGCCGCCATGCACTGAGGAGCATGTGCATCACCTATTATCGTAAGACCATGCCCCCTGTCATCTGCCGGATCGCTTGATACTATTTCCGTACCGGATTCGAGATGTGCATGCGCCGATGGATATATATACATCTCTTCTTCCGATAAAGCAGTAAAAGTTCCCGTAAAAGAAAGAGCTGCGGAGCGATTTGTCCTCAAGCCGCCCGACACTTCCGTAAGGCTCATGGGAAACGGGCCGAACACGGAAGCAGCTGCAGGCAGTGCCGCAGTATCAGAGGTAACATTCGGATTTCTCTCAAAAGTAATCTCCGAATATTCACTTCCGCTTAAATGTATGCGTGCGGTATCTATCTGGTATGTGCTTCTTGCATATCCATTAATATATGCGGAATACTGAAGCGAAAAATCCGCATGTCCGTCAGCCCTCACATAATATGTGTTTTCTCTTTCCGGATCAGCATAGACATTCGGAGCGGAAAGAACACTCATATTTTCGGTTACAACAGGATATGGAATAAATGCGCCCTCCCCGTCTATTGATGCATTCAATACGGCACTGATATTTCCTGCTCTGTCTGCGCATACGATGTGAATGTACCTGTCATTTCCGGAAGGGACATATTCTATCCTCGTCCTCCTTGCTTCGGCAGAGGCACGCTCATACCATTCGGAAAACATAGCGCCCGGATATGTTCCCGATACGGACGACCAGGAGGTCAGTATACCTGTTCCGTAATTTCTCACATATGAAGCATCTCTTACGGGAGAAGAATCCGTCACGTAAATATATTTATATACTCCCGTTTTGATATTCAGGGTCTCTACGGATGTTGATGCATACTTATCGGTAATTCCTGCAAAAACATCCGAAGATCTGTAAGCACGGGCCACATAATAATATTCAGTTCCGTTGTCATCCGGCATATCCCAGCTGATATCAAGGATTCCGGATGATGCATCGTATCTTAAATCCACACCGGATACAGGATCCGGTGAAGCCAGATCCTGTGACAGTATCTTACATGCGGATGAATTATAGAAAACCTCCGCAGGTTCCGTGATAGTACAAAAACCGGCCTTGGAAGGATCCGATGATGGGTATACACAAGCGGAATGAGACGTTACTTTATATCCGGAATATAGTAAAGCCCCCGGCAAAAATGATGTGGAACGTCCTCTTGCCGCGGTTCCGACTATGTTGACCGAACAGGTTATGACAGCAAATCCGTTTCCGCTTCTTACACCGGTTGACATGCTTCCGCCGGAAACGCCCCCTATATACCCGCTTCCACCGCCGCCTCCGCAACCGTAGGATTTTTGCTTGGCATCACCGCCCGCGCCGCCGTACCATCCTCCTCCCCCTCCGCCATTGTTCACCATGGCAGAAATGTTTTCATCGGGATAATATGAAATACCGGCACCGCCGTATCCGAAGCCGCCGATGGTTATGCCTTCGCTTCCGGACCGCCCCGGAGCAGCAGCGGTTCCTCCGCCTACGGTACACTCTCCATCTGGCCAGGGAGAATGACCTACACCGCCCGTATATCCGCCGCCTGCACCCGATGATGCCTGAGAGCCGCCTGCACCGCCACCACCGCCGGCAACCAGATAAATACTATTCTTATATGCGGAAAGATCTCTGAGAACACCGTTTCTCGATGCGATATGTGTGGCTCCTCCGCCGCTTCCGCCGCGTCCCCACCATGCATCATATCCGCCGGCACCTCCGCCGTTATAACCGCCCCGTCCGCCGACACAGATATATAAAACGCTGCCCTGATTTAAATGAACTCTTCCCGTCGCATAACCGCCTTTTCCCGAATTCTCTCCTCCGTTTGATACCTCACCGCCTTCCGCACCCCAGACCTGAAGAGTGTAATCTCCTTCCGTTTCAGCGATAAAGGTCTGTACAGAGCCCGTGTAGTTATATTCTTTCCGGACATTCAGGATAAATGACGCACCCTTACCACCGGATGATGACATTATGACATTTCCGTTCACGGATATATACGAGCCCTCACCTCCGTAGCAGTTCGTACCTGAACTTCCGCTCGTCACCGTCCCGGCGCTTCCTGTATATATGCCGACCTTATCGCCCTTTTTCAGATAAATCCTGCAGCTGGAATACTCACCGTTCTCACCCTTGTATTTATCGTAGGATGCTCCTGCGGCGCCCCATAATTCAAAAGTGTATATCCCCGAAACAGGTGCTGTGTATTCGGAATATTTCCCGCCGCCCGAAAATGTCCTTACAGCGCTTCCTCCGTATCCTCCCCTATCATCAGTGGCAGCTTCAACCCAGTTACAAGCCGGATAATCCGAAGAAATGAAATATTTGTATATGTCATATTCGGTGGATCGGCCGATGGAAAGATCCGTAAGACCGTTATATCTCAAAGTCCCGAAATCCACGGTGCCCATATAATCAGGTGCTGCGGTAAGATCAAGTCCGGTAAAACCCGCATATAAAACTGTATCCGATGCGGGAATATAAATATCTCCGTTTTTTCCGACATATGTGTCAGGATTTAGATTCGGATCCGTATACCATCCGTCAAATGTCTTTCCGGGGAAAAAAGCTTCAGGTAATATCACCGATGTACTCTTCCACACAGCCGTTGCCCGGTCAATATTGTTATTCACCGGCGATGAATGTATATAAGCAAAGCTTCCGTCGGACTCAGCATTTGTTATCCTTCCGGATAGTCTTCCACCGTAATGCATGTCCCCTTCGGTATAGGAAAAAGTCCCTGCATTTGCATCATCCGAATCAAACTCCCATCCCGTAAGGGAAGATGAGGCATATATGGCCTGCATCTGTATTCCGCCGGGTACAACAAGATCTATCCTGTATCCGGAAGGTGCTGTCAGATGTCTCGGATCAATCTCCGTTTCATACATACATCCCTTCAGGAAATAATTCTTACCTGCTTCAAAAGTTCCCGATTTCACTCCGTTATAGGATCCCTTATTATCTTCAAAGCATCCGCCTGAAACGCCCAGTATGCAATCCGATCTTTTCCATACCGCATACAGCTTTATCTCTCTGTCATTACTCTCATCCCCGGTATCCGACAGATAAGTAAAATAGTTTTCTATGGAAGCCGTAGTGCATCCGTCCGCGAAAATAACCTGTCCATCGGGAGAATCGCTCCATCCCGCAAAGTGGTATCCCGGCTTAACGTATAGATTCTCTCTGAGTGTCAATGCACCTGTTACGTTTCTTCCTTCGTATTCCGAAGCATTTCCGTAATAGCAGACGGACTTCTCCATATTCCCTATTGATGCACCGTTTCCGTCATAGACGATTCTGTATCTGTTTGCGGAAATAAAACATTTACAGTCATGGGATACCATGTGAAGATCGTTTTCCAGATTATCTCCGCATATGGGACATACAAAGAGATATTCGGCCGGGTACTTTTTTATGAATTCATCATCACCGGCAAATACATAACCGATACGCCTTACGCAGTCATCATTCGTATATACGAGTCCCGTTATCTGTTTACCGCAATCGGCGCAATATGCTATCCATCCGGAATCATATCTTTCGTGACATTTACTGTTCGACAAACCGTTAATTCCGTAATATTCGAAATCCCTGCATGCCGAGAAAGGACCGTGAATGCAACGTGCTTCGGATTGGGATATCACCCATCTCCCCACCGGAATAACCGTATTGTTCAAAGGTTTTGCATAGTAGTGATGTCCCGCAGGCAGCGGGCCAGCCAGTTCCCTTCTGGATACGACGCCGTCAGGTATTACCTCGGTTCCGTCAGGTTTTCGGTATATACCGATCCCGCCTCCATAGGTATATACTCCGTTTGCGTTGATCGAATATCCGTCCGGATGTATGGTGGTCCAAGCTATTCCTTCATCCCCTTCGTAAAATCTTATGTACGGATTGTTTTGGTATGACTCAAGCACACTGTCCGGCCCGGGCAAATCAGCTGCGGAAACTCTGTCCCCCGCATATGAAAGCAGCAGGATAAGTGCGGATACGGAAATGACCATAAGTACAAACATGATCATCTCTTCAAATTTTTTCATTGATTTCTTCAACACCATGCCTCCTTTTGATGCAACAAAAAAAGAGACCCACGTCTCCCCTTTGGGAAAACATAAGTCTCTTATTTGAACGTTTTAACAGATAATCGCCTTTAAGGCGTGGTCAGACTATATCACAGTTTTTTGATTCTTTCAATAGCCTCGAGAGTATTCTC
>JAEEXJ010000148.1 GCA_016291475.1 Lachnospiraceae bacterium | reverse complement strand
GCAAACGGAACCTTCACCGAGGAGCAGATCCAGGAATTCGTAGATCACTTCATCATGAAGCTTCGTTGCGTAAAGTTCGCAAGAACTCCCGAGTACAACCAGATCTTCGCAGGCGATCCCGTTTGGGTTACCGAGTCTCTCGGCGGCGTAGGCGTTGACGGAAGACACATGGTTACCAAGACCTCTTTCCGTTATCTCCACACCCTTGAGAACCTTGGTGCAGCTCCCGAGCCTAACCTTACTGTTCTCTGGTCAACCAGACTTCCTCAGAACTGGAAGAAGTACTGCGCTAAGATCTCCATCACCACTTCTTCAATCCAGTACGAGAACGACGATCTCATGAGAGTTGTTCACGGCGATGACTACGGTATCGCATGCTGCGTATCCTCAATGGTTATCGGTAAAGAGATGCAGTTCTTCGGAGCACGTGCTAACCTTGCTAAGTGTCTCCTTTATGCTCTTAACGGTGGTATCGATGAAGTTACCAAGAAGCAGGTAGGACCTAAGTACCGCCCTGTTACCGGTGATGTCCTTGACTATGATGATGTTATGGACAAGTTCATCGACATGATGGAGTGGCAGGCTGAGGTTTACGTTAACACCCTCAACATCATCCACTACATGCATGACAAGTATTGCTATGAGAGAGCAGAGATGGCTCTTCATGACAAGAACGTTAAGAGATATTTTGCAACCGGTATCGCAGGTCTTTCAATCGTTGCTGACTCACTTTCAGCTATCAAGTATGCTAAGGTTGAAGTTATCCGCGATGAGGACGGTATCATCACCGACTTCAAGACCACCGGTGAGTTCCCTAAGTATGGTAACGACGATGACCGTGTAGACGATATCGCTCAGATGATCGTTCACAAGTTCATGACTGCTGTACGTCGTCATCACACCTACAGAGATGGTGTTCCTACCACCTCAATCCTTACCATCACTTCAAACGTTACCTATGGTAAGGCAACCGGAAACACTCCTGACGGACGTAAGAAGGGAATGCCTTTCGCTCCCGGAGCTAACCCTATGCATGGTCGTGATACTCACGGTGCTGTCGCTTCACTTTCTTCCGTATCCAAGCTTCCTTTCAATGATGCTCAGGACGGAATCTCCAATACCTTCACCATCATCCCCGGTGCACTCGGAAAGGATGACAAGGTATTTGCCGGCGACATCGATCTTGACCTCAGCAAGTAATTAAATGCTTCGAAGCTCCGAAGGCCACGTACCGGGTTCCCGGTACCTTGGCCGGAAGGGCCGGATATAAATAAATAAACGGAAAGGATACCACTATGGATCAGAAAGACATGATAGATGATCTTGTAAAGATGCTCGATGATGGATTCGCAAGCGGCACCGGACATGTCAATGTAGACACGTCGGAAGATCAGACGGATGTTAAGGATGTTACGACCATGGGCTGTACGGATTGTTCCAGAACCCCGCTGGCTTGTAGCGTTCCTACGCTCCATCAGGGTATCGACGATTATCAGTAAACAAATCTTACCAGGAGGAAAAAAAATCATGGCAGAAGCATCTACCGCACAGGTTAGTAACCTTGTGAATCTTCTCGATGGTTATGCTACCAAGGGTGGCCACCATCTTAATGTAAACGTTCTCAACAGAGACACTCTTCTCGATGCTCAGCAGCATCCCGAGAATTATCCTCAGCTCACTATCCGCGTATCCGGATATGCAGTAAACTTCATTAAGCTTACTCCCGACCAGCAGGCAGACGTTATCTCTCGTACTTTCCACGAGTCCATTTAATAAGTCTGACAAAGGGCTGTCGCATTTGCGACGGCCCTTTTTTTATGTCCGAAGACGGCTTAAATGTGGTAAGATAATCAGGTAACGGAGGTGAGAATATGATCGGAAAAATCCATTCTCTTGAAAGCTTCGGAACCGTCGACGGTCCCGGCACAAGATTTGTTGTTTTTACAAAAGGATGCCCCATGAGGTGTTTGTATTGCCATAACCCGGATACCTGGGATCAGGTTGGTGCAACCGAAATGGAGCCAAAATATATATTGGAGCAGTATCACAGAAACGAGAGCTTCTACATGAACGGAGGAGGGATTACCGTAACGGGAGGAGAACCTCTTGTTCAGATTGATTTCGTAACGGAGCTTTTTGAGCTCTGTAAGAAAGAGGGAATCCACACCTGCCTTGATACATCGGGAATCATGTTTAATCCTGATAATCCGGAGATGATGGCCAAGCATGACAGACTCATGAAGGTAACGGATCTGGTTATGCTTGATATCAAACATATCGATAACGAGCATCACAAGAAACTTACATCCCAGCCGAATACCAATATCCTTAAGTTTGCTTTTTATCTTCAGGAGAGGGGTGTTGATATGTGGATCCGCCATGTAGTCGTTCCCGGATGGACTGATGATGAAAAGTATCTCTATGATCTCGGATATTTCCTCGGGCAGTTCCACAATCTCAGAGCACTGGATGCACTTCCTTATCATGACATGGGTAAGGTTAAGTATGAGAAACTTGGCATCGATTATCCTCTCAAGGATGTTAAGCCGATGGACCCCAAGATTCTGGTTGAAAAGAAAAAGGTTATCATCGAGGGCATCAAGAAGAGAAGAGCAGAACTTACAGAAGCAGGTGAAGATTTTAGTCACAAATAACTAAAAAGAATTAGCTCTGACTAACCTTCGATTTTCTTGTAATTGTCAGACTATTAGTTTAAAATATCGGTTGTAGGGTTAGAAGTATTGTAAGGAGGAAATGTATTATGGCATATCAGATTGGCGAAGGCTGCATCTGCTGTGGCGGATGTGAGGCACAGTGCCCTGTTGGAGCTATCAGCATGGGCGACGGCAAGTTTGAGATCGACAAGGAAAAGTGCATCGACTGCGGCGCATGCGCAGGTCAGTGCCCTGTAGCTTGTATCGAGCAGGCTTAATCGAATAGCAAAGAGAAAGCGCAGGTTTCGAACCTGCGCTTTTTTTATTCATCACCTGAATGTGATTTGAGTCTTTCTTTTTCATCCTTGCTCATATTGGCAAACTTGGTGAATTCAGGTAGCCATACAAGAGGGAATTCATCGACCGGGCCGTTTCTTTGCTTGGCGATGATGATATCCGAAACGTTCTTACGCTTTGTGTCTTTGTTGTAGTAGTCTTCGCGGTAGATGAACATTACCACGTCGGCGTCCTGCTCGATAGCTCCGGATTCACGAAGGTCGGAGAGCATGGGCTTGGGAGGCTTTCTGCTCTCTACTGTACGGGAAAGCTGGGAGAGCGCTACGACTGGAATGTCCAATTCTCTTGCAAGTCCCTTTAATTCTCTGGATATCTGGGAGACTTCCTGCTGTCTGCTCTCTGCACGACCGGAGCCGGTCATCAGCTGGAGGTAGTCTATGAAGATGATGTCCAGCTTGCCTGCGCTCTTGAGTCTGCGGCATTTTGACCTGAGCTCTGCAACGCTGATACCCGGAGTATCGTCGATGAAGAGTCCGCTTCGTCCGAAAAGAGTACCGCTCTCGGTGATCTTCTGGTAATCGTCTCCGGAGATCTTACCGCTTCTTAGGAGCGATACGCTTACTCTGGAGTTCATCGACATAAGTCTGTTTGCAAGCTGGGTCGAACTCATTTCCAGTGAAAATATGCCGACGCCGTTGCCGTTTTTAAGAGCCATGTGCTCAGCGATGTTAAGTGCAAATGCGGTCTTGCCCATTGAAGGTCTGGCCGCGATAAGAATGAAGTCCGATCTCTGGAATCCTGATGTAAAGAAGTCGAGATCGGTGAAGCCTGTGGCCAGTCCGGTAATATTACCCTGCATTCTGTATGCGTTTGAGACATTTGTAAGTGCATCAAAGAACACTTCGTCGATGGGCCTGATGTCTCTGACTATTCTGGACTGTGTGGCGTCGTAGATTTTCTTTTCCGCTATATTGAAAAGGTCCTGAACATCGGTATCGTCACGGTAGCCTTCTTCGGCGATGGACTCCGCAGCCTTGATGAGGCTTCTGGATTCCGCTTTTTTATGGACTATCTGGGCATAGTAGGTGACATTGGCACTGGTACTTGAAGAAGAATCTTTCATGATCTCCATGAGATAAGAAAGACTTGCCACTTCCGGAGGGAGCTCTTTTTCTCCGAGCTTATCCTTGAGAGTAACAGGGTCAACCTTCAGCCCGCTGTTTTCCATTTCGACAATGGTATCGTAGATAATCCCGTATACACGGTTGTAGAATTCGTCTCCGAGCTTGATTATCTCCTGTGCTTCGGCAATGGCCTTACCTGACATGAGCATACTGGTCAGGACGGCTCTTTCGGCATCGTCGTCATGGGGCATTATTTTCTTGATGACATTTTCGCTGTATCCGTCCATGTTAAGCCTCTTCGACTTTGACGCTTAAAGTGCCTGTAACCTCGGGATGGATCTTAACCTGAACATTGTATGTTCCGGGTGCTTTGATGGCATCATCAAGAACGATCTTTTTCTTATCGAGTTCGATACCGTGCTGGGCTTTGCACTCCTCGGCAATCTCCTTGGAAGAGATGGAACCGAAAGCACGTCCGCCTGCGCCGGTCTTGATGGTGGTCTTAACCGTGATCTTGGAGAGCTTCTCTGCAAGAGCCTTGGCATCCTCGAGTTTTTCCTCGGCAACCTTCTGAGCGTTTGCCTTCTGGAGCTTAAGGGTGTTCATATTAGCGGGAGTTGCCTCAACGCCCACTCCCTTGGGGAGGATATAGTTTCTTGCGTATCCGTCGCTTGCTTCGATGATATCGCCCTTCTTGCCTAATTTCTTTTCATCTTTGAGTAAAATAATCTTCATCAGATCTCACCGCTTTCCATCATAGAATCTATTGTATTTTT
>JAEEXJ010000147.1 GCA_016291475.1 Lachnospiraceae bacterium | reverse complement strand
TCCCCCACTAATGAGTTACCGCCGTGAATCAGGTACTGTTCCATGAAAAGCCCCTTGATAGTTACGGATTTAAAATACGCAAAGACTTTAACACAAAAACTCCCGAATGTCTAGCGCACCCCCTCTTATGGAAGCCTTTTCACGCGGACAGTTTCCGCGTTTTCAGCCAATTTACAGCATTTTTGAGAGGCGCCTTTTACTTCAGTTCCCTTTTTATGGAAGAATAGGTTTCCTGCATGATGGAACCCACATATCCGCCTATGTTTTTCTTGGCTTCCTTGTCGATCGCAGCGGGATCTATAGGATCTCCGAACTCAACAATTACCTTGGAAGACTTTACAAAAGGTATATGCCTTATAAGGATGTTTTCCGTTCCCACCATTGTAACGGGCTGAATGAGAGCCCCGCTCTTTGTTGCGATCTTAAAGCTTCCGTTATGCATGGGAAGCAGATTATCCGATTCATAATCCCTGTTTCTTGTCCCTTCGGGGAAAATAAGGATCGATACACCTTCCTTGGCTAGTTCGATGGCCTTCAGAATGGTCTCAAGTCCCTTACGGTTATTTTTTCTGTCAAGGAACTGACACTTAAGGAGCATCATCCAGATGCTGAGAAGTGGAATCATCTTCGTTGACTTTTTAGCAATTACCCCGGTAGGGCATTTACAAAGGGGATATGCCACCACGATATCGAAGATGCTTCTGTGATTTCCTATGTATAAAAGAGCCCTGTCCTGAGGAACTTTTTCCCGGCCCCTTACTTCGACCTTGATACCGCAGAAGAACCATACGCATCTGAATCCCCACATAACCACCGAATTGGCAAGCTTATCTGCCCCTTTGGGATTAAATTTGCTCATTATCAGACATACGAGCATAAGGGGAATGGTGAAGATCAAAAACAACGCCACATACAAAAAAGTAATAAACAATCTGATCATATCAATGCCCTTTTCTACTTATTGACTATTTGTTAATTACAACTTTCCTTCGGATTCAAGCTTAGCCATGCATCCGTATATCAGGCAGTACACTCCGGCTCCGCCGTCTTCGGGAGTGTATACCGACGATTCGACATTCAGTCCCGACAGATAATGAAGCATCATCTGCATAGTCCTGTCATACTCATACCCCTGCAGGATATAATTGGCGCTCATGAGCAGTCTTATATATCCTATCATCTCCTCGGGACTGCCCGTCTGTGACGATAAAGGATCCGTGATGTCCCTTTTTCTGTTATTTATCAGCTGGGCATTGGACAAGATGGAATTAACCAGCATATTGCAGAGTTCCTTATCCACACTCTGTCTGGTTACGATATAGGTCATCGCCCCGTACATATAACCCTCATCCGGGTATGCATCAGGTGACGAAAAATAATCCTTATACGCCAGCAGCTCAGCTGCATAGGTACTGTCTCCCGAAGTCCTGTAAAGCTCCGCAAGAGCCCTGAAAGCTGCAGAATCACTCTTTAACACATTTCCGCTCTGTGAATAGATGGATGAAGCCTTCTGAAGACACTCGGTAGCGAGTGCGCTGTCATATTCCTTGTACAAAAAAGAAAACTTAGCCAGTATCGCCGCATAGATAACAGCATCGGTTCCTACACTCTCGGAATAATCGCTTCCCGATATCCAGTCTCTTACACATACCAGCTCTTCCGGGGCCGAAGATACTATAGCCTCTTCCGGTACATTTTCATCGGTTTTAATCCAGTACCATTCATAAGCCTGAAGATAATCAAGAACAGCTCCGGGAGTTGCCGACAGGTCTTTAAGTTTCTCCATCATACGATTTTTTGCCTGTTCCGATTCCCGGGCATAATGATCGGAGGTAATGGAAAAATTCTCCGAACATCCGTATATATCACATTCGATCCTGTAATTTCCGTCCAGGGTAAGAGAGGAAAAATCGGCTCTTTTGATGGCATCGTTTCCGGTTACTTCTTCAAACATTCCCTCATATACGATCCTGTCCTGATCCAGATTTCTCACACTGAAATACAGAACTTCTTCCTGATCCGGAACCGGTCTTAAATATGCGGTTTTTTGAGAATCGGTCGAGTAGCCGGACAGGTCGGTCATGATATACGGAAGGCCTGTGGGAACCACATAATCGAGAACCGCAACAGGTTCCATGGTCCTCCCTCCCGTGATACTTGTGCCGCAGGCAGACAGCCCCATAATACAGCACATAAAAAATGAAGCGTATGAAATTGTATGTTTCTTCATACGCTTCATCTTCTCTCCCGCATTATCAAAACACACGGAGATATTTTACCACCAAATCCTGCCCCGGTCTATCAGCTGACCATATCCACCTGCTGCACCGTACCCGCTCTTCCGTCTTCATAAAGGAACATTCCGGTTGCTCTGATTATGGCATTTTCTTTATTATGCATATCCTTTAATGAAAACTCCGTTGAAGAATTCATCAGGTTGATCGCGCCTACTCCGGCTTCCTTAAGAGAAAGAAGCTTATCGCTTCCGTCATCTTCCCTTATCCAGACTTTCAGTTTATCGAATATATCATCGTCTTCATCGATCCAGCCGTCTTTGTCGGAATCAAAGCGTGCCAGTTCTTCAAATCCGTTACTGCTTTTTGTTCCGAACAGTTCGGATCCGTCATTTATCCTTCCGTCTGAATTAATATCCAGCGCCAGATATCCGCTTTCCTTCGATAATGCCTTGATCTTATCTTTCTGTCCGTCCGCATCAAGATCAAAAAAGATCTCCTGATCCGAAACCTCCGTAACCCCCGGGCCGAGATTTATCACAAGCGGGTCGATACAGTTTGACTTGGACAGTCTGATCTTATCTTCGGAATATTTTTTAAATTCCCTGCTCATGTGAACATTGATATCAAAATCGATCTCTCTTCCGTCAGCGGTCACCGCTTTTCCTTTAGACTTAAAGCCGGTATCTTCGGATTCTCTGAAATAGTGCTTCTGGGTCATATCCGTCTTTATGACAACGGGTGAAGACTCCATGTTTTCTCCGCAGCTTATTGATGCATCCGGATTCTCATAACCCTTTCTGAGATCCGCCATAAGTTCATCGATCCTCTTTTTGTAATCCTCGAACAAAAGCGAAAAGATATACAGCACGGACATCTTATGCACATACACGGAAGTATCGGATCGTATCCTTTCGGAACTCTCTTCGGGAGTAACTCCTCTCGTGTACATATCACCCATGATATCCATTATGGTCGGCTTCCTGTTATCCGTTTTACCACTTTCGGATTCTTCATCGCTGCTCACATCTTTAGAATTGTCTTCATACTTTCCAAGAAGCGTATCCAAAAATGATGCACCGCCGCCCTTTGCTCCGAAGCCGGGTTCACCCTTTATTCCCGTGCCCTCTATCCTCGAAGCTTTAAAAATCCTTTCTGAATAATTCACAGCACTGTAGCTGCGTTCGGACTCCATTCCTGTGACCGAACTTTCGATTCTCAATAATATCTCCTTTCTTTTCAGCCCTCATATCCCGGAAAAAAGACAACAAAAAGAACGCCTCCGGGATTCCGGAGTTTTACTCCTGCTCTTAAAGAGCCGTGAATCCTTTCTGCGTTCGTCATTCCGTGATATGAGATTTTGTTGTAAAGCAAAAGAACAGAGGTCTTTTGCCTCTGTTCTTTATATCGGATATTTATCCGGAAAATATTAGTCTTTCATCTCGTCATTACTGCCGGGGAAAGGAATTACCTTGGGATCTATGCTCTGCTTAACGAGAGAATTGACTTTTTCAAATCTCTCCTTCGCTTCCTTCTGCTTTTTCATGACTATGGCAGCTGCAAGATTCCTGGGGATCACGATGTTTTCCATAAAAGGATTGATCACGATTCCGTAAGTGGTATTCTCGCTTCCGTCCGGATTCGGTGTAAGGATGAATCTTGCCAGATCCGAGAACCTGACTGCTACCGTCTCTTTGACAAATTCTTCGGGAAGCTTTGATGCGCCTTCCATTTCCTGTGCTTTGGCGACAGTTGCATTATCGGTAAACGCAACGAAGAATCTTCTGCCGTCGGAACCGGTAAGTATGGGAAAACGGAACTGTGCTTTTCCGTTCACCAGCTTTTCTCCGTCGGGCCCCACTTCAGCCTTAACCTCGGCGGGAGCAAGGAACTCCGCCTTATCAAGTTCTTCCATAAACATTTCCTGATGCTTGGGATCGGGTGTTTTTCCGTCAGCTTTTATAAGCTGCATAACTCCCACCAGCATGGGATTTGAAACTGTCTTGTTTAATTCCATCTTATCTCCTGTTGAAGTTGATGAGACATCCCTTAAGGATTATCTGTCTCTCCTCATCGGTAAGGCTGCCGAGTGTCATGGTAAATTCTTTCAGATCTCCGGAAGATAAATCTACCTTGTATGCCTTAATGCTGTCCGCCTTATCAATAACAGCCTGCTTAATGCCGGGTACGAAAATGTAATCCAGATTCTTGAAGGGAAGTTCTTCACCATCGATTATGAAAGGAAGCATACCCCAATTGATAAGGTTTGATCTGTATCTCTTGGTAGCATATTCATTGGCGATGTTAGCCCATCCGCCGAGTACCCTCTGGCAGGATGCTGCCTGTTCTCTTGCAGAACCGTCTCCGGGCTTTACCGCAAAGATTGTCGAACCGATACCGGTATTGTCTTTGTTTACATCGGAGAATGACTTGGTAATCGCTTCAGCAACGGCCTTGATCTCATCTGTCATATCCGCAAACGAGGTTCCTGCTTCTCTCTTTTCTTCCTGTGCTCTTACTTCCTTGGCACGTCCGACATACTCGGGATCCTTACGGGAAAGTGCAAACTCTGCAAGTCCGAGAGGATTTGATCTGTAGCTGGAGGTCTCGCCTGAAGGGATCAGCTCATCGGTAGTGGTAACGGGATCGTGAATCTCAGATACGACTT
>JAEEXJ010000049.1 GCA_016291475.1 Lachnospiraceae bacterium | reverse complement strand
AAGTCCGGGACCGATATTGTTAATGGTCGCAGCAACTGCGGTAAATCCCGTTGTGAAATCATAATTCTCAATACTGACAAATAAAAGCGATATGAAAAATATCACAAAATAGATCGAGATAAATACGTTAGTGGAACGGATAACCGATTCCTTAACGGTATTGCCGTCCATTCTCAGAAGCTTAACTTCCCTGGGGTGTCTTAAAACAGAAAGCTCCTTGGCAAACTGCTTCATGAGCAGAACAATTCTGTATACCTTGACACCGCCTGCGGTAGATCCGGAACAGCCGCCTATCATCATAAGGATGAGCAGTATCGTTCTGGACAGTTCCGGCCACATATCGAAATCCGCCGTTGAATATCCGGTAGTTGTCATGATGGAAGCAACCTGGAAGAATGCATGGCGAAGTGATTCACCGGTACTCTGATATATATGACTTATATTTATCGCAATGATAACCGTTGAAGTAAATACTATTGCGAGATAATATTTGACTTCCTCGATATGGAAGGCTTCCTTGATCTTGCGGGATATTATAAAGAAATAAAAGGTATAGTTAATTCCGCTGGCTGCCATAAACACGGCAATTATCATCTGCTGAGCTGCCGTGTATGTTCCGCAGGATTCGTTAACCAGTCCGAAGCCGCCGGTTCCGACGGTTCCGAAGGTAAGGAGTGCAGAAGAATAAAGATCCATTCCGGAGATAAGGAGTGCGACCATTTCAGCTATGGTGATGCCGAAATACATGCTGTACATAAGCCTTGCGGTATCACGCACATGAGGAACAATCCTCTCTACGGAAGGTCCGGTAGACTCCGCTCTCATCAGGTTCATATCGGAAGTTCCCAGCATGGGGAGAACCGCCATCATGAACATGAAGATTCCCATACCTCCGATCCAGTGCATAAAGCTTCTCCAGAACATTCCGGATCTGCTGAGCATAGTAACATCCGAAAGAATACTTGCTCCGGTAGTGGTAAATCCCGAAACCGTTTCAAACAAAGCATCCACATAATTGGGAATATCGCCGCTGAGCATAAGGGGAATGGCTCCGAATATGGAAAGCACTACCCAGCAAAGAGCTACTATAATATATCCTTCTTTAAGAGAAAGATTCTTTCCGGGTTTAATTCTTGCAAGGGGAATTCCGGGGATAAGGCATATACCGATGGTCAGAAGGTACCACATCCAATTCCCGTCCCGATAGATCAGTGAGACAAACATGGGAAGGAGAAGAAATGCTCCCTCGAAGATCAGGAGTATTCCCACAATATAAAGGACTATCGAATTCTTTTTCATGATCACTCGAGAATCTCCTTGATATTGGCAATCCTTCCGCCGCTCATGACTATAATGACTCTGTCACCCACCATCAGCTGATCCTGACCTGTGGGGATAATATTCTTGCCGTTTCTGAAAATACTGCAGACAAGCGCATCTTTTCTGAGTTTAAGATCTTTGAGCATTACTCCGGTAACGGAAGACTCCTCCTTGATCTTAAATTCGATTGCCTCCGCCTTTCCGTCCTCAAGCTTATAAAGCGACTCAACATCGTTGGAAGGATCGGTGCTGAGGGAACGGGCAAACTTAACGATATAATCCGCGGTGATGGCCGAAGGATTGATTATCGTATCGAGATTAAGTGCATCTATTACGGATCCGAAATTCAGTCTTCCAATCTTGGTGACAACCTTTGCCTTGGAATGCTTGCCCGCATAGAGTGACAGAAGGATATTCTCCTCATCAACTCCGGTGAGAGCCGCAAACCCCTGGAAGGATGACAGATCCTCCTGATCCAGAAGATCTCTGTTTGTTCCGTCACCGTGTATAATTCTGGCTGCGGGAAGTCCCTCGGAAAGTTCCTCGCATCTCTTGTAATCCATTTCAACAATAGTGGTTTCGATGCCGGATCTTAAGAGTCTCTCAGCCAGATAATATGACAAGGTTCCACCGCCGACTATCATGGCATTTCTGACTCTGCCCTTAACGACGCCCAGCTTCTTGAAAAATGCCAAAGCATCTTTTCTCGTAGTGGCAATGCTGACATCATCATCTGCCGCAAAAGAGAAGTTTCCTTTGGGGATGATAACATCCTTACCTCTTCTGATAGTGCAGACGATTATTCCCTTTAATATGTCTTCTCTCAATATGGAAAGAGGCTGTCCGCAAATAGGCATCTCTTCGGTTACATGGAAATGAAAAAGCTCCACTCTTCCGCCGGAGAATGTATCGATCTTGAATACCTGAGGAAACAGGAATACTCGGGAGATTTCCATTGCCGCGGTATCCTCGGGATTAATGACCATGGCAAGGTTGAATTCTCTCTTAAGAAAATCTATCTCATGTGAATAGATGGGATTTCTGACTCTGGCTATGGTCTTGCATCTTCCTGCCCTGCCGGCTATCAGACAAGCAAGAAGGTTCTTTTCATCGGAATCGGTGACCGCGATAAAGAGATCGCAATCCTTGATACCCGCATCCAGAAGACTCTGGTAGCTTACACCGTTTCCGATGACCCCCATGGCATCATAATGATTGGTTACCGCTGCTATGGCTTCGCTGTCTTCATCGACAAGCGTAATATTATGATCTTCGCTGGAAAGCAGCTTGGTGATAACCATTCCTACCTTGCCGCATCCTACAATGACTATATTCATAAATCCTCCGGGGCATATATGCCACCTTTTTTCGAGCAAAACACTACATGATGTATAATACTATTTTGAATCGGATATTTCAATCGAAGCCCTGCGTAACCGTTTGACCAAAATCCGCCTCTGATATATTATTTTTTTATGGAAAAATCTCGTAAAAAACTGACTTGCATTACTCTTTTGATTCTTGCAATAACCGCTGTTATTGTATTCTTCACAAACCGTATCATCCCCTTTATGATGGATGATCTCTGGTACTCGACCCTTCTTGATTCGAGCACACCCATTTCTTCAATTTCAGATATCATACATGCACAGGTATGGCATTGGCATAACTGGGGGGGAAGAAGCCTGGCTCACGGACTTCTCCAGCTTATCCTCATGGCAGGGGAAGGTTTTGCGGATGTCTTAAACACCCTTTGGCTCTTTGTTTTGTCCCTTACGATAATCCTGTGTTCCAAAATATCGTCAAGCCTGAAACCCGGTATCGTTCCAATGACCCTTACCGCAGGCCTTATCATCGGTCTTTCCGCAAACTGGAAAATGAGCATGTTCTGGGAAGCAGGTGCGGCTAATTATCTGTACATCACCGCCTTCCTTCTTTTCTATATGTTCTGCTACTTAAGAGAAGTCGAAGGTGAGGTAAAGCCTCTCCCCGGGATCGTGTTCTGGATGATCCCCCTCGCCCTCATCGCAGGATGGAGCAACGAGAATATGGGCCCCACCTGCTTTATCGTCTCTCTCATCGTAATGTATCTTATGAAAAAGAGTTCGAGGAAGATTCCGGTCTGGATGCCCGAAGGCAGCCTGATCTGCCTCTTTGGCTGCATCATGTGTATCGCGGCTCCCGGAAATTTCGTAAGAGCCGCAGAAGCAAATAACGAATACGGTATTCTCTGGAAGCTGTTCCTCAGATGCTACAGTGAGTGCAAAGCACTTTTCTCTTTCCAGATGCTGACACTCCTTACGCTGGCCGCTGTTTTAATCATCAGCATTCCCATCCTCGGAATAAAGCTTAAAAAAGCTGAGATCATTCTCCTCACAGGTGCACTTCTTTCCTGGGGCGCAATGATCCTCTCTCCCCACTATCCCGACAGAGCAACCTTCGGCACAATGTGCCTTATGATCAGTGTGATAGTATCCCGCAGCATTTTTATCATTGAAAAGAAAAAAGAGGCGCTGTGGCCTCTTTATCTCGGTGCTGTTTTGATCTGGCTGAAAGGTATGTATGATATCGGCGAATTCATCGCGATCTACCTCGGATGGATCAAATGATCATTTGCGTGCCAGATGAGGAGATTCATTATACTCTTTGATGAACTCCCTGGTATAATCCGCATCCGATCTGCAGGGTGCGTATACGGTTCCGTACTTCTGTCTTGTTTCCTCACCTTTTCCCGTAATTAATAATACGGTAGGTTTTCTGACTTCGAGGATTGCTTTATGAATGGCAGCTCCTCTGTCTTCTATTTCCTCATATTCTATACCGGCTTCACGGGCATACTTGGCAACCTCTGCCGAGATCTCATCTGCGGGATCAGGTCCCGGATCCTCGGCACAAATGTATATCTTATCCCCATACTTGGCCGCAACCTGAGGAAGCTCATACCTTCTCTGATAAGCCTTTCCGCCGGGACATCCGAATATTCCCACGATCCTGTATCCGGGGAATTCTTTTTTGACGGATGAATAAAGTGCTTCGAAGCTGAGCTTGTTGTGAGCATAATCCACAAATGCGTTTACAAGTCCGTCCTCGCTCTTAAAAAGCTCCATTCTTCCGGGAGATTTTGCCTTCCTTAATCCCGCCTTTATACAATTTACCGGTATGTTATATATTTCCGCGGCAGCGATAACACCCAATGCATTTTCAACGTTGAAAAGGCCGGGCATGGTAAGCTCAAATTCTTCTTCAAATGCGGGAGTCTTCTTTTTGGTAACGGAGAAAAGAATACTGCTTCCCTCTTTGCGGATGTCATGTGCATAATAATCCGCCTTGGGATCCTTACAGCTTATGGTCGTAACATCCCCCGCAGCTTTCGCTTCCTCAAGCACTCTTTCTGCGCAGTCCGTATCAAGGCAGACAACGGCATGCTCGGAGAGAGCAAACATCTTCATCTTGGAAGAAAGATAATCTTCGAAATCCTTGTGCTCATTGGGGCTGATATGATCCTCGGAGATATTCAGGAATACCGAAACATTAAATCCTATGCCCAGAACCCTGTCATACTTAAGCGCCTGACTGGATACCTCCATCTCCATGAAATCAATACCTGTGCTTACGGCATTATAGAAATGTCTGTGAAGCTCAAGGGACTCGGCAGTTGTGATGTGGGATTCTTCTCTGACAACACCGTCATAATTATCGATGGATGACAAAACTCCGCTCTCGGGCTTACCTATGCTCTCCAGATATTCATCCACTACATATTTCATATAATAGGTAGAAGTGGACTTCCCCTTGGTTCCGCCAAAACCCGTAATATTTAATTTCCTCTGAGGATAATCATAGAAAAGATCTCCCAGAAGGGGCATTGCCTTTCTGATATCGGATACGATCATGGCAGGAACCTCTCCGCCCTCTTCGTATCCTGTTTCGGAGATGTATGCGCATGCTCCGTCGGCAATTGCCGACTTAAGATATTCCGGTTTGAACGCGGCTCCTTTGCATATAAAAAGAGTACCGTCCTTAACCTCTCTGGAATCATAAGTCACAAAAGCGATCGTTTTTCCGAAGCCTTCTTCGTTAATGCATTCCTTAAGAAGTCCGGCTTCATCAAGTGCATCTTTATATTGTTTTAGTGTTAAAACCTGAGCCATTTTATTTCCTTACAGTTCCTCGTATTCGGCACCGCTTCTTGTTATGGATTCTCTTACCAGTACATCAAGAGCATCAACACAGTGCATGGGAACTTTGTGATGTTTCTTATATACGCTGAGCTCCGTGCAGGCAAGGATTATAACATTGCATCCCTTGCCCTGCAGATTGGTGACTGCAGCATGGAATTTATCTTCGTCTCCCAGTTTTCCGGCTTTTATATCGTCATAAATAAGGGACATGACTTTCTGCTGGTATTCGGGATCGGGTATCTCGGACTTAAGACCGAATTTCTCGCAGGCCTTCTGATAGAGCCCTGTCTTAACCGCTCCGTCTGTTGCAAGGATTCCAACCTTCTTAACCTTTATCTCACCTTCCGCGATATATCTGGCGGTTTCCTCGATCATATTGATAACAGGGATCTCAGTCATAGCCTGGATCTTATCAAGGAAGAAGTGTGATGTGTTACAGGGAATGGCAATGTTTCCCGCACCGCACTTTTCAAGCTTTTCTATCTCGCCCTTCATGGCGGCAAGCAATTCTTCATATTCTCCGGAATTAATGGCACCGGTTCTGTCAGGCATCGATGCATGACTTAATATGACCATGTCGATATGATCCTGATCTCTCAAAGCCTTCGTATGTGCTATTACTTCTTCGTAAAAATATGCGGTAGCCTCGGGGCCCATTCCGCCTATCACTCCGAGAATCTTTCTCATGCGGATATCTCCATATCAGATCTTGTAATACTTCTTAAACTTAACATAATGGCTGAAGTAAGTTCTGATCATCCTGTACATTCTTCCGGGATTCGAATCCCCTTTTAAGAATACGGGATTAACAACCTTCCCGTCCTTCCAGAGTCTCTTCATCCTGCTCTTAAGGTCTTCATCCTTGACATACTTAAGGGCAACGCCTTTGGGAACAACAGTCCAAAGACGCTCTTCCCTTGCATATTTAAGAGGAAGATCCTTTCCGTAGAAATAATCTTCCGTAATATATTCCGCTACGTTAAATCCGGAACCTGTTACATAGAAATTACTTCTTCCCTGTCTGGTATTTATTTCGAAGAACTTGAACTTCCCGTCACGGGTATCGTATTTGATATCGAAATTCGAATATCCCACATAATGCATGGATTCAAGAAGATTCTTGACTCTCTCCATAAGCTCATCATTGGGCTCCGTGATGATAAGGGCATGATTGCCCAGTCCGTGAGGAGTGTGCTCTTCCAGAAGAACGTGTCCGAGGCACATCATCTTTACTTTTCCGTTATGATCCGAATATGAGGTAAGTACTCTCATGTACTCATCATTTCCGGGTATCCTGTCCTGAATGATCATCTTGTCGGTGTAACCCGCACCATAGATATCATCAAGAACACTTATAAGCTCTTCCCTGTCATGGATGGTGTAGACCTTCTTCTGGGTATCAAAGGGATGCTCCCAATACTGAATACCGTTTGAAGGCTTCATGATGACCGGATATTCGAAATTCATCTCGAATTCTTTTCCCATGGATCTGTCATAGATGACGGTTCCGGGATAATCGATGCCCCACTTGTCGCAGAGCCCGTAAAAGGTCTCCTTCATCTGAAGAGAATGCATGAGCTCGTAATCTATATAAGGAGTGATGATATTCTCCGCAAGTTCAGATTTATGCCTGGAACAAAGAGCTACGTATGAATCTCCGCAGCCTACAAGTATTATGGTCTTGTCTTTGTGATCGGCCGCGAATTTATTGATCCTCTCCACAAAATACTCATCCGTTTCGATACGGGGATCAGCCTCATATTCGATTATCCTGCTGTCATAACTGGGGCCGGTGGGATATTTACCGAATACATAACACTTGACATTATATTTCTCGTAGAAAGCTCGGGAGACGGAATATGTGTTAATATCTCCTCCGAGCATCACAGGAATGAACTCTTTTTCCGTAAAAGATAAGGACATTTTTACGTTCCTTTCAACATTTTCCCTTTTTTTCAACAACTTTTAGTATATCACAAACTGGATTATTATCCACTTTTGAAGTAAAATGTGAATTCGAGGTAAAAATTATGAGAAATTTAGGATCAACATTATTAAAAATTCTTGGCGTACTGATCGCCATACTTGTCGTTGCTTTCATTGTCTTATTGATAGTAATATCCGTAAGAGAATATAAGCCGGCAGATTGGGAGCAACTGGAGGTTTCTTCAAATGCTTCTCCCGAAGAAGTCATCTTACCCGGTGACAGTCTTAAGATAGTCACATGGAATGTTGGATGCGGAGCTCTCGGAGACAACGCGGATTTCTTTATGGATAACGGTAATATGGTTTATACCGCAGACGTCCAGAGGGTCGGTGAAAACATAGGCGGTGTAATATCTTCCTTAAGAGATATAGATCCCGATATCATGCTCCTTCAGGAAACCGACATCAATTCATCCAGATCTTACCATGTAAATGAAAAAGATCTGATTTCCGATGCATTTCCCGCCTATGACAGCACGTTTGCCTATAATTTTAAGGTAGATTACATCCCCTACCCCATTCCCCCCATCGGAAAAGTGGAGAGCGGACTTACCACTTTTTCACGTTACGGAATATCATCTGCAGAAAGGATCCAGCTTCCCTGTCCTTTCAAATGGCCCGTAAGATGTCTCAATCTCAAGAGATGCCTTTCCGTTAACAGGATTCCCATCGAAGGAAGTGACAAGCAGCTGGTAATCGTAAACCTTCATCTTGAAGCTTATGACGACGGTGAAGGAAAAACAGCCCAGACAAGAATGCTGGCTGACTTTCTCCGGAATGAAGCCACTGCAGGAAATTACGTGATTGCGGGCGGTGATTTCAACCAGAGATTTTCAAGCACCGACGTCTCCGCATATCCCGAATACGAAGGCACATGGCAATGCGGATTGCTTCATGAAATCGAGTTCGGTGAACATCTGATCTTCTGCCAGGACTCTTCATCACCCACCTGCAGATCACTTGATAAGCCTCTTGCAGGGGCAGACCGCGATACTTTCCAGTACTACGTTATCGACGGATTCATCGTTTCCGACAACATAGAAGTAAAATCCGTTGAAACCATCGATAAACTGTTTACTTACACCGACCACAATCCCGTGGTTCTCGAAGTAATCTTAAATCCGTAATCAATTATTCTGACATGTGAAAAAGGCCTCCCGCATATGCGGGAGGCCTTAAATATTATCATCAGATATCGAACAGATCGCTGTATGCCTTGAGCGCACCGTCGGTCTCGTGAGCGAGAACCTTCTTTGCAAGAACCTTTCCGAGCTGAACACCTTCCTGATCGAAGCTGTTTAAGTTCCATACAAATCCCTGGAACATAACCTTGTTCTCAAAGTGAGCAAGAAGTGCTCCAAGCGCTTCGGGAGTAAGCTTCTCTCCGATGATGATGCTGGAGGGTCTGTTTCCTGCGAAGTTCTTATTGCTGTTCTCATCGGACTTGCCGCAGGCAAATGCCATGATCTGAGCTGCAACGTTTGCACAGAGCTTCTTCTGGCTGGTGGAACCCTGAATGTCTACATCAACACCCTGCTGGCTCTCTTTGAAACCGATGAACTGAAGAGGGATGATATCGGTTCCCTGATGAAGGAGCTGATAGAATGAATGCTGTCCGTTGGTTCCGGGCTCTCCGAAGATAACGGGGCCGGTCACATAATCAACGGGCTCTCCGAAACGGTTAACGCTCTTACCGTTGGACTCCATATCAAGCTGCTGGAGATGAGCGGGGAATCTGCTCATAGCCTGTGAATAAGGAAGAACTGCGGTTGATCCGTATCCGAGCACGTTTCTCTCATATACACCGATAAGTGCATCGAGAAGATCGGGATTGGAAAGGATGTCCTTGCCTGTAGCGATCTTATCTTCCTCTGCGGCACCGTTTAAGAATCTCGCGAAGATCTCGGGACCGAATGCGAGTGAAAGAACCGCTCCGCCTACGGCTGAAGTTGATGAATATCTTCCGCCGATATAGTCATCCATAAAGAATGCATCGAGGTAATCGCTGTTTCCCGCAAGAGGAGAAGTCTCTGAAGTAACTGCGATCATATGCTTAGAAGGATCAAGTCCTGCCTTCTTAAGAGCATCCTTAACAAACGCTTCATTGGTAAGGGTCTCAAGAGTGGTTCCCGACTTTGATACAAGGATGAAAATAGAATGTGCAACATCGACATTCGCAAGAACGCCTGCTGCATCATCGGGGTCTACATTGGAAATGAACTGAGCCTGCATCTTGAAGAAGCCGTTAACTTTTGCCCAGTTCTCAAGAGCAAGGTACATGGCTCTGGGTCCGAGGTCGGAACCGCCGATACCGATCTGTACTGCAGTGGTGAACTTCTCGCCCTTCTCGTTGGCAATCTCACCGGAGTGAACCTTATTTGCAAAAGCTGCGATCCTCTCCTGCTGCTCTACATAGAAAGCTCTCTTGTCGGTGCCGTCGCACTCAACCTTATTTCCGAGCTGACCTCTGGTAAGGTGGTGAAGAACAAGTCTCTTCTCACCGGTATTGATAACTTCGCCGTTGTAAAGTGCTTCGAACTTCTCTGCAAGGCATGCCTCATCGGCCAGCTTTTGAAGATCCTTTAAAATAGCATCATCAACATTCTTGGCAGCATAGTTAAATGCCATACCTGCAGCCATCTTAGATGAATACTTTGCAACTCTCTCTGCGCCTTCTGCTCCTGCCATAACCTTGGTAAGGTCTGCGGGGGTATCGGATGCAAGCTTTGCGGATGCATCCAGTTTGTCATAGTTTATCCACTTAATAGCCATATTGTTGTCCTCCTTGGCCTATTTACTAATCCGCAGAATATATTACACATTTAAGGATGATATTTCAAATATAAATCTAATCATAGGAAACCGTTGTTTCGTAGATCCTGACGCTCCTTGCCTTTATTCTGAAAGGCCCGTGGCACCGCTCTCTTTCCGTATCAAAAGGCCTCTCCAGATAGGTGTCCGC
This sequence comes from Lachnospiraceae bacterium, assembly GCA_016291475.1. The sequence goes on along the minus strand of JAEEXJ010000049.1, from coordinate 13,772 downwards.
CGCAAGCACCCATGAATATCCGCATCCTTCGGGAAGCGCGGGAAGATTCGCATCCAGATCCTCCCAATAGGAATTGACCGCTATAAACACAGCCTGAGGGTAGCCCTTGTTAAATTTACCGGGATATCCCGCAAAACAAATGCCGATGTAATGTGAATAATCGCAGAAATCACTTCTCCAGGCCTGAGTATCATGAACCGACATCCCCGGAAGCCCGAACGCATCGTTTCCGCAATTCTTCCTTATACAATCATGTTCCTTTCTGAATCTTATCAGGGTCTTGAAAAAATCATACAGATCCCTGTTTGCGTCCAGATCCTTCCAATTAAGCCATGCTATGTAATTGTCCTGACAATATGCATTATTGTTACCGCCCTGGGAATTACCGAACTCATCGCCCATGAAAAACATCGGTGTTCCGCGGCTCATCATAAGCACCGCAGCGGCATTTCTGATCATCCTGCGCCTTAATGCATTGACCTGTTCATCCGTGGTTTCGCCTTCGGCACCGCAGTTCCAGCTTCTGTTGTCATCAGCTCCGTCGGTATTGCCCCAGTTGTTTTCCTCATTGTGCTTCTGATTATAAGTATACAGATCATGAAGCGTGAAGCCGTCGTGACAGGTGAGGAAATTCACCGATGCGTTGTGTCCTCTGACTTCTGGTATATAAAGGTCCGGAGATCCGCACATTCTCTTGGCTGCATCGCAGGCTTTTCCCGGATCGCCTTTCAGGAAGGATCTCATATCATCCCTGTATCTTCCGTTCCACTCGGCCCATCTGTTCCAGGAAGGGAATGTGCCTACCTGATATAATCCGCCCGCATCCCATGCCTCTGCGATCAGCTTTACATTTCCCAGGATGGGGTCATAAGCAAGACTCTGCAGAAGAGGCGGCTTGCTCATGGGAGATCCGTCTTCATTTCTACCCAGAATAGATGCAAGATCGAATCTGAATCCGTCGATATGATATGTGATTACCCAGTATCTGAGACAGTCTAAGATGAAATTCTGAACGATCGGGTGGTTACAGTTAAGGGTATTTCCGCATCCCGAGAAATTATAGTAATATCCGTCCGGTGTGAGCAGATAGTAGATATTGTTATCGATTCCCTTAAAAGAAAACACCGGCCCGTGCTCGTTTCCTTCAGCGGTGTGATTGAACACAACATCCAATAAGACATCAATGTCATTTTCATGACAAAGCTTTATAAGCTCTTTTAATTCCGTACCTTCCCGGTTGAACTCTACGGCCGATGTGTAGCTGGTATTGGGTGAAAAGAAAGAGACGGTATTGTATCCCCAATAATCCATCAGCTCTCTTCCGTAGAAATCCCTGTGATCAAGGGTCTCATCAAATTCAAAGATGGGCATAAGCTCAAGTGCATTCACACCCAGCTCTTTCAGATAGGGAAGCTTTTCCATTATGCCTGCGAAGGTTCCCGCCTTATCGCCCGTTCCCGATGATTTATCCTTGGTAAAACCTCTTACGTGCATCTCATAGATCACCAGGTCTTCCATGGGCTTATGCTTTCTCGTGCGTCTGCCCCAGTCAAAATTGTTCTTGACGACCCTTGCCTTATATATGGAATCGTTATAGGTTCCCCACTTGCTCTGGCCGGTAACGGCTTTCGCATAAGGGTCCAGTATTATCTTGTTTTTGTCGAAAATAAGACCACGCGACGGATCATACGGTCCGTCGAATCTGTATGCGTATTCGAATTCTTCTATATCAATGTCGAATACGATCATCGACCAGACATTTCCTATTCTGTAATTGTCCGGAAAGGGAAGAACGGCATAAGGAACATTGCTTTCTCTTTTAAAAAGAAGAAGCTCGCAATAATATGCCTGATTTGATGAAATGGTGAAATTAACGCCCGTAGGTATGGCCGTTGCTCCGTTCAGTTCATAAATCCCGGGGCGGACTCCGTATCCGGCGATAACATCATAAGGCTCCATATGGATCTCTCCGAGATTGGAAAGAGCCGCACGGAAATCCGTAATGGTCGCAAATTTATTGACCGCATTGTTGGTCTCAAGCGCTATGGTCTTTTTCTTTTCCGAAGATTCTTTAACAGCTTCAACGGAATCCGTCTTTTTTTCTGCGGGTTTTGTTTTGACCGACGGGGCCTTTGATACCCCTTTAGAGTTCTTTGACGGGGTCTTCTTTCCTGTGCTTTCTGCCATGAAAAATCCTCCCATAAGAAACGTCCTACAGACCCATAGATTATATCATTTTTTGCCTTATTTGCATATATCGGGGCCTTGTGATAGTATCTTTCGGTGCCTGAAGACTGATTTCGGGCAAGTAATCGTAAGGAGAACATGAAAAAATGGAAAAGAAAACAAGAAATCTGCTTATCGGATTGGGAGTATTTGTTGCTCTGATCGCCATAGTGCTTATCATCTTCAACCTGTATAAGCCCCAGTCTCAGCCCGCACCCGCCGCAGAGACCGAAACCTCAGAAACCGAAGAGTCAGTAAATACCGACGAACAGTCCGAAGAAGCCGAAATCGAAGAGGATCAGGCGGCTGATGATCAGACTTCTGATGATGCTGCTGACGATGCAGCTGCAGAGGGATCTAAGAACATCATTATCGAGGTTAAGGATTCCGAAGGAAACGTAACCACATATGAAGTTACCACCGATGCTGAATTCCTCAGACAGGCTATGGATGAGGCTGAAGGACTTACCTATGAAGGAACCGACAGCGAATATGGTATGATGGTAGAGGTCGTTAACGGAGAGCAGGCAATTTACGCTGAGGACAACGCTTACTGGGCTTTCTATGTAAACGGAGAGTACGGCAACTACGGCATTGATTCACAGCCCGTTACCGACGGCGACACCTATTCAATAGTTTACGAAGCAGCTAACTAAATTTATAACCGGCAGGCTTCATAAGTCTGCCGGCATTTTATATGAAGAAATTATTCAGTATCAAAGACATCGCATATATAGGAATGGCGGTAGCGCTCATTGAAAGCTGCAAGATGGCTCTTGCTTTCCTTCCAAACATCGAGCTGACTTCGTTTTGGCTCGTGATGTTTACCCTGCTCATGGGATGGAAGACTCTTATCATCGTACCGATTTTTGTTGCGATCGAAGGGAGTCTGTACGGGCCTCATGTCTGGGTAATAATGTATCTGTATGTCTGGCCGATACTGATCCTGTTAACCCTTCTCTTCCGTAAAAATGATAAGGCCTTGTTTTGGGCACTGCTTTCCGGATTCTTCGGTCTTGCATTCGGTGCTCTATGTACCCCCGCACAGGTTATCTTCTTTGTAAAAGCCAAGACTTTGGAGGCGGGATTTAAGGCCGGATTTGCCTGGTGGATCTCCGGCATCCCCTATGACGTTGCCCATGCGATCGGCAACTTTACGATAATGCTGATTCTATACAGGCCCATACGAATTGCGGTTAATAAATTAAAAACTTTTTCACATTGACGCATCCGCGAAAAAAATATATAGTATTGAAGTTGGCATAGCCAATGAATTGGAGAAGTATCGAAGCGGTCATAACGGGGCGCACTCGAAATGCGTTTGCCCTCCGGGGCACGAGGGTTCGAATCCCTCCTTCTCCGCTAAATAATAAAACCCTCGTGAGGTATAGATCACGAGGGTTTTATTATTTCAGACCATATTTCTGTTTTTCTCAGGGATTCGTTCCCGTTTCGCAAATATATATTCCGATGCGCGTCTTCCCATTTCGGCCACCGCAACCGCTCCGAAAAAATCCAAAATGACATGTTGTCTGACAAATAAGGTACTCAGGAAAACCAATATGCTCATGCAGATCATCGAGATCTTAAAACCTCGATTTAATCCTTTTGTCTCAATGGCGAACTTCATGCATATGTAACTTTCAAGACAATGCACTGAGGGAAACAGATTGGTGGGTGCATCCAAACTGTAAAGTCCTGCAACCACTTTATCTAATAATCCGTTTCCGGTAACCGCTTCTCTTACCATTATTGTGGGAAATGCCACGAAAATGATTCCAACCAATACTTTGGATATCATCTCGCCGTACATAACCCTGTAACAATACTCCTTGCTCTGTCGTCCGATACAGATATACCCTATGATCCACTGAAGAAACGCAAGCAGATAGGGGACGATAAATACGGAAACATACGGAATACGACGATCCAGAGGAGTGGAAATATCGTAGTGTGTCATTCCCTCGGTAAATAACCTGGTTCCAAAATAGGCCAAATAATTCAATGCAAGCATCGCAGCAAGCGGAAAAATCGAATAATCGGGTATTATTTTTTTGATGAACTTCATAAAACCAAAATCTTAAACTAAAACTTTAATACAACATCCATGCCCAGTTTGACGGGCATCTCTTCATTCGAAGTCTGCTTTTCACACAATCTCCGTTTGGTCAATACTACTATGGAAGACCCGCCGTATTCGAAATAGCCTTTTTCTTCACCGATACGGGCTTCATCCCCTGCAGCATATCCCGAATTTGATATCTTGCCTACAAGAAGTGCTCCGACTTCCATCTGTACTATTTTTCCGTATTTTTCGGTATCAAAAACAGCATACTCTCTGGAGTTTTGTACAAAGACGGGAAATGTCTCATGACATACAGGCTTTACCGAATGAAGTATTCCCGGAATAAACCTTGTTTTCTCAACCTTTCCCGATGCACAGAATACATACCTGTGATAATGGGAAGGAGTAAGCCTGAAGATAAGCGCAGTACCACCGATGAATTCCTTGGCAAGATTTTCATCATCAAGTAATTCTTTAAGTGAATACGAAGTGTTCTTTATATTGAATACGCTTGTCTCATTTATATCCGATACGGTAAGCAATCCGTCACTGGGGCAGATCAGATCACAGTCTTCAATTTCCCTCTTTCCCGGTTTTATTTTTCTGGTAAAGAAGTCGTTAAAAGACCCAAATCCGCCTTCGGGTACAATGTAGTCTTCGATATCTATATTGTTTTTTCTGATAAAAGAGGGAACAAACGCGGCTGATATCCGAGAGGATAAGACCTTTGCCGCGCTCTTCGAAACTTTGGGATTAACAAGACCCTTCAGGAAAAATCTTCCCACAGGTGTCTTGTATAAGAAATCAACACTACGACTTTCGCTCATAAATAATCAGCTCCTGCCAACAGGAAAAGTTCAAAAAACTCAACCAATCCAATGACAAGCATAACGATCTTTCCGATCATCTTGGGCTTTCTGATCTCAACTCCGCTGATAAATCCGATAGTTACTACGATCATAAGAGCCAGATAGCCGAAAACGTCGGACAATTGAAAACGATCCTTGATCAGATATAAAAGAGGAAGAAGGATTGCAATGGTCGTTACGGGAACGCCGAGGTAATATTCTCTTGCCTCTTCGGTAGTTTTCTGTCTTTCAAGTTCCTGAACGTTGTAATACGCGAGTCGGATAATTGCACATAAAACATATGCCGCACCGATAAATCCCGCTACAGTGCTCTGTCCTGCGATCATGAATACAAATATGGCGGGAAGCACGCCGAAACTTACGAGATCACAGAGTGAATCGATCTCAATTCCGAAATGCTTCTCAAAACAGTTTCTTTCTTTGGTCGAAGCGATTGCTCCGTCAAACATATCGCAGATACCCGAACACATCAGGCATATGACACTCCCGATATAGTTCTGTCTGATCGCATCCATAATTCCGGCAAATGCAAAAAGCATGCCGATATATGTAAGAACTACCGTATAGTTGTAGAATCCTATTATTCTTTTCTTATCCATTCTTCTTCCTTAATAAAATGTCCAAGTTCAAAAAGCATACAAATTATAGCGCTTCATATCGTGAAAGTCTACTTTTCAGACAATTTCGCAATCTGAGCCTCTAAATGCACACAAAAAGCCCGAGAAAGGACTCTCGGGCTTTCAGGTATTTCCGCTTAGATAAGATCGTTTTGAAATCTCGACAAATGCTCGTAAGGAAGGATCAGTCGACCACGATACAATCCGCATCCGTCGTTTACCATATTATTGTCCGTGGCACCGAACATATTTACATCAACCTTGCTAAGATCCAGCTTTTGAAGAAGCATTACTCTTTCATACGCATCGTCGAAATAAATATTTTCACCTACGGGAATCTCTTCTCTTCTGGCACGTTCGTTTTCCTGAGTCTTCTCATAACCAAGATGATTTGCAGGACCTATCTCGGCATTATCATCCATCTCCTTGGTCCTGATCTGTACTTCGATGTTACTTCTTGATGTATTGTCAAAGAAAGCGATATGAAGAGATCTGTAATCATTATCATTGGGATTCTCTATATAATCCCTGTAATACTGCTTATAAGGATCGGCTATTCTCGTACTTATCGTCTCAAGTCCGGATATCTCAGGTTTAAATCCTCTCTCCTCCAAGAAGTCCGGAAGAGCATCCGCTATTTCATACAGATACTCAAGCTCCATCTCATACTTATCATCACCGAGTTTCAAATGGCATTTCGGCAGTGATATAACTATCCTGTATGCGATAAAATCCTTGATCCGTCCTATCCTGTCCTTGATCTCGGCTTCCGAGGGATAACCTCCCGTCTTCCTATGATAGTCGTATATGTATTCAACTATCTTACCGTTGATCTTTTCTTCAAGCCTTATAATGGATTTGATCCTTCCTTTGAAGGTAAATGCAAGGAACGGATATTTATCCGCCATATATCTGTAAAACTCTCTTATCTTCTGAGACTGAGCCGTAAGGAAATCATTATGCTCCAGCAGATCTATCATTAAAAGAAGCAGATTGCTGTGTGCAATATCAACTCCGTTGTTGGTATCGATCGCGCTCTGTTTAAGATCCCGTGAATATGAATGAAGAATCTTTACTACCGTATCTCCGTTATACAAATAATCGTTCAGTGAAATCATACTATACCCCTATTCCATAAAACAAAGTATCCGTTCTTTCTTCATATCGTTACACAATCTGAAATCTATTTCGGATACATCAAACACTTTAACAATACTTTTAAGTTCTTCCTCATGCCTGTCAAAACCCGTTATCCGTTTGTCACATATTTCAAGAAGTTCCGGATGATAATGTATCGTCTTTTCATTTTCGAAGATCGCATTGTACAAAATCCCCGCTTCAACCAGATCCTGGAAGAAGTGACTTCCGTATGATAACTCCGGATTATATCCAGCCCTTGAATCCGAGATCTCACATATCGCATTGAACTCGCTTATGTCGGAAAAAAGAGCAGGCACGCCGAGTTCGGGAGATGATGTTCCGATCCTTCCCGGTGACATGAGAAGCATCTTCTTATCCTTGCCCCTCATAGCCCAGTTAAGTTTTCCGACCATCTGGGCAACCCTGTACTTATCCTTGTAAGGCATGTTGTAGTAACCAACGGGATCGATCATGACTATTACATCGAGTTTTTCAAATCGCGACAGTCCCATTGAAGAACCCCTGCATTCAAATATGATCTTGCTCTCATCAACATCTTCGGGAAATTCAGCTTCTTCCGTGTCATGAAATACCTGAAGCGGTCTGCACTGAAGAAGGTTAATGACATAGTCACCGTCTTCCGATAGATTGACCGTAAACTCCGTATCAACGGGATAATCGTATTCTTTTTGAATTGCGGAAAGCATCTCCCGCATCTTAAGCATAAGATCTTCTTTTTCTACTATTCCCTGACAGGAAACAAATTCGATATCCCTGGATTGTCCGCGTTCCCTGAAGATCCTTTCGGTATCAAAGTCATGTTCGAAGAGAAGCTTTTTCATAAACGCTGGCAGATACTGCTTAACCACATCGGGATCTACCTGCTCGAGTCTTCCCTCAGCCCTGTTCATTAGCTCCAGTTTCTTCTGAGAATACTGATGTTTCTCTGTGCAATTCCTCGCTGTGGTAGCCTTTGGTTTATCAAGGCTTACGAGTCTGGGATAGGAGCCTTCCGTTCTGTCTACGGCAGAAGTTCCGAGTCCCATTACAAGCCTTAACATTCCCGCATCCGGATCCAGCTCATCCATGAATCTGTAGGGGCTGTATGAATAACCGACGCCTGCAACACAGGGCATGTAATACTCGCCGTAATACGATCCCGAAACTCTCTGAACAAGAAGTGCCATCTGCTCGTCCCTTGCCTGAAGCCCTCTCCTGCTTCTGTAATCAAGAGCGGATCTGCTCATCGTACTTGCATAGACTGTTCTTACAGCATTCTCAAGTTCTTCGAGACGATGATCCATATCCCCGGAATTAGAGCAAAAGACCGATTCATATTTACCCGCAAATGCATTTCCGAATCCGTCCTCCAAAATAGAACTGGATCTGACAATAATGGGATCCTGTCCGTAATACTCAAGAAGCTTTACAAACTGCTCTTCCATTTCACCGGAAAACTTTCCTGCAAGAAGTCTTTCGGAGAACTCCTCCGCAAGTGAAAAGTATTCTTCCTTACTTCGCTGTCTGACTCTCAGATCCCAGAAATCATTTTCTACTATAAAAGAATAGAACACATCGGAACCGATGTAGAAAGAATCATGAGGTTCAAGCTTTCTGTAGATATCGGGGCATTTGTTTTCAAGGATCTTTCTTGCAAGAAGCATGCCGCAAGCTTTACCGCCGATCATTCCCGTTCCGATCATGCGCTTTCTTACGCCGAGATAATCACGGGGCGTAAAGTTTTCTTTTATCATCGCACGCATTCTCTCATCGCGGGACATCATGATATTACACATGCGGTGACATCTTTCGGTAACATCCATACCGTTTTCATACATGGACTCCGTCAGATTGAAGAACCGATCCCAGCTGTCCATGTTTCCCCGGTCGGGTGAAGATGCATTTTCACCCAGCACCTGATAGAACTTGCTCGCCATAACTCCGTCCAGTATCGGCTTGAAGTCCCCTGTTTTCGGATTATAGAGATGGGGCAGATGCATGGTTTCGGAATATCTGTTCCATACTTTATCCGGACGTACATATACATTTTCAATGTCCGCATAAACGTCAAGGAAGAGCTGCGTGGTATCCCTTATCTTGGCTATAGCCTGAAAAGAATGCTTGCCCCTTATAAGCGGGAAAAATGCAACCGTATCCAGAATGAACAGATAGGGACATGTTACCCTGAAGAAATTTCCCATCATCAGATCCGTCGCCCATGCGGTCTGAAGTTCCGACAGGCAATCGAAAACATAGAAAGCATCCCTGCCTTCGCGCCTGATATGTTCATGTATCTCCACGGTAAAGTTTTCGAACCTGTGATTGAGTTCGACATTTATTATCTTAAGACCTTCACGTTCTTCCAAAAGCGGCTCATGAGATGCAAACCTGAAATATATCAGATTCCTGTTATCGCGAATGGCCTGATCCACATAAGGCTTCATGAACAGTTTAAACTGTTCCAGATCATCGACGCGCCATACAACATTATCGCCGAGACGTATATTGTCAAAGTTTACATCCATTTGCGGAATTCCCGACAACACTCTGTCAAACGCAGCCATTTCGTTCTCCTTTCCGAATCCGATAAAAAAAGACAAAGGCGTCCTGTAACAGACGTCTTTGCCTTAATACAATCATACTATAATGTTACATGTTTTTCCAGCACGGATTAGGTCTTATTTCACACCGTCATCCATAGCGAATCTGTAGTTACCGCTTAATATGATGTTTGAATCTTCCTGAACAAGTATTTCAATCCTGACCCTGACTGCATTTTCATAATCCGGAGCAGGAATGTACTTATATACATAGCCTGTGGGTGCGGACAGATATACATGCCCGTCTTCAAATTCAATACCTATTATATCCGACCAGACAATCTTCTCAAGCTGGTTATGCTTCTCAAAAGGCTTGACGTGTATGCCGACCCATAAATCTGAAGTAAAGGGTCTTTTCTGGAACACATTAAACTCTTGCCTTGCGTTGTCCCATTGGTAACCGATATTCTCATCAAGGTAATCGGCAAAATACTGACTGTCATATCTGGTTAATTTATAACTGCCTCCGCCAGTTTCCACGATGCAAAGTCCGTACTGAGATATTCCTGTGCCGGTTCCTTCGCATTCCGCGATCAGATATTCATCCTCTCCGTCTCCGTCCGCGTCAAACTTCTCGATCTTCGGACCATATGCCCCCATGGCAATATCTACGGGATATTCCTGTTCTCCGTCCACGATCACGGATTTTCCGGTCACATAGTCCTGTCTGAGATACACCGATCCGTCCGAGGAATAATAATCATATACATTTCCTTCGGATTTTTCAGGCACTTCATGTGCTATATACGAATCAAACAGCTGAAGATAATCATAAGGCTCATCGCCAAGCAAAAGTCTTATTGCCAGATGTGGACCAGTTGAATTACCGGTAGATCCGATGGTGCCGATAACGTCACCTGCACTTACCACATCGTTTACATTTACGCTTACTTCTTCAAGATGACAGTATGTAACCGTAATAAGTCCTGCGGACTCTACTATATAATTTCCGTCCTTATCATCAAATCCCGTTTCTTTTATGGTGCCGTCCGTAGCCGCATATACGGGATCACCGGGCGCTCCGGCAATATCCGTTTCGGGATGATAGTTTTCCTCGTCCGTACTGAACTGTCTGGTCACCACATCATTATCCGTAGGCCATACAAATGTCAGGGGTTCCACCTCTACGACATCAATATCTTCCAGATCTCCCAAAGGATTGACTCCGAGAGCAAATTCCACTCCGTCTGAAAGTTTTACCATATCGAAATTATCGGATCCATCGGAAACATAAAACAAACTATCCTCCGAGACCGTGAATCTGTTTACTCTGTCAGTTCCCGTCATCTCTGCATTATCCGTCATGGTAAGGATTCCGTCTTCAATGGAATATGTACCCGTACCGATAAAGCTGCTGACGGGAGATTCATACCATGTATATGTTCCATCAGGCAGAAACGAAATAGTGAAATTTATAAGTTTAACCGGATCTATACCATTAATGGTATAAGCGTTTAAACTGTAGTAATATACTCTTTCTTCATCAAATACATAGGGCTCATCCGAAACCGGTGTTTCGGTTTCCGAGGGTGCTTCACTCACAGGTTCTTCTTTCTTCGGATTTGTAAGGAAACATACAGCCAGAACCACACATGCAATAAGTGACGCTATGATGATCCAAAAAGCAGGCTTCTTATAATTCAGAACATTCTTTATACGCATCTTAACTCCGGTCTCTCCAAAGGCAACGGGACATGCCGCAATCCTTCTTTTCTGAATGCTGCAGTCTAAAAGTGCCTGAGAATATGCAGCCATATAATCGCTGCTCTTATCTCTGATCACCTTTTCATCACAAGCAGACTCTATATCCCTGCACAGGAGAATATAGGAGATCCAGCTTAAGGGATTGAACCAATATACGGATAAAAGGGCATATCCCAAAGGCTTCCATACATAATCGCGTCTTTTTAAATGTGCCTTTTCATGAGCAAGTACAAGCTCAAGAGTCTCCCTGTCCATTCCGGAAGGCACATATATAACGGGACGAAGTATTCCGAGTATGAAGGGAGATTTAACTTCATCACATTCCATTATTCCTTTTTCTAGAAGTGCGGCTTCCCTTACGCTTCTTTTGATCTTTGCATAGCTTATAAAAGCATACACAGCCATAGCTAAGATACCGATTACCCAAGCAATACATAAAACCGTTACAACAACTTGCATGGGATTTACACTGTTTGCCGAAGCCGGCGCAAATGTCTCTTCCATCACAGGATTAACTGCACTGTTAACCACGTTTATCCCTGTTTCGATATGAGGTACATCCGTTGCCTGAATATTTTCGGGTACCACTTCTCCGCTGGGCAGAAGGCTCATGGCACTCTCGAGAGAAAACGGTAAGATCAGCCTTACGGCAACAAGCGCCCACAGCAGACAGTTGATCCATTTGGGAGCTTTTTTAAGCAGAAGTCTTACGATAACCACGGCAAGGATCAGCCATGATGCACTGTAAGAGAGATTTAATATCTTGAGAAATACCGTGCTCATTTTTTCTCTCCCTTCTTAAAACCATCGATCATCTTCTGTATCTCATCCACCTCTGCCTTTGAAAGCTTCTTACGGGAAGTGAATGCTGCAATAAATGCGGGAAGAGATCCTTCATAAGAATCCTCAACGATCTGCTCACTCTTCGCGGAATAAAAATCCTCACGTGTCATAAGAGTGGTAACAACTCCGTCCTCATTGCGTAGAAGACCTTTTTCACTAAGTTTTCTGAGTACCGTATATGTGGTGGGTTTCTTCCATCCCAGTTCTTTTTCACAAAGCTTTACCAGTTCTCCCGAGCCGATAGGTTCATTTGCCCATACTATATCGGCAAATCTCTCCTGCACTGCTCCAAGCTCTATATCCTTCATAACATGCCTCCATGGTTTATTCCGATAAACTAAAATCAGTTTATCCCGATAAACCAAAATTGTCAACAATAAAACAGGCACCGGTCATTACGATCGATGCCTGTTTTATATTAGGAGGAAATCACTGAACTGTTTTCTTTATGCCATTCTTCTTATAACTTCCATACACATTCTTCCGTTGTGATATGGGCATTTCCAGGGTTCAACTATCGGCAGATCCGCTATCGGTGCTCCGTTCTTGTCAACAGCCCAAAACCACTCGGAACCATCTCTTTTATCTACGACATTTTCAAATATAAATTCAAGGCAGTTCTTTGCGGCATTAAGATATTTCTCATCCGAATTTCCCGATTCATTGTAAGCGTTTAAAAAACCTACTACTGTTTCCGCCTGAACCCACCAGATCCTTTTTTCATCAACCTTTCCGTTCTCACATTCATTGGGAAGTGAATAACCGTCAAAAGCAGTATCCAGAATGTTTTGAGACAGATCTCTTGTGATCCCGTGTATTTTTTCACACAGTCTTACGTCATGATCATCCAATACTTCAACGGCTCTGTCCACCAGCCACGAGGTTTCTATATCGTGTCCGTAACTGTGAAGATCTATAAGAGACTTATAATCATCGTCAAAAAACACTTCCTGCCTGTGGAGTGATCTGTTATATACTTTTTCCGCAAAATTATTCAGGATATCCTTCAGTGCATTTTTGACTTCATCGCCCTTCCATACACTGTAAAGCCCGGTGTATGCTTCAAGAACATGAAGCAATGTATTCATGGTCCTGTCCGCCATTACACCATTCTCGGATAGCTTATCATTACCGATCTTATGAAAGCTGCGATCCGATGCTTCAAGATAGCCTTTTTCATCTTTGCATTTACTCTCTATCAGATAAAAAAGCTCTTTTGCCTTTTCCAAAGCATCCGGATCTCCGCCTGCTTCATAATAGGAGGACAAAGCATAGATTGCAAAAGCCTGATTATAAGTATGCTTCGTGGAATCTTTCACCTTACCGTCATATGTCGTAGACCAGAATATTCCTCCATTTTCCGTATCAAGACAGTGCTTTGTCATATAAGCATAGGCATGGTCAGCTTCACGGAGCAATGATTCATCTTTTAATAACAGATAAGCATTTGAAAAGAACCACAAAATCCTGCTGTTTAATATGCAGCCCTTTTCAGCTCTTTTATCGAGATTAAGGTTATAATCCAAAAATCCGTAATACCCGCCGAATTCATCATCTCTGAGTCCCTTCCAAAAAGGGATAATACATTTTTCGAGATGGTCTTTTACTTTGTTCACCATTGTCTTCATCTGTTTTATCCCTTAACCGCTCCCACCGTAAGTCCGGAATATATCTGTTTCTGGCACAGAACAAACACCAGAAATGCGGG